>CACJAW010000008.1 GCA_902591495.1 uncultured Pseudohongiella sp.
CTTAGAAGCAACTCAATGCTTTTTTCATAAGTAGAAATTTGATTTCGTTACTTCATGTGACTTTAATTATAAAAGTACGTTTCTCGGTTTTGAAGACTCGAAGCCTACGATGCAAATTAGGATTGTAAAAAAAGTGAATCCGAGAAGTACGGAATAAAGAATGTCATCGATTTTTTGTTCGGATAGTCCAAAAAAGCCAATCAATCCATAAATTAGCATTGCGAATAAATGACCAAACAAATAATAATTTATGAAGGGCGCCGTATTATGATTTGTCGGCCAGGCTTTACAAGAAACAAGCCAGCCCGTCGCAATGATTATTCCAAAAATATCAGTCGGCCAGAAAACTAAGAGATTAATATTGTGATGAGTGTCCGTATGGCCAGATAGAAACCAACTGCCGAGCATCAAGATGCCAAGGACTCCACTAAATAAAGACGTCAATGCGCCCAGTAAGGCAAGTATTCTATAGTTTAGTTTTGGGAACCGCAGCCCTATTTGAGTTCTTGTCGCGTAGTAGGTTTGCGGAATTTTTCTAATCATGAGAAACAAGAAAACTACTGGTAAAGTTAGTAAATAGAACAACACATCATGAGGATCTGTATCTACCGTTGGCGGCATAAATTGAGCAATTATCTGTGAATCGGACAGTAGCATTTGGCGCTTACCATTTTCTGCAACATCCGATTCGACCTGAAGCAAGCGCTCGCGGAACTTTAGCGGCAAAAACATTTCTTCCCACTCAGAAATCTTTCGATCGATATTACTATTCATTAAGATATCCAGAGAGATTTCAACCAGACCAACTGATTGATAATGAGATCTTACATGATCTCTAAAACTTAATTCAGTTGTGCCACTGAACTTGGGAAGCAGAGCGCCGCCCAAAGACTCATCTAAATAATCTCTAACCTTAGTCGTGCAGTTATTGAAAAAATACTGGTAGGCGTACGCAGTATTGGAAGATTCAAGGTTCCAAAGTAATCTTCGATAAAGCCTTTCTTTTTGCGGATTCGTAAGATTTATCTTGTCCTGCCATACCGTCCTTTGCTGAGCAGAATATAGGGCAAATTCTTGACTTGGCGTGCTTGTCGTTAATTGGTAATCCATTATCCCTTTAAAAAATTTCCATGAGAAGTCAACCACGCCACCGGAAATATCGAAAGTTCCCCAATTGAAAATTACGTCGGTGTTTGTATTTTCATCAAATACGCGGAGAGCAGTATGTCCAAAGTTATCCCAAACCTGATCGCCCACATCCACAGTGATCAAGTAAAAATTTAGTGCACTCAGATTTGATGGTGCTTGATAATCCTCCAGATTTGCCTGAGCGCCTTGAGCATGACTCCTCTGAAAACTCAGTAGGGAGCAGAAAATAATCGAGCTCATTGAAAGACTCCAGCATGAGAGATGAGTCGGCCTTATTGATGTCTGAAGAAACATGCGATTCAATTATTATTAGGAAAAGGTTTATGGGTCACAACGGCACGGAGTTTATGCAAATCTTAACAAAGATTTTCTCTTGATTCACAGCAAATTGACCAACCGCTGCTATCTATCAAAGGTAGGGTTTCATCTTGAACTTGCAGCGTATTGATTCAGCATACTAAATTTAAGCGGGCTGAAAAGACCGGCTCCGCTGGTCTTTTCAGGTGCCTAAGTGGTTATGGGGAAGCCTCTGTATCTCGGAGCTCACTCATCCTTTCTCCTCTTAAGATATTTACCATACCGTAGTTACCTTCATGACAGGCATACTCATATAACTGCCCATCGACCTTTGCCATAGGCACCATAGCCACTATTTTATCTTTGAAGGTTGAGGGATCATCTACAGTGAATTCATACTCTACCGTAAACGGCCCAGTCCTTGTAAATTTCTCAGTGAGTAACTTATCCTTCGAAGTTCCATAGACACCGAAACTCTGAGTTAACCCATTAAAGTTCTTAGTCTCCACAACCAACGTATCCCCTTCCCAATGACCCCTCGAATCACCAGTCCAAAGTCGCACATCTTCGGTTAGGTTCGATCGAGTATTTAGTGGAACAATTCGCGCATCATGGATCATCTCAGTCATTATTACGACAGTATTTTCATTCTGTATTATCTGGACATTGTTGTTGTAAAGATTAGGTGTAAAAGGCGGCCCTGAATTGAATCCAACAATACAACGCTCCGACAGTCCTCGGTCTTCTGGCCCATCTTTAGCTATGCCTCCGACCACCATTCTTACAGGTCGTACACCTGGTTCATCTGGACCTAGGCCACCAACCTGCACCGGAACCCCTTCGATGGTTTCAGGCAGACGACCGTTCTCGGGGTAAGTTATCAATGAGGTGCGGTTATCGCCATTTTCTCCCATTTCGATCCAAAACGTATTGTAACCACCCACCCCAATCTCATTAAGAGCCTCAAAACCCGCCTCTTGTCGACTTGAAAGTGCCGTTATTTCCTCATTAGACAAGGTTTTCTTGTCTCCCAAAAAAGTTGGGCGCTCTAACGGAATAATGGAGCTGAAATTCCAAACACCACCCAAATCAGCCGCACCCCATTCTGTTCTTGGCATGACGAAATCGTCTTGGCCGTATAAATGGCTACCAAACAGGCCCGCGAGAATTATTGATGTCAATACAGATAAACTATTTTTCATTTTCCCCCCAGAAAAAGATAAGGTTCGTATCAAACTAATTTAAGTATCCGTGATTAAAGATAAAGTGTTCGCCCTCGCTTGACAAGCCTCGAATTCAACTGCTTTGGATGACTAAGTTATGGAGGTTTCAATCCGCTTTACGTTTCGCAGCTGCTTTAATTGCTACTTCAAAAGCACAGTTACTCCAGTCTCTCATGATATCCAAGTCGTCTAAAACTTCCTCAGGTGCCTGATAATAATTCAGGTTGGTTGTTTTTCCCTTTCGTTCATAACTGAATGGTTCAAGACCGCGGCTGATATAACGTTCACGAGAGTCACTATCAACTTTAAAATAAAGAGTGCTGTTAAATACCAGCCCAAACATAACTCCTTCGAGGAAAATTCCGTGACCTCCAAACATTCGCTTTGAGTATACAGGTCCAATGACTTGAGAGAGGTCTACGACATATTCAACAAATTGTTCGTGCCCCCACGATATCGCCATAAAAAATTAAGATCTCGAAATAGCTTACTCGCTAGCCTTTAATGATCAAAGTGATATGATTTATCCGAAACTATAAAACTTTTACTTTGGAAGATAGTACCATGAATGGAGCAACTGCACTTATCAACACACTGGCCGATTGCGGCGTCGAATTTTGTATCGCAAATCCTGGGACTTCAGAGATGCACTTGGTGCAAGGCTTGGATGCGGTACCGAGAGTACGCTCGGTTCTCGCCTTATTCGAAGGGGTATGTACTGGCGCAGCAGATGGTATAGGCAGAATGACCGGGAAACCAGCTGCTACCTTGCTTCATCTGGGCCCAGGAATGGCTAATGGTATAGCGAATCTTCATAATGCAAGGCGCGCGAATACTCCCATGATCAATATTGTAGGCAATCACCCCAATTTTCATGTTGGTTATGATGCACCTTTAACCTCAAATATAGACACCTTGGCAAGAAATTTTTCTTGTTGGTTAAAATCTGAAAGCACGGCAGCTACACTCGCTCAGGACGGAGCAGATGCTTACACTGCAACCTTACGCCAAACACCAGGTTCAACAGGTCAAATTGCAACATTAATTATGGGGGCCGATGCAGCTTGGGGAGAATCTGCGGGCCCAGCAAAACCCAATGCTCTACCTCAACGTCCAAAAGTTGACGAAACAGCGATCGAGGAAGTTGCAAAGCTTGTCAATAAAGGAGGTAAAACTGCGTTTCTTTTGGAGCATCATGCGGCAGAACAATCAGCAATGTCCGCTGCCAGTAAGATCGCAAGCAAAACAGGAAGTAAACTATTTAACGGAACTTTCCCGGCAAGGGTAGATGGCGGCCCCGGACGAGTTGAAATTGAGAGACTTCCTTATTTCCCGGAGCAGGTCCTCAGTGCATTAAAAGGAATTGAAAATTTAATATTGGTCGGAGGTGAGATCCCCGCTAGCTTTTTTGCATATAAGAATACGCCAGGACAGCTAATCCCTAAAGGATGCCAAGTGACGCGGTTGGCGTCGATTGAAGAAGATGCAGCTGACGCGCTCGAGCGATTAGCCGATCGTTTGGGAGCCAGCAACAATCCAGTGAGCTACTTTGAGAAAAAAGAAATAGAAAAGCCATCAGGCGAATTAAACACTAAAACAATTATCCAATCCCTAGCAGCTACACTCCCAGAGAATGTGATTGTCTGCACAGACTCGGGTGGCGGTAATGCAGCACACCCACTCTGCCAAAATACCACGCAAAATAGTTGGCTAAGTTTGACCGGAGGGGCAATTGGGCAGGGAGGACCTTGCTCCGTAGGTGCTGCTTTGGCGTGTCCTGATCAAAGGGTTCTGGCAATGTTAGGTGATGGAGGGGCAGCCTATACGATTCAGGCACTTTGGACACAAGCCAGAGAAAACCTAGACGTTACTACGATAATTTTTGCAAATAACTCCTATAACATTCTTAATGTTGAATATGGGCGATTAGGCGTAACGGATGTCGGTGAAATTGCGGCAAGTTTGTTCGATATAGGAAACCCATCCATTGACTGGGTCGCCCTTGCAAAGGGATTTGGAGTCGAAGGAGGAAAAGCTGAAACTGCAGAAGATCTCTGTACTCTCCTAGAGAAAAGCTATAGAACGCCTGGTCCGTTTATAATTCAAGCTAATGGCGAACTGAGAAGGTAAAAATCGGCTAACTTATTTCCAAGAAAGGTCCTTTTGAATTCGACCCAGCTTCTCATAGAACGGTTCAAAATTAGCGTTCGTTTCGTATGTATTAGGAAACACGAGAGTTAGTATAGGTATAGAAATGACTGGCACCAGCAGCGTAACAAACGAGGGGTCACGCCATTCGCCCAATAGACTCATCAATTCGAACCACCACTGAGCAAAACCGCCCACTGTTGCATTCTCTGCATGACCAAACAAGGAGTTGAATAACCAGACGATTAATCCGCCGGCAAAACCAAGCGCCATACCCCAAAAAGCTGCCCTTTCAGAGGTGCGCCGCCAGTACAACACAAATCCGACAGCTACCGCTGGAGGGACCACCATCGCAAAACCCAGTAACACTAGTCCTAGAACTGAGCTTATGTTACCAAGCCATGCAATTAAAGCGGCACCAATTCCATAAACGACGGTAACCGACTTGTACGCAAATAATTTTTTATCAGAGCTGTAGTCCTTTGATCCCGGAATCCAATCGTTAACAAACATTGTGGCACTCGCCAACAAAATCGGCGCTCCAGAAGAAATAACAGCTGCAAGAACAGCAGCCAGAGCGATGCCACCCAGTATCGGACCACCATCTATTGCCAGTTGCGCGATGTTTAAATAACTAGTTAGACCGCTTTCCGGACCATATTCAGACATAGTCAGAATCCCAATGAAACCCGCAACAACTGGCATGGCAGCAGCAATCAGACCCGCGAAGAAGAACCCCGGAATTAGGAAACTCTCCTTTTTAGCTGAGCTAGCATAATTTGCATAGACAGATGCCGCTGGAGTATGAATAGTCGCTGAGATAAACATTGCGATGATCGTCGCAATTCCAATACCAGTAAAACTCCACCAAGCAGTTTCATTCACCTCACTTGCTGCTAGCTGCTCTGATGCCCTTTGGATTACTACTCCCCAACCACCAATGTCATCCATCACAATTAAACCTACCAACATCAAACCAAAAATAACCACCGAGCAATGAATTATATTGGCATAGGCAGTTCCTTTAAGCCCACCTGACACCGTAAACGTAATAATTAAAATTGCACCAATTGCCACTCCGATAGGAAATGGTATTCCAGTTACTCCAGAGACTATAGAACCTATGATGTATGGCTCAATGATGTTAACCACTAGATATTCAGCTTGCACACAAAGACTAGTTAGCCATTGACAGCGGTATGATCCAAAACGTCGATCAAATACTTGACCTACGCTCACGACTTTCAGTCGACGATAAGGAATAACAAAGAAAAGACCGACTAGGAACAACGCAGCGAAAGAGTGAACTCCATACCACATATGCCCGATTCCCTCTGACATTACATCTCCAGCCACACCATAGGTGCCAGCCCCACCTATCCGCGTGCCAGCAGCGCCAGCCGCAATCATGAAAATTCCAAGTGAGCTTCCTCCTATCGCCCAATCCGACGCTGACCCTTTTTTTCGGTTCAGATAGAGCCCAAATATAGCGAAGGTTGCGAGATAGAGAATGATAACTAAGGCGGTGATATTCATTGTGGTGCCTACAAAGGGATCTGGTACAACTCTACCCTTAAATACAGAGCGATGACCTTTTACTGGAGAATACTACAGAAGTTGTTGAAGAAATACTTCTCGATGTTACCAGTAGGTTTTCAATTCGCTACTCATCGCCTATCTTTTTGCACTCAGTATCAATTAGAGACGAGACAAAAGTGGCGATCACTTTAATTTTAGGTTTGGATTTAACGTAAAATCCGCTTGATCACGCCACTACTGTTGAGCACTGGTTTATCTCCCACTCTAATTTCACAACGAGTAAATACAAGCGATTTTCCTCTTCGCACCACAAAACATTGAGCCTCAAGGAGATCTCCTTGAAACGCTGGTGCTACAAATTCATTATTACAACTCACGGTAGCGACGCTTTCACTCTCACCCATGTTCGCACCTATACATAAGGTATAATCTGCGAAAGCCATCAACACACCCCCATGCACTGAGTTGTGCGCGTTGCAATTGTGTTCTTGGATTCTGAATGCCGTCCGAGGAGTCTCTCCATCAATATAAAAAAAGAAAGGGCCAATATAATCCTCTGCCTTATCGCCCTCCCAATGCCGATAATGTGATGGTATTTGAAAATCCTCTGGCTTTATACTCATCTGTATTGCCCACCTATTCTTCATCTTCTTCCGATGTTGCCAATTCAACCGCAGCACTGGCCACTTTAAATGGCACCTTTGCAACTTCTATAGTTGTATCTACTGTTGTGCCAACTACCGTACTCACTATACAAGACGAATATAACGTCGCAGACAAAAAAATACAGACTAAATAGATCAATGATTTTATATTTTTCATGCTGGCTAATTAAAATTATTTGAAGTTTTTAATACAACCTTATATCGACCTATTCGGCCATAGTTCGACTAAAAAAAGATTAAAAATTTACTGCAGCCCTACTCTAAGACAATCAATTTCATTAAAAAGTTGCTTATTAAATCACTCACTTGTGAGGTCTTCATCACCTCAACCTCTCCTTAATCGGCCTCACAATTGAGCTCACTTCTCCGCGCGCTATAAGCTCATCAAGCTCGACAGCAAGGCTCTCGCTCCTTTTCATTACCTCCTCCCAAACTTCGACCCTGTAATCAAAGGGCATATGCTTAAAATCAGATCTATCTGGAATTTTACTGCCAGGCAGATTTCTCACAAATTCTGTTGTAGGAGTTAGAAGGACTACCTTATCCAACTGTGAATCTTTGACTTTTCTCCAGGGTAATTTCTTGTCAAACCAACCAGGAATAAGTTCCGACGAGTAGTGCGGGTATAAGACAAGATCATTCTCAGACTCAAGGAATGGCCAATCAAAGTGGTAATCCAAGATCCCTCCATCCCAATAACGTCCAAGCCTTGATCCGGTAATATTGTTCACTCCCTCTAAAACAAACGGAATAGATCCACTCGCTAACAAAGCATCGATTAGATTTGCCTCTGTTAATGGCGAAATTGAGTCAACCACCGCTGAGTCAGACCATGGGGATGTAACCATATCGTTTGTAAAAATAGAACGATCAAAAAAGTGACGTAAAGATCCCCGCGTAAATACATTGCAGACTGCACTCAAGCCAAGATGCAGAGCATGTGCAAAGTCGCCTGCAGAAGAGTTTACGCCTTTTGACCTGACTGTAACAATATGAGTTTTAAAGACTTTGTTATGAACAACCTTTGTTTTACTATCATCTATCAAAATCTTTTCGAGCATTACTCTTGCGCTTTCAGTAACTTCTCTTACCGAGGTCATGTGTGAATAATCTTCGTGACAGTAGTAGTTGGCCAAGCGCTCTACGCACTTCGCCGGATCGCTAGCTGCAAGACAACACATCCTCCAAGCACCGACCGACGAACCAATCGTATAGAGTGATTCTTTCCTATTGGAAAAAAAATTTCCAAACAAATATCGATCGAGACCAAATAAAACAAACCATTTTGGACCGCCTGATGCGCCCAGCATCAGCTTAAACTGCTCTGGTTTAAACCCTTCGTTTGTAATACGCTGCATCGCCGACGGCCCAGCATAGATTGCGAGAGAATTCATAGGCCCAAAATGATACAATCTCTGATCTTCGCAATCCATAATCTTTACTACGCCCTCAAGTGGACCAATTTAGTGAGTTTCAAGGGGATGATTTTTAACATTCAAATGAAAACTTTTTTAAGTGATCGAAAGTCTTTTTTATTTATCTTAGCAGTCGGCAACGCGATCGCTTTTGCCACGTGGCAGGTTTTGCTCAATAACTTTGTTGTTGAGCGAGCGGCGTTTACCGGGGAAGAGATTGGCATCCTGCAGAGCTTACGAGAGGTGCCCGGTTTCCTGGCATTTACTGCTATTGGAGTTCTTCTTTTCATCCGTCAACAAAACTTCGCTACTCTATCCTTGATTACTCTAGGAGTTGGCACCGCTATAACAGCATTTTTCCCAACCGCCCTATGGCTTTACCTCTCGACAGTAATCATGTCCTTTGGGTTTCATTATTTAGAAACCATGCATAACTCTCTAAGCCTGCAATGGTTAACAAAGGAGGAAGCACCTACGGTCTTGGGTCAATTACTTAGCACAAGAGCAATAAGTAATTTGTTGGTGCTCAGTTCGATTTATTTATACCTAGTATTTTTCCCAGCTAACTATATTCTCATCTATCTCTTAGCCGGGGGCTCAGCAATACTGATCGGGATATTTTGTTGGACGGCGGTGCCACAATTCGAGGAAACTGTAGTTCAAAGGACTGAATTGTTCTTAAGAAAAAAATACTGGCTGTATTACGTTTTAACTTTTTTAGCGGGAGCCCGCAGACAGATCTTTGTGGTTTTCGCCGGATTTTTAATGGTAGAAAAATTTGGTTTCGCCATTGAGAATGTCGTTATGTTAACGCTGGTTAACTCAGCACTCACCTTTTGGCTTGCTCCAAAAATCGGCTCTTTAATTGGTCACATTGGAGAGAGGCGCGCCTTGACTCTGGAATATCTTGGCTTAATCCTTGTGTTCGTTAGCTATGCTTTTGTGAATTCAGCCGCGGTTGCCGTGGCACTTTACTTACTCGACCATCTTTTCTTCGCCATGGCGATAGCAATTAAGACATACTTCCAAAAGATAGCTGATCCCGCAGACATAGCGGCTACTTCTTCTATTAGCTTCACGATCAACCACATTGCAGCAGTCGTCTTACCTGCCGCGCTAGGTCTATTATGGGTAATAAACCACAGCGCTGTATTCTTTGCCGGCGCAGCTATTGCTGCAATTTCCCTTGGATTAGCTCAGCTAATTCCTGACAAACCAGGACAGGACATAGTTACCCGCCGGGTCTACTCTTTAATATCCTAATGTCTTAATTAACTATTTTTAGTGCCCCTGCTCAAAAACAATGTTAAAGCTCACGGGAACAGCTCGACTGATACTCGGTAATCCGGCAACTTCTCTGAGAGCCTCAACTCCACTAACAAGCCCGTGTGTATCAGCCATCACAATAATTGGCTTTACTGTTGAGGCTAGAACGCCACTCTCAGTTCGAGTCACTAATACATCAGCCGTGTAAGAACTTGTTTCACCATGAATCGCTAAATCAAAATCGACTGATATTGCCTGAGAGCCACCCGCAGCCATTTCAGCTATAGCATCAAGATCTATCTCTCCTGAGATGGTCGCCTGTGGAAATAAGTTGGTCTCAAATAACATATTCTGCATTCGCTCATTTCTAATGTCGATTAAAGTATTAACACTCGCTAATTCGATCGTAATCTGAACGCTGCCGTCGTCATTGATGTCTCCTGAAAGTTGATCGAAGGTATGAACTTCTCCGACATGATCAGCTTTAACGGTAACAAAACTTAAGGTCGAAGAATTATTATCGAGTTCCCAGTGAGCTGAAGCCGAACTGGCAAAACAGAAGACAGAAACGAAACAAAAAATACTCTTTAACTTGGATATGAGGGTCATCCTCTTTCTCCTTCTAATACGCTATTGAATGATTATGCTTAAAATGAGATTCGTAAGCTTACCTGAAAACCACTTTCAAGGTATAGGGTGAATATTATCGTCTCACGAATAATGGCATTTTTAGGGTAAACTAGGGGCTTTCATTGATAATTTGTTCGATTTTATGATCGCCAAGAGCCCCATAGTAAAGCACCTCGTCTTGATTGGCGGAGGGCATAGCCACCTCGCAGTGTTGAAGCATCTTGGTATGCACCCTGTGCCGGGCTTAGCCGTCACACTAATTAGTCGAGACATCAAAGTTCCGTACTCGGGTTTACTTCCAGGTTTTATTTCCGGAATCTATGACGCCAATGAAATTTTTGTCGACTTTCGCCCATTAGCTCAGTTTGCCAAGGCAAGAATAATTCAGGCAGATATCAAGAATATTGATCTTAATGATAAAAAACTGATCTTACCTAATCGCCCAAATATTTCTTTTGACTTACTTTCCTTAAATATAGGTTCAGAGCCTAACTTAAGCATGGTGCCTGGTGCTCAAGATCATGCAATTGGGATCAAACCCCTGCCCGCTTTTTTGGAACTGTGGCCCCAATTACTTCAGAGGGCCATCAGTACCTTGACTCAAAAGGAACAATTTAAGTTTGCTATTGTAGGAGGTGGTCCAGCCAGCGTAGAGCTCGCATTCTCAATACAGCATCGCATAGAAAACGACTTAAATTTGAAGAGCAAAGAAAAGTCAAATCTGCAGATTCAAATCATCAGCGCAGAAAAAACACTTCTGCAGTTTCACAATAACAGAGTGCGAAGCTTTGCTGCTAAAGAACTTACTACTAGGAATATCGATATTTTACTTAAAAAGAAAATGTCTGCTTGCGAAAAAGGCATTATTGTTTGTGAAGATGAAACGGAGATAACAGCAGATGCGATAATATGTGCCACTGGCGCAAGCCTACCCTCTTGGCCGGCAGAGTGCGGCCTCGCTATCAGTCAGGACGGTTTTATTGAAGTAGATAGCTTCCTTAAATCAACCTCCCATGACTATGTTTTCGCAGCTGGCGACGCAGCGACTATCAAAGGACAAACAAGACCAAAGTCTGGGGTATATGCTGTGAGACAGGGACTTCCTTTGGCAAAAAACTTAATAAGACACGCGACGAGTAAACGCCTTAAAAAGTATAAACCACAAACTCATGCACTAGCATTAATGAGCATGGGCAATAAAACTGCGATCGCGTCAAGAAGCAAATTTTTCACACACGGAAAGGTTGCCTGGTTAATCAAAGACAGAATCGATACGAATTTCGTTAAAAAGTATTCGAATTTACCTCAAATGAATCAAAACTTAGAACTCGCAAAAGGGCTTGTTGATAATAAAACTCAACAACTCCTTAAATCTCATGCAATGCGTTGCGCCGGCTGTGGCGCAAAAGTCGCTAACAGTGTGCTTCAAGACGTGCTTCATCAACTTCCCAATACCGAGAAACCGGAAATCCTAACTAACTTTTCATCTGCAGAGGATGCCGCGTTAATTCAGCTAGGGGACAACAAAGTTCTTCTTCAAAGCGTTGACCAAATCAAAGCTTTCATAAACGATCCATGGATTTTTGCCCGCATAGCCACGAACCATTGCTTAAGCGATATCTACGCAATGGGTTGCAAACCTCATTCCGCACTGGCGATTGTTGGTCTACCATTTGCGTCAAAAGAGTATTCCCAATCAGAGTTACGTCAACTAATGCTCTCGTGTAGTGAAACACTGAAAGAGCAGAATTGTTCTCTTATTGGAGGGCACTCAGCGGAGTCAGAAGATTTAACTTTTGGCTTGTCTGTCAATGGATTTACAACTGAAGATAAGGTGCTCTGTAAAAATGGAATGCAAAAGGATGATGTCCTGATTTTGACAAAACCTCTAGGCTCTGGAACCCTCCTAGCGGCAGACATGCGCTCAAAAGCTTCACACTCAAATATTCAAGGTGCCTTAAACGCGATGGCAATTTCAAACCAGGAGGCATCATCGATCCTGGTTAAGCTGAAGGCAACCGCCTGTACAGACATCACAGGTTTCGGTCTGGCAGGACATTTGTTAGAAATGTTAGCCAAAGACAGAATCGAAGTTTCAATCAACTTGGATGATATACCAATTATGGATGGTGCAGTAAACAGTTTAAAACAGGGTATATTTAGTTCACTGCATGAGGATAATCGCACAGTTTCTTCCTATATCTCCGGCCATAGCAACCTAAGCAAGATGCCCAAATACGAAATTCTTTTTGACCCTCAAACCTCTGGGGGGCTGCTTGCAAGCATTTCCTCTGAGTTGGCGGAAATTTGCGTAAATCAATTGATAGGAGCCGGATATCAAAGTACTCGCATCATTGGCAGAGTTCTTTGTAGTAATACAGAAGAGCCAAAGATCATAATTGAATAATTGAATAACCGCATAATTCTCGATCAAAAGGAATGAGCTCAAAAAGCCTAGAGTAATATTTTGCTTTTAGAAACTTTATTGGAGTTTAGCTTTTCTCTGAGTTTCATTTAGTTTTGCAAGTTCTGCAACTGAACTATAGAAAACTTCCAAATCATCATCACTTTGCTTTAACAGCTTTTCAAAGTTCGGTACCAAATCGTTGTACGAAGTCACTGTCGAAAGTTGTGCATTATTTAAGGAATTTGCAAACCATGATTCGTATCCGCCGCCACTCCCCCATTCTTCCGACAAAAGAAAAAACTCTTGTCTAAGTTTGTTCTGAAGTTCCTGTTTTTTTCTACGCTTTAAAGTATCTGGCAAATCATCTTCGTACAATATACTCAATGTGTCTCGATAACTCGTAACTAGGTCGACAAACTGCTGCCTCTGGAGTTGACGTGAGTTTATCCGGCCGATAGTGTCAGTCTGTCCTAGCGATGATAACCAGCGACGAAGACCCTCATTCTCAACAACTGTCGCAAAACTTTCATTGAATGTGGTATCACCAGGAATGTATACAACTTGATGTGCGAGTTCGTGAAAAATTAGACGAGCGAGCTGATTACTTGAGCGATTTATAATAGTGCTAGTAATAGGGTCATCAAACCACCCAAGGGTCGAGTACGCTGCGACACCACCCGTATAAACATCAAATCCTTGATTTTCCAGATTTTTTGCATATCGCAATGCTCGATCCTTTGAGAAATAACCACGGTAGGATACGCATCCAGCAAAAGGGTAACACCACGTCGAAGGTTTTGTGGAGAATTCTGGCGCAGCAAATACATTCCATACTAGGTAATCTCGCTCCACGTCTACATAGCTTGAATAGTTATCTCCAACGGGCAGTCCAAGATTAACTTCTGCGAAATTCTTTATTCTCTCAATGTCTTCAAATTTATGTTTTAGATCTTCGGAAATATTTCTAGCTGATACTAATTCATTGATATTTTGTCGCTGCAGAATAAGACCCAACTGACCTTGTGCTGCTTGCGAGTAGTAACCAATCGTCTCACATGAAATCATCACTACAGAGAACAGTAGGTAAAAACCTAACTTTATCAATTGAATTATTTTGACATCCATCGTCGCAAAACTACTTAAGATTTTCTTATTTTTGAATCAATTCAATCTGAAACAAATTAGACCAATGCTTACCAGTAACAAATAACCTTTCTAATTGCTCATCCCAAGCTATTCCGTTTAACACTGCCTCCCTGCTGCCCAGATCAGTTTCATTGCTGAGTCCTGTTAAGTCGACTAATGCAGCTACTATGCCAGTTTCAGGGTTAATCCTAGCGATAAAATCGGTTTGCCAGATATTGGCCCAGATTTCTCCATTTATATATTCAAGTTCATTCAGATTGGCTAGGGGGTTTCCTCTTAAAGTGACTGTTATTGTTTTTGTCCGAGAAAATGACTCAGGATCTAAAAAGTAAAGCGAACTACTTCCATCGCTAAGAATTAACTCCGTTCCATTGAATGCCAATCCCCAGCCCTCGGTTGAGTTATAATATGTATCAATCGGTTCAAAGTTGCTCTTATCCCACACAAATACAATGTGAGACTGCCAGGTTAACTGATAAATCCTATCGCCAACTATCTCTATTCCTTCCCCAAAATAGCGACGACTGAGATTTTTACTCATGAGCACTGTTGAATCGTCCAAATTAATTTTGCTGAGAGAAGACTGGCCCCTCTTGCCGGTCCCTTCGAAGAGATAACCATCATGGAAGATCAAGCCCTGAGTGAATGCCTCTATATCATGCGGGTAAGTGTTTAAAATCCTATACCCATATTCAGAGACCAAATTTTGTGCAAACACAGTGCTTAAGCCAGAATAAAAGATAAGGACTAATATGGTTTTTTTCACAACCTTCACAAATTTCATATTTAGGATAATATAAGCTTAATAGAATAAAAGTAAAACGGGTTTCAACAATGCCTAAAGACTGCCTTTTTTGTAAAATTATTTCAGGCGAAATACCATCGACTGAAGTCTACCGCGATGAAGAAATTTTTGCATTTGAAGATATAAATCCCGCTGCTCCCACTCATATACTTGTCATACCCATAAAGCACATTCAAGATATTAGTTCGGCAACCATCGAAGACCAAGAAACTATGGGCAAATTGTTGCTGGTCGCAAATAAGATTGCGGAAGATAAAGGTCTAACAAAAGATGGTTTTAGGTACGTAATTAATACCGGGGCGTACGGTGGGCAAACCGTTTTTCATCTTCATTTGCACATCCTCGGTGGTCGGAGTTTAGGATGGCCACCGGGTTAATCCAGCAGTGCCTGTAATGAAGCTTCAGTTGCTTCAAAAACACCCCTCTCTGTTATTATTCCGGTGACAAGCTCAGCAGGGGTAACATCGAAAGCAAAGTTCTGTGTGCTTGTCCCATCTTCACAAATTCTAACAGAGATTGGTTCTTTTGCAGCGCTGATCCCATGAACAAAACTTATCTCCTCCCCGGACCTCTCTTCAATTGGAATAGAGCCAACACCTGTCAGTAAATTAAAATCGATGGAAGACACGGGGACTGCAGCATAAAACGGAACACCGTTAGCTCGAGCAGCCAAAGCCTTTAGATAGGTTCCGATTTTGTTACAGACGTCACCATTAGCAGCTGTCCGGTCGGAGCCAACCAAGCAAACGTCAACCTGTCCGGTTTGCATTAGATGGCCACCAGCATTATCGACAATTAAAGTATGAGGAATGCCCTTTTTGGAAAGCTCCCAACATGTCAGTGAAGCCCCTTGATTTCTGGGCCTTGTCTCATCAACCCAAACATGCACGGGAATACCATGATCAGACGCCTTGTAAATGACGGACATTGCCGTCCCCCAATCGACTGCCGCAAGCGCTCCAGCGTTGCAGTGCGTGAGAATATTCAGGTATCTCTGAGAGTTTTTTCGACTCTCCCAAAGCTCCCGCAAAATAGGAGCGCCCGCGTTCCCGATGGATTCGCAAATTAAAATGTCTTCTTTCTCTATGAGTTGGCATTGCTCCAATGCCTTATCTGCGATATCAATGGACTGCTCTTGAGAGAGATCTTCTTTCATTCTCTCCAAAGCCCATTTTAAATTAATTGCTGTTGGTCGAGTCTCCAATAGCTTTGAACAGGCTTGCTGAAGACTATCCGGATTTTTTCTTAGCGAGAGGTAGACGCCATAGGCCGCCGTAACGCCAATAAGCGGTGCTCCTCGGACTTTCATACCGCAAATCGCATCACACACTTCCGAGAGAGTATTCAGTTCAACAATTACAAATTCATGCGGAAGCAGTGTTTGATCAATAATTTTTACGGAATCACAATCAAGGTCATACCAGATACTTTGCACATGCTCCCCAGCTATTTTCATTTTAACTTCCAACGACAAAGATATTGACAGCTCAACTCAAATTACTCGCTCATTTCCCCCATCAATGGGGATTTGTGATCCCGTCGTCATATTCAAATCAACCCCTGCAAATAATGCTGCCGCTCTAGCCACATCGCTTGAGCTAACTTCCTGCTTCAATATATTTGATTTCTTGTATTCATCAACGGTTTTGCCATACATCGAGGCACGGGTTTTTAGCGTCTCATCATCCCAAATCCCAGTATCATAGACGGCGTTGGGGTGAAGAATGTTGATCCGAATTCCGTGCTCGCCCAACTCCATTGAAGCCACCCTGGCAAACTGAGTGAGACCGGCTTTTGCAACTGAATAGGCCGCCGCCCCGGGCCCCGGAGCAGGTACATTCTTTGACGCCATAATTACCACGGACGGATCAAAACCTTGTTTTAAATAGGGAACACAGGCTCGCACCACTTTCATGTGGGAGGTCAAATTCACATCCAAGGATGACGCCCAATTTTTGTCGCATATGGATTCGACGTTTTGACTCGTAGAAAAAATTCCAGCATTGCTAATTAGGACATCTACCCCGCCAAAATGTTGCACCCCTCGCTCTAACGAAGCTTGTATTTCTCTTTCATCCGTTACGTCACATTGATTCGTTAATATTGTAGGCTCATTAAACATTTCATGTACCTTCGGATCGATATCAAGCGCTATTACAGCTGAACCTCTATCGCTCATTTCTCGGACACACGCTGCACCTATTCCAGATGCAGCTCCTGTTACGAGAGTAACCTTACCCTCAAAGGGTGGTCGTCTCTTCTGAGAATTCAGTTTAGCTTGCTCAAGCTCCCAATATTCCACCTCAAACAGTTTTTCCATCGGTAAAGCCTTCCAACCTCCAAGCGCCTCACCTATTTGGATGGCATTTATTGTATGGCTAACAATGTCACTGACTATTTCCAAACGTTTAACATTGTCCGCAAAATAAGCTAAGCCTTTCCCTCGCCAAGCCGCAAAGCGTGGCATCGTATCGAGCATTTGTAGCCCCTCTGTTCTATGTTGCAAGAAGTAATTCTTATACTTTTCACTGAAGCTTTGAAGCCCAAAACTTGTTGTAGAATCCAACATCGCACCAAATACCTTCGTATGAATCGAATGATCTGGTGTGAGCGGTCCGCGCGAAATGAGGTCGCTACAAAGCTCTAACTCTGAAAAACCAACAGCTTTTTCGGAACTATCAAGCCGAGTCACAACAGCTCCTCCGAAAAGACCTCCTGCAATTTTTCTAATTTTCGCTAGCTGCAGATAATCATTTTTTTTGATCACTGCCTTGGCCTTGGCAATCGTATTTATGTCTGTTTGCCCAATCAGGAATTTCTCTGCTGAATCAACTAATTCAATCATGTTGTCATAACTTGTCTTCGCATCATCGGCAAAAGTAAATACTCCATGATTGAGAAGGACAATCCCTTTAACTGCTGACCAATCGATTTCTCTCGTTGACGCAGCTATCTGCTTTGCCAAAATAAACCCTGGCATAACATAAGGTAATACCAAGACCTCATTCCCAAAAAGGTGCGTAATATCCTCTTTACCTTTTGATGAATTACTCATCGTAACGACTGCATCTGCATGCGTATGATCTACAAATTTAAAAGGAATCAAAGCATGTAGAATAGCCTCAACCGATGGGTTTGGATCTAACGGATTAATTAAGGACAGTCGTAATTGTGACATCATCTCAGTATCAGAAAGCGAATCCAACTCACTAAGTTTTAGTAAGTGATCCAATCTTGTAGCTGGGAAGCCAGCTTTCTCGATTGAACGCAGATCCCAACCAGAACCTTTGATAAACATAACGGTTTCTTTTTTTCGAAAAATTGACTCGACAGTCCCCTTTAAAGAGGTGTTACCACCACCATGCAGAACGAGGTCTTCCTCCGCCCCTAGAAGATTCGAAGTGTATACTCTCAAAGCTAAGTCATCTTCAGCGATGCTGTCGGCGAAAGATTGGTCCCAACGGTTTTTCATAACTAGACTCTTCAGCAATAACGGCCGCAAACAAAAAACGCACCATCTTACGAGGGTGCGTTTTTTTGAATAAGTTGATAACTCTAATTTGGTTCGACAATCGAGATATTTGCCATACCAGCCTGCCTCGCTGAATCCATGATTAAGACTAACGTCGAAACATCAGAATCATGATCTGGCTGAATAATCACAGATGCTGCAGGGTTCTCTGCTTTCAGTTGATCAATATTCGATCGAATCTGAGTAGGAATAATAGGTCGAGGATTTCCATTAAGAATAATTTCGTTATTCGCACCTATCTCAAACAAAATATTCTTCTTATCGTTATCTTCGGGAGGGGTGTCATTATTATTGTTATCACTACTGGCGGCGCTTATAGATGTCTCAGAGAGAAAAGTAGCAGTCACGACAAAAAAAATCAGTAATATGAACACCACATCAAGCATCGGTGTGAGATCAATTTTTGCATCGTCTTCAGATTTTCGGCCAGCTATCTTTTTCATACTTTGTTATCCATCTTAATATCTTTATTATTCAAATCTATCTTCAACTCTCTCAAGTATAACAGCCAGCTGCGCATAATCAAATTTCAGATTTTTAAATAAAAAAGTTATTTATATCAGATGCTTATCAAATTTCATCTGAAAAGAAGTTATTCTAATTTACAATCTTTAAAAGCATCCATCATTTTTTTAAAGAGTCTATTGAGTGTTTCACCAACATTTTTAGCTGCTTTGTTTCTCTACCAGATCGAGAATTAATTCGAATACCATAGAGTGTATTCATTAGTACATCCGCAGCAAAATCAATACCTAGCCCTTTTTTAAGTTTTTTATTAGCTTTAGCTTCACTTAATCGCACCAAAAACTCTTTACGTATTAGCATCAACGAATCTCGAACGAGCTTTCGGAGAACCCTGTTTTGATTAACACTCTCACACAAAGAATTGACTAACATGCAGCCCATTGCTCGTTGTTTCTGAGATACATTTGATATAGTTTCCTCAAAATACGCTTCAATAGCGTTCCAACAGCTTAAATTTTCATCTCTTAGAGAACTTTCAATCTGTTTCTGAACGATCATATTATAATGTTCGACACATACCCTGAAAAACGTATCCTTGTCCCCAAACGAATTATAAAGGGTGCCCCTGTTAATGCCTGTGCAATCCAAAAGCTTTCTAACAGAGCTCGCTTCATAACCTTCTTTCCAGAATTGTTCCATCGCATTAGTTAATACTTTATCCTCATCAAACTCAACAGGTCTTGCCATAATTTATACTCAGCAACTTACATAGATTCTTTTTGATGACACTTAAACTTTCAAGGAACTAAATGAATCAAGCTCATCGTGTGAGAATATTGTATTACAGTATATTACGATTTACATCACGCTCTGTATTTTTTTTAAAACCAGAATAGTTGGGCTAAAATTATCTGTAGAAGATACGTAAAGTAACACCTATGTGCACCTTAGGAGAGCACGCAGATAATTCATATAAAAATTTGTAACTTAGAAAATATCCAGGATTAGCGGTGTCTAACTCATCCGCAAAATAGAAACGACAAAACCAATAACTCCACCGAACGCGCAACCCCACACGACCAACCAACCGAGATGCTTGTGGATCATTGTTTGCACAATCTCCTTCACCATTTGGGGTGTCAACTGATCCAAGCGCTGATCGATAATCGAAGCAACTTTTTCACGGATGGTATCATCACTTAGCCCATTGGAAAGCTGGCTCTTAATTTTATCTAACAAATCAGAATCTGCAAAAGCGGATTGAAAATAGTCTCTCATCTTATTTGAGAACGGCACCTTTAAGGGGTCTAGAGCGTCTTTTCCTCCAATCATGCTAATCATATTTCCAAAAGTAGAGGCCATGATAACCTCCACTAATGAGTCAAATGCGTTGTCTAAATCCAACTCACCCAGGATTTCATTCAACCGAGATCTAAATAATTCTGAACTTGCTTTCCCCTCACCAAAGAAAGCACTTAGATCAGCTTTTTCAAAGAACTGCTCTATGATTAAAGCCCTTATACCAAGCTTAAATTCTTCAAATCGTATTTGCACTACTCCCGACCCGTATAAGCCAGGTACACGTTCGAATAACATATGAACTGCAAGCCAATTAGTCAGACCGCCAGATAAGGCAAATAGCCCTGTATCCAAGGCAAACCTTGCATAAGGCGCAGGCAAAACTGTTCCTAAAACAATAAAAAAAACAGCAATCAAATTGCTTAAAAGACTTTTATTGATAGTGCTACTCCAAAGCTTCATACTTAGCGGACTTATGATAGTTGAAGCTACTTGCAAGGGGCAAGTGCAGAGACCATCTAAAAAGAGTCTTATGATCTGCGCACGATCTCGAATATGATAATGTAACAGTGATATGCTTGTTTGGATTGAAAATACATCGTTAGCCCTCTGGGTTGGCACATCCCTATGGGCTTATCCAGTATTATTAAGTGCTCATATAACAGGTTTGGCAGTCATTGTTGGAATCATTGCAATGCGAGATTTTCATTTGCTTGGTTTCATCAATGGCGTAACAGAAGCCAATTTCCTTGAATTAAAAAATTTGGCTTATTGTGGCTTTCTCATCAATGGTATTTCTGGGCTTATGTTGTTTTCATCTCAGGCATCTTATCTGTCAACAAATCTACCTTTTCTAGTAAAACTCTTTTTTATAGGATCAGGAATGTTCTTAGCTTCTCAAATATATAAGAACATAGAAAAAAAGTCGGTTCGAAACTCAACTAAATTCCTTGCAATCTTATCCTTATTCTCTTGGTTTGGTGCAATTACCGCCGGGCGCTTAATTGCATACATATTCTAGTTCGAAAAAATGATAGAAACTCTTACAAAAGAAATAATGGCAAGTCAGCTATCTCAATGGGTTCAAGCTACCTATTGGCTTTGGCCTGTTCTGGAAATCATTCACTTCTTTGGTTTGACCTTGCTCATGGGCGGGCTGATTATAGTTGACCTCAGGATGATCGGTTTTTTCCCCACGATTAGTCTACAAGGAGTTAAGAAACTGTTGCCCTTTGTGATTTTTGGTTTTTTGCTCAATCTGATAACTGGTATTTTCTTTATTTATGGCGATCCCTCAAGGTACGCTATCAATATAGGTTTCCAAATTAAATTGATTTTGATACTGCTAGCTGGTTGCAACGCAGCAATCTATCATTTTAGGGTAGAAAGTTATGTCCTAGATTTAGGGTCATCATCCAGAAGACCACCTTTAACGATCAAACTAGTTGGATTAACTTCTCTGGGCCTTTGGACTGCCGTATTACTTTTAGGGCGCCTTATTCCCTATGTCGGGACCGGATAATACCTTTGATCTTTGTTACGCTTGGTGCGCTCTTAAGCAGCCTTACTTCCATATTTTGCAAAAAACACCGTCCAAAATCTTAATCGTATTTTGAAGGATAAAAACGAACTGAAGCCCTCGAGGCCTCAGGGTCACACCCGTAAGGGGCCAATCTGTAGCCTTCCCCCGCTGGCAACCATCGAGTGGTATAAGACACTGGACCATTAAAAAACATTGGGTCCTCGACGGTGAGAGTCATATTCAGCTGTTCACCTTCACGCCAATATCGTTCTGTAACTCTCTTCTGAGATGAAGAGGGAATTCCATTGTAATCGTCAAATCCCGCTATATCGAACACAAAGTGAGTCGTAGTTACAAATAGAGAACCATCTTCATAATATCCTCTTGAAAACCCTTGTAAGCTAAAATCGGCTGAGGTCGGCTCTCGACCATCCAGCCACACGGTTCGAAGTTGATCATCCTTTTCATATCGGAGTAAGACTCGATCAGGCCATTGAGTAACTTGCATATGATATGGATCATATTGAATTGCTGGGGACGACGCTGGCTGACAATCATATTTTGGAGCCATAATCTCTTCCCAGACCTCTTGGTAAGCTCTAGCTCTCTGATTTAAGTCTGGAAAATTTTCTTCTCCCCAAGGCACCCGTTCACCATTTACGGGTCGAGAGCGAGGGGTCCCATCCCAGATGCCAGCTAAATTTGGTATATGACTATCTACTCCTTGAGCATCCGCTCCCCATCCTTCGAATACTGTTTGTAAGGAGACCGAACCAGCAATCACAGAAAAGATAACTAGCACCCGCTTTAATTTATCTAACTTCATATTTTCTTCTCCAAACTGGGGATTCCTTAATTTTGCTCTCGCTCTCTGACGCCACCACCTTCGACAATCGGGCTTCCATCCTCTCGAGTCATTCGCACACAACAAACCCCTTGCGAACCTTCCGCTCTTGATTTTCGTCCACTCAATTTGACAACCGTACCTACAGAAAGCGAGTCGGGTGTCCATCCTACGCGGCGCAACCCAACGGGCGCACCAAGCTCAACTTGCCATTCAGACACCTCTCCATCTTCCCCCTCAACATCTAAAAATAAAAATGCGTGTGGGTTTCGAAACACAAATCGAGTGACAGCACCTTGCAGTTCGACAACGTTCTCTGGGTCATAAAAAGGGGTACTAGCATGATGCGCTAAACTAGGCACCATGTAAGCTAAAAACGCAATACAAGCAAACAAAACTGCTGCTAAGAAATTTTTATGGGAATTCATAGTTTTTCCAAGGTCTGGTAATTAATTTTCTATAATTGAGGGTAAAGTTTATTCAACAAAGAGTCAATTATATTTACCCCATAATGACCTAATCTATATCTCAATTTTAAATGTTCAACATGCCCCTATTCATTACTATTCAAGGGTTTTGCGCAATCACTGAACAACTGAGTCTTGAGATGAATTTGGAGATCCAAATGCTTGCTTAAACTCCGGTTCTAAATCCTCCCAAGGGCCGTTTAGCGTGTAGACTGCGCTAGTCAAACTATCCACTTGATTACCAAAAATCTGGTCAAAAAGATATGCACCAACAGCCAAAGGCAAGTTCGCCGTCAAGAGACCTAACCAAGGAATGTTATCGCTCAAAGGTAGCGTAACAAACATCTCACCCATGATAGTTTCGTCTTTTAAATCTAATGCCCCAGTAATCTGATACAAACTCGATGGTCCGGAAATGACAAGTCTATCCTCAATTTGTACTTGACCATCCTGCAAGGTGAGCTCAGCCTCTATTTCATCATAAGCAAAACCAGTTCGGACAAAATCATCACTCAATCTTGCACGCCTCATGATTGCATCAAAATTCAAAATACTGATCAACCGCAATGCGCCTTGCCCACCAGAGCCCTGCTGAAATCTTCCGTTATCAATGTCAAGATCAACTTCCCCACTGAGACGGGAACCCGCAAAATACGCAGGCGAACCTGGCCAAGTTACATCGGTAAAAAAAATAGCGTCCTCACTTTCTATGCTTGCAGCATAACCGTTCAATTTAAGTACATCCGCCATGTCATCAGCATATAGAATGCCAGTCAGGGCGCTGGAATGCTCAATCCCGTCATAACTCCAGGTAAAACTGGGCGCGAAGCGAGCAGCGTACTCATCAACCTCAGAACCATCCACATACGGCCCGTCCATACCTAATCTTAGTCCTCTGAAATCAAATACCAAATCATCAAATGATGCTCCTTGATTATTAGGATTCAAACTAAAGCTCCATGAGCCGTAGGGTCGACTTCTAATCGAAAATTCATCTGTCGAAAATTTTAGACGAGGAAGCAATCTGGGATCGATGGACAAAAGAGGGTCTTCTCGCTCTTCTTCAGCTTCAGTTTGCAATTTACTGGAATCGTAAGTCTCATTATTTCCCTGCCCCAAATTTTCGCTGAAAACGCTCACCTCATCCTCAGCACCCAAGTGAAGATAGTCTAGTTTTATTTCCAAATAGTCGTCATTACCGGGCGGCACTATTATATCTCCTTGAACCGAGTCACTATCGAGACTAACCATCAATGAGTTCTGCAAATTTTCTTGAACTCGAATATTTACCAATGGTAGTTCCTGTTCATAAACTTTAAAGGTTTCAGCAACCACGTCCACCAGTGCTAAGTTTTCTCCAATACCAGTGGACTGACTCCCAGAATCACCTAGTTCTGTTACTAGATCGATCCAGTCCTCTGCGACCACATTATCTAAATTTCCTAAAACCGTGATACCCGCCGAGTCAGAACCCATAAGCGTAGATAAGTCGATATGATTATCACCAAAATAAGCTATTCCATTTTTGATGGTGCTATCCATTTCCAAAACAAAATTAAGTTGATTCCCAAAACTGCCTGAGACGAGTTGTTCATCACCAAATTCAAACTCAATATTCAATGGCATAGTCGATGAAGCAAACTTGTTAAGTGGTGCAGGTAGATCTATAGACACTCCCAATAGATCAGTGCTGATTTTTAATGAGTGAGAAGTTTGATCTTCCGACTGATTTAATATTAAGTCCGCGGAGTACGGCAAGTCACCCTCAAATCTTTTAAGAATCGATCTTACAAAAGAATTTTGTTTTGGCCACTCTGTCAATTGCTCTTTAGATGCTCTTCCTTCAGCAGAGACAAAGATTCTTTGGATACGACCCTCGCTACCATCCGAGTCAAGTAACACATTCGTTTCTTGGTTAAACAAATTACCGTTCAATTGAGTTCTTTCAAGACCGTTTTCAGTATCATAGACTATAGGACCCGACAGGTTGTCAAAGAATAACGAATAATCCGGGATTGTCAGCGAGTTTTTCTCTAAAGATAAATCTAAACGGACCTCGGCCGTGTTATTTGCAAGGTCAAGTGGGACGCTTAAATTCAATGACCCGTGGAAGCCTCCTTCTGCTTCCCAGTTTGAGACTACAGCGGTAAACCCTTCGTTTACTGGAATGTTTCGCAAATAATTCAGTCCGATCGAGGTGTCAGAATTAATGTCACCGCTCAACTGCAATAAATTTTCACCAGCCTCGTCTTTTCCTATTTTACCAATGACATTTAGTATGCCGACACCAAGGCTGCTCGCCGAATCTACTTTGACATCTATTTTGTTATCATCAGTGCTCACTGTGCCCGATATTTCTGTGACAACTGGCCACTCTTCACTAAATCTGAATTCACTATTCGAGAGTACAAAGTGACTTTGAAAAGTTTTCTCATAGGACGCAGCGTCCGGCAGGGTGCTTCCTCTATATAATATTCCGGCTCGTGTGATGTCACCCCGCAATATAGCTTCGTTCAAATAATCCATGGTGCTTCTTGTATTTTGCTTTATGTTAGGGCCGTCCGGTAAATATAAATACTTACTAGCGGCATCTGCTCTGGTAGCACCTACCATCAATTCAATTTCTGCGTCACGTTCAGCGCCTGCCTCTCGATGATCTTTCAAGCCAAAAATGACCTGACCGTCAATAGCTTCAGATTCAACGAAAATAACTGAGCTGGTTAAATCTAATTTCGTTCCATCATTTAAATCAAGCCGAAAATTTAATCGACCATTAACACGATCATAATCCCAAGTGTTTGAGAAAATATTCGGTAGATTTATCGAAAAACCTTGTGATTCGATTTCTGCAAACCCAACACTTACTAGGGAAGCTTCATCAAAACTAGCTTCGACATAACCATTTAGTCCAGCCATCCCGGGAGAACCTCTAACAGAATCGATTTCGATATCCGCAATGTTAGATTTCAACAAAATTTGACCATCAGAACTATCTTGTAGTGGCATTAGAAGACTAAAATTTTCAAGCTTGCCCGTGAGGCCATACCCCAAAAGTGTCTCACCATCACTTTCAGACAACAATTCACTCTCAGTTAGAAATTGAGAAATAAAAGCTAAGTCGATTTGATCAGCTCGAAGTGATAAACTTTCAGATGGATCATAAGAAGCTTGAACGTTAAAAGGCTGCGGCAGATGATTGCCCCAATGCAGAGACATATTAGAGAAGGAAAGGTCCCACTCGTTATTTGGATTATCAAATATAACGCTGGAAGTACCACTAATTTCGTTAAAGGTTATTGCTTCAAGGCCTAAGCCTACCAAACCAAACCTATTTAACTGAATCTCTGCAACTCCTTTCGAAAATTGTCCGTTTTCTATACCAAGCCAAAAATTTCCTGAACCTTGTATTTCTTGGATATTAACTTCTCCAATGGATTGCCCAATAAAAGGCTCAGAGTAATCCGCCTCTGGAAACTTTAAATGAACTTGTCCATCGATTTCATCCAGTTCGTCGCCAGTTACTTCAAAAGAGAGAGCGATTAAATTGTCGCTCTCATCAAGATTTGCATCGATGTGTAAAAAATGCGAATCACCCCTATTTTGGATAGCAGCCTTACCATTAACCAAGTCGAAAGTTGCGCCTTGGTTTGTGACGAATTTGATACTGACATTACTCAAATTCAAATAAGAAATTCTTCTTAAAGACTGAAAAAGCTCTGAAAAGTCGAATTCATTCCCTTCTCGACTATCAAACCCAGCCAATCGCCATTTACCGTCTGTTGACTGTTCGACTACAATTTCAAGAGTTTCTACCGCAAAGTCATCAAGAATCCATCGCCTCTCAAGAATCGTGCGAAGTACATCTAGCACAATAGTCGCGTTATCAAATACCAAAGCGCTGTCGTTTTCATTTTGTATCGATGTGGATGCGCCTACAAGTAGTCTTAATCCGTCTACCCGAAGCTTTGGGTTTAATCCATCAAAAGAACCCGTTAGCGAGTCAACGCTCACCGGCACACCGGTATACTCTACGATGCGTTCTTCAAAGAAAGACGTATCTCTGGAAAAAATTGAAATCAGTACGCGCCCACCGACTATATACGATGTCAACAACACAACTAACACTGCGACCAAAGTACCAGAATACGCAATGGCGCGTTTAAATTTAATCAAACGCATGACTTTGAAAATCGATCAATTGAAATTGCCTGATTCTCCAACTTTTAACAAAATAGTAGCCTTTGGGCATACGAGGGTTCTCCAGGCGAAACCGTTACTTTTGCTGAGTATACCGGTGTTCTAATCTGATTTTGACCATTTTGCAGACTAAATCCCATAATTAATGAGATAAAGCCAAAATCAATCTTGCAAAATTCTATTGGCTAAAAACTAATTTAGGGCGAAAAAGCAAGTTCATCAATTTACAATTAACCAGCTTAAAGTACGAACCTAAAACTCCTGCCAACAATCGATACCAAATTCTCTCAATAACTCAGCTGTTTCAAACAATGGAAGGCCCATAACACCGCTGTAACTCCCCTTTATTGAGTGAATGAAGATAGCTCCAAAGCCTTGTATTGCATAGGCACCCGCCTTTCCTCTGGGTTCTCCTGATTCCCAGTAATCCTCTGCCTCATCAGTAGTTATGGCCCTGAAGGTTACAGCCGTCTCTGAACAGATAGTTTTTGATTTATCATGACACATCACTGAAACAGCTGTGAGAACTCGGTGCCCCCTATTCGATAATCTCAGAAGCATTCTCACCGCATCAAATTTTCCATCTGGCTTTCCAAACACCTCCTCTCCTAAAACGACTATGGTATCAGAGGCAAGGACGACTGAATTAATGTCTCCAGCCTTATTCAAACACGCACTTGCCTTTTGTTCAGCAAGCCTTTTAACTAAGTCAGTCGGTTTTTCATCAATTTGGCGCGATTCGTCGATATCCTGAACACTTACCGAGAATTTGACCCCAATTTGTTTCAGGAGTTCTCGCCTTCGGGGCGATTGCGAGGCTAGCAGTAATTTTGGAGCCGTTTCCCTTTTAACGAACTTCAAAACCACGCCTTATTTGACGAAGCAACTGAAATAATGCTGGCCAGAGGACTGCACTTGTTAAAGCACCCATAATGAACATCATATCCGATGCTGCAGTATATCCAGTAATCACCTCTAGCCAGTGAGACAAAAACAAATTTATACCAAGTAAAATTAAAACTAGACCAGACTGTTGAATAGAGGAAAACATCCGGAACCTCAAATGTATGCTTGAAGTAACGTAGGCAACAATGACTAGTCCGATCGCATTAAGTCCCAGCACTGAACCCTTTAATATGTCCAAGATCAATCCGGCACACCATGCGGAACCAATGCCAACCCGGTAAGGAAGCGCCATGACCCAATAGATTAGAACCATCGGTACCCATTCAGGTCTGTAATTCATCGCCCATTCAGGAAATGGAACTATCGCAAGTAAGTATGCAAGAAAAAAGCTGAGCACAATGACCCAGACTCCGTTTGATTTTTCTTTTATTGCCACGATTGCTCTTTAATTCGAATATGCTTTTGTTTTGCCTGCGAAATCATTTCATTATTTCTTGCTGAATAATGTTAGTTGTCGGATTTCAAGGTTGATACTTGATTTTCAGCTTCAGGAAACACCAATATGACATGTCTAGTACGCGCCATTTGAGCCAAAGGCCTCGCTCTGACTGTGGCGAAATCCAAACCTGGGTCTGCATAAACACTTATAATTTCAGCCACCGGATAATTTTTTGGATAAATTTGCCCCATACCTGAGCTTACTAACCTATCACCTGCCTTCATATCCTGTGTTTGAGTGACAAACTCAAGTTCCAACTCCGCCGCATTTAGTCGACTACCTCGAGCTAAAGCCCTTTCGCCATTACGATTTACCTCCACTGGGGTCACATGATTAGGGTCTGTAATCAGAAGAACCCAACTTGTAAAAGGCAAAACCTCAACAACTTGTCCCATCAATCCATTAGCATCAAGTAACGGCTGGCCCACAAATACACCAGCATTCGCGCCTCTATTTACCAAAACCCTTTTTGAGAAAGGGTCTGGTGCAATGTTAATTATTTCGGCCGGCATAACGTCCCTATCAAGATTAGCCGTAGCAGTATTCAATTCGAGTAAACGACTGTTTTCGCTCGCTAAACTTTCCAAGAGCTGTAATTCGCGACGAGCCATAAGCAGCTCTTCTCTTAGAGCTTGATTTTGCTCCAGTAAATCAGTCCTACTGACAAAAACGTCGTCTATTAGAAATGAAACTCTAGCGGGAATATCAGCGACCCAGTACACCGGACTTGTGGCGTAACCAAGAAAGTAACGCATGCTGCCCAAATAACCAAAACGATTATCGGCAACCATAAGACATAATGACAAAAGTATGAAAGAGAGAGCTCTGTACTCGAGGGCAACACCTTTAATGAACAATGTTTTGTCTATGTAGACCTCCCCATCTGCTATACAGTATCTTCTCTTTAGTACAAAGTGACTGAGGCGCAATTTTTACTGCGACTAGCCTATCAACGCTTTTTAATTCTGTTCAAACTACTCCAGAGTCAGCATATCAAGGCCATTCACATCCATTAATTCCATTGCCTTCCCTCCGCCACGCGCAACGCAAGACAAAGGATCGTCAGCGACAATAACTGGCAAGCCAGTTTCTTCAGTTAAAAGCCTGTCCAAATCTTGGAGTAAGGCACCTCCGCCTGTCAACACCAGACCAGACTCGGCTATATCTGACGCGAGTTCGGGAGGCGATTGCTCTAACGCACTCTTCACAGCCTGGACCACGGAAGTTAGAGGCTCTTGAAGAGCCTCCAAAATTTCATCACTGTTTAACGTGAAGCTCCTTGGAACACCCTCCGCCAGATTCCGACCCCTAACGTCAATTTCCTTCAATTCGCTTGAATCGCCTAAAAAAGCGCAACCAATCTCTTTCTTAATTCTCTCAGCGGTCGCATCGCCTATCAAACTGCCGTAATTACGACGAACATGTGTTGTTATTGCCTCGTCAAATCTATCACCTCCGACTCTCACAGATTCGGAATAGACCACACCATTAAGGGAAATGATAGCAATCTCTGTTGTACCTCCACCTATATCCACAACCATCGACCCACTCGCTTGCTCAACGGGCAAACCAGCCCCAATAGCCGCGGCCATTGGTTCTTCAATTAAACGAACAACTCTTGCTCCTGCGCTAGCCACAGATTCTCTTATAGCTCGGCGTTCTACCTGAGTAGATTTGCATGGGACACAAACTAAAACCCTTGGACTCGGGGGGAAAAAACTGTTTTCGTGTACCTTATTTATGAAATGTTGCAACATTTTTTCAGTCACTTGAAAATCAGCAATTACACCATCCTTCAAAGGTCGAATTGCCGTGATATTCCCGGGAGTTCGGCCCAGCATTCTTTTGGCATCTGAACCAACGGCAGTTACCGTTTTTTGACCATTGTGTGTTCGAATTGCGACCACTGAGGGTTCATTTAAAACGATACCCTCCTCGGGCACATAGATAAGCGTGTTCGCTGTTCCCAAATCAATCGAGAGATCATTGGAAAACATTCCTCTTATACTTTTAAACATCGGTAATTCGTTACCTCAAATTTACGCATTTTGAAACTATACTTAGAGTCTTACTAAACGGCTGGACAACACAATGATTTAGTATTTATCTAATTTTTAAACCTTACCAATCTCAGCTTTGTCTCTTGAAATTGGTATCCAAAGTGCTTAATAACTTAAGTTTTTATTAGACGCCCAAATTCAAGTATAATCAATACTAAACTTTATCTCTAAGCACTTTAAAAATCGCAAAGTGCGAGGACAATGTTCACTTTTTTCAATGCTAGCACTAATTGCAGCGTAATTTGGAACGGAAGGAGTTCCCTTTATGGCTTTCGACAAATCAGAGGTAAGCAAAGTCGCACAATTGGCAAGAATCAAAATTACTAGCGATGAAATAGAAGAGGTGGAGAGTCGAATTACGGAAATTTTGCACCTCATTGATCAAATGCAATCTGTTGATACTGACTCAATTGAGCCAATGTCACATCCCTTCGGTGGGACGCAAATTCTTCGATCAGACACAATAACTGAAGAAAATAATCGTGACGAATTACAAAAAATCGCCCCAAAAGTCGAAAATGGGCTATTTTTAGTACCCAAAGTTATTGAATAAACAAATATAACTTAGAGTTAAGTTAAGCGGTTCATTATGTTAGAGAAAACAGTCGCCGAATTATCAAAAGCTCTTCGCTCGCAAGAAGTGTCGAGTGTTGAACTCACCCAAGCATATTTAGAAAAAATTGCTGCGGTAAATGAAAGACTCAACACTTACATTACAACCTGTGACGAACTGGCACTAAAACAGGCTTCAAAAGCCGACCAGCTGATAGCGGACGGTAATCAAAACCCCCTGCTAGGAATACCGATAGCGCACAAAGATATCTTTTGCACAAAAAACATTAAAACAACCTGTGGTTCTAAAATGCTCGAAAATTTTGTTTCGCCATACGATGCGACAATCGTTTCCAAACTTAACAAAGCAGGAGCAGTAACTCTTGGCAAAACAAACATGGACGAATTTGCAATGGGTTCTTCTAATGAAACAAGTTACTTTGGCTCAGTCAAAAATCCATGGGACACAAGCAAAGTGCCGGGTGGCTCCTCGGGAGGTTCGGCTGCAGCTGTGGCTGCTGACTTATGCGCAATAGCGACAGGTACCGACACGGGTGGCTCGATTAGACAGCCAGCTTCTTTTTGCGGTGTTACGGGGCTAAAGCCCAGCTATGGTCGAGTATCTAGATGGGGAATGATTGCATTTGCATCAAGTCTTGATCAAGCCGGGCCTATTTCAAAAAGTGCGGAGGATGCTGCTATCTTAATGAATGTAATAGCAGGACCAGATAATCTCGATTCGACTAGTTCCCGCACACCTGTTGTCGATTACACATTAAACCTAAACGATTCTTTATATGGGCTTAAAATCGGTGTTCCAAAGCAGCATTTTACTGAAGGGCTGTCCGCAGACGTTGAGGAAAGTATCAGGCTGTCGCTTAAGGAATTTGAAAAATTGGGTGCTTCAATTACTCAAGTAGATTTGCCAAATAATCACCTATCCGTTCCAGCATATTATGTGGTTGCCCCGGCAGAAGCGTCCGCTAATCTTTCTCGATACGATGGGGTTCGGTATGGATTTCGCTGCGACAATCCCATTGACCTTGAAGACATGTATATGCGAACCAGGAGTGAAGGCTTCGGTAGTGAGGTCAAAAGACGCATTATGATAGGTACCTATGCACTTTCAGCGGGTTACTATGATGCCTACTATCAAAAAGCTCAAAAAATTCGGAGACTAATAAAAAATGATTTTGACGCCGCTTTTGAAACCGTTGATGTAATAGTGGGACCTACATCGCCCCATACTGCGTTCAGTTTAGGAGCGACGACGGACCCTGTAAAAATGTACTTAGAGGATATATATACTATTGCTGTTAATCTCGCCGGGTTACCAGGTATATCAATACCGACCGGATTTGGAGGAAATTTACCAATAGGTATGCAAATAATCGGAAAAGAATTTGCCGAAGCAAAATTGCTCAATGTCGCACATCAGTATCAGCAGGTGACTGAGTGGCATAAGTCGAAACCTTCTGAAAATTTCGGGGAGTAGCCATGGTTTGGGAATCGGTTATTGGTCTGGAAGTACACGTATCCTTGTCCACCGCATCAAAGTTATTTTCTGGCACAGCATCGAATTTTGGTGCCGATCCCAACACGCAGGCGAACGTCTTTGACCTGGCAATGCCGGGCACACTGCCAGTTTTAAACGAGGAAGCTCTCAAAATGGCGGTAAAGTTCGGTTTAGCTATAGGAGCACAAATTGGAAAACACTCTGTGTTTGATAGGAAGAATTATTTTTATCCAGATTTGCCGAAAGGCTATCAAGTTACTCAACTTGATTTCCCAACAGTAGGCAAAGGATCAATCAGTATTACCTTGGAGGATGGATCGGAAAAAGTCATCGGCATCACACGAGCTCATATCGAAGAGAATGCCGGGAAGTCGCTACATGATGAATTTAGTAACGAATCTGGCATAGATTTAAATAGGGCTGGAGAGCCTCTTCTAGAAATTGTCTCTGAACCAGAGATTACCAGTGCCAAAGAAGCAGTTGCTTATCTAAAAAAACTGCATTCGATCGTGCGTTATCTTGATATTTCTGATGCTATTATGGCGCAAGGGTCTATGCGATGTGATGTTAATGTTTCCATTCGCAAACAGGGAGAAAACAAACTGGGAACGCGGACAGAAATCAAGAATATTAATTCATTTCGCTTCGTTGAAAAGGCCATTAATTCAGAAACTGAGCGACAGCAAGAGATAATCGAGGATGGAGGTTCAATTACTCAAGAAACTCGAAGATATGACTCGACGAAGGACATTACTACCAGTATGCGAAGTAAAGAAATTGCCAACGATTACCGCTACTTCCCTGAACCTGATTTATTGCCTGTGAAGATTGACGAAAGCTATATAAAATCGATAGAACAAGAGCTTCCAGAGTTACCAGATATAAAAAAAGATAGGTTTATGACTGAGTATCAGTTGAGCACTTATGATTCTGGCGTCTTAACATCATCGCTAGAAATAGCGGATTACTATGAAATCGTAGTAAAGCACTGTCAAGACTCAAAATTAGCAGCTAATTGGGTGACTGGAAACTTATTGGCTATGCTAAATCAACTAGAACTGGATTTAGCTTCATCACCAGTAAGGGCAGAGGACCTAGGTTGCCTTATAAGTCGAATTAAAGATAAGACTATATCAGGAAAAATTGCAAAAACCGTGTTCGATACGTTAATAAATAGCAATCTTTCAGTTGATGAAGTTATTGAGCAAAAAGGTTTAAAACAAGTTACAGATACTGCTGCCATAGAAGAGCTTGTCATGCAAGTTATTGATGAAAACCCCGATCAGGTCATTCAATTGAGAGAAGGCAAAGAGCAAGTTCTTGGATATTTGGTAGGGCAAGCGATGAAATTATCACAAGGCAAAGCTAACCCAAGCCAAGTCAGCCAATTACTAAAACTTAAGATTCAATAGATAGATTACTAGGGACAGCATCAACGAATTTTATAAGGTAAAGCTATGAAAGAGGGCAAGAAAAGAGGCGCTGAGCGGACACAAATAGCAACCAGAAACGAGGAATGGTCTGATGAACGTCTCAAACTATTTCTAAAGTCAAAGCCTCCTTCCGATATGCCGGCAGAGTACAATATTTTATTGAAGGCTTATCGAGGTATGACTGTGGAGCTCTTTGAAAGGTTTATAAAACTTTATGTAGATGCTGGTAATGACATCAATTGTGCAAACACAGATGGCGCTACACTTTATGACTTAGTTTCTCGGCATCGCAAGTCGAAAGACTATGCAACAATACTCAAAAGCGCAGGTGCGTTTTCAAATGAATCTTAAGAAAGTAATTAAACCTCACTAACTCTTATTTGTGTTTGGATCTACTTTTTATCGTAAAACGGGATTTTCTTACAAAGGGTGGGGCAGGCTCTAAGAGATGATCCAAAGGATAGACACAATCTAACTTAGTACCTAATTTTTCCTCTATCGCCGGTAGAAGAAATGAATCTTCCTCGCAGGCAAAACTGATCGAAGTGCCAATAGCGCCCGCTCTTCCTGTTCTCCCAATTCGATGCACATAGTCCTCAGGCTCTTCAGGTAACGAAAAATTTATTACATGACTTACATCATCAATATGTAAGCCCCTGCCCGCAACATCGGTTGCTACAAGAACCCGCAACTTCCCAATTTTAAAAGCATCAAGAGTCCTAATTCTTTTATACTGAGGTATATCACCCGAGAGAGCACCGCAATCTATACCACTCTTATGAAGATAATCTGCAAGTTCGCGAACCTGATCGCGTCTGTTGTTAAATACGATTACCTTTTCGGTTTCCTCCTCAAGAAGCAAATTATAGAGTAGATCATACTTATTATCTGACGTTGTCAGATAGATCATTTGAGTGACAGAATCAGACGCGATTTTTTCTGGTTCGACCTCTACCATAACTGGATTCATCGCCCAACGCTGAGCCAACTCTATAATTTCATCTGAAAATGTTGCGCTAAACATCAACGTTTGACGACAATCTTTCTTGGGAGTTTGCGCAATTACACGTCTAACCTGCGGTATAAACCCCATATCCAACATCCTGTCAGCTTCATCCAAGACTAAAAGTTCTATTAACCCTAAGTAAATATTATCATTACTCACAAAATCAAGAAGTCTGCCTGGTGTCGCGACAACAATATCCACGGTTCTCTTCTCCAAAGCAGATAATTGTTTTTGATATTCCTCTCCCCCGACTAGTGTTACAACGTGAATGTCACAAAACCGGGTCAGGTCGTCAGCGTCAGCAGCAATTTGAATAGCTAACTCTCGTGTGGGCGCAACAATTAGAGCTCGCGGCTCAGCAATATAACGATCGTTTTTTGGGTTGCTTAATAAATCATTCAAAATGGTGAGCAGAAAAGCAATGGTCTTACCAGTGCCAGTCTGAGCGCGTCCAGTAACATCATGTCCCTCTAGCGTATAGGCCAAACTCTGAGCCTGAATAGGGGTGCAAAATTCAAAACCTAAATTAAAAACAGCCTTTTGTAACGGTTCTGCTAGTTCGAGATCAGCAAACGGGAGTCTAATATTTTCTGTACTAATCAAAAAAGTTATCCATTAACTACGCTAAACGACACTATCCGCGCTTTTAAGAGCAGGCAGCATAATATCCACAAGAGGGTTAATTTGAAAGCTCCAGTTTTCTAAAAAATCCTTATTTAACCTAATTAATTCCTGCTACAGACTTCGCAATTTGGTACTTTAGGCAAACGCATCTCTCGCCATTGAGAAGTAGACGCATCTAATATCAGCAAACGTCCAGTTAGAGTTTTACCAACATTCGCAATAATTTTAATGGCTTCCATAGCTTGTAATGAACCTATTATTCCAACCACCGGAGACATTACTCCATTCGTTGAACAAGTCTCATCTTCACCGCCCTCCTGGTAAAGACATTGATAACATGGGCTGCTGGATTCACGACCATCGAAAACAGAAATTTGTCCTTCCATACGAATTGCCGAACCAAAAACTAAAGGTTTTGAATGGCTCAAGCAAGAAGCATTGATTGCAAAACGAGTTGAATAGTTATCACAACAATCAACTACAACATCAACTTTGCTCACTAGTTGATCCAACAATTTACCTTCCAATCTTTCTTGAATACTGATTACCTCAACATCTTTATTCAAACCCTGCAAAATACTCGCCGCAGATTTCACCTTTGACTCGCCAAGATTTGAATGACCATGCGCTATTTGCCTCTGAAGATTCGTAACCTCAACGACATCATCGTCAGCGATAAAAAGATGTCCCACGCCTGCAGCTGCAAGATACATAGAAGCCGGACAACCAAGCCCCCCCATGCCAACTATTAAGACCGAAGAGTTTATCAAATTCGCTTGCCCCGCAATATCAATACCGGGCAACATAATCTGCCTACTAAATCTCAAAAGCTGTTCATCAGTGAGAATCAACTATCTATAGCCTCCCATCTTGCTGCCACCATCCGATCTATATCCGCATAATCTTTTAACCCTAATATATCAGAGTAACCAAATCTGCTAAGCTCTTTAATTAAATATTTTTGCTGATTATAGCCATGTTCTAATAGAAGCCATGAGTCTTTTTTTAAAAATTTTCGAGAATTCTGAATAATCGAATTCAACTCTGAATAACCCAAATTTTTTGCAGCCAGCGCTAGACGAGGCTCGTACAGCAAGCTTTTCTCATTTAAATGACTATCGCTATCCGAAATATAGGGCGGATTAGCCACGATCAAATCAAAATTTAAATCAGGCAAACCATCACACCAAGAGCCTTCATGAAAAATTATATTTGAAACTCCCAGATTTCTGGCGTTAGTTCTAGCAATCTCAAGAGCATCGGAAGAAATATCAACGGCGTGAACCGAACACTTTGGATTTTCACGCGCTAAAGCGATTGCAATAGCTCCACTTCCTGTACCTAAATCCGCTATTCTTTCGGCTCCATTAAGACTACGAATAGATTTTAAAGCAAATTCAACCAATAGCTCAGTCTCGGGCCTCGGAATCAAAACTGACTCGTTAACCTTCAACTCAAAATCCCAAAAACAACGTTTACCAACAATATAAGCTACCGGCATACCTTGTTTTCTTTTACAAAGCATTCGCTTAAATTGATTGATTTGAATCTCAGTTAAATTTTCGTCTTCATGAGCTCGAAGGTATTCTCTAGTTTTTGAAACAATGAATCCAAGAATCATCTCTGTATCCAGCAGGTAGGATTCACTATAAGGTTTAAGCGTTAGCGACATATTGAGGGCTTGACCAATTGAGAAGCACATTATCTATTAGCTCTCATCTGATAAACCAACCAGTAGGTCTGCTTGATGTTCATTTATTAAAGGCTGGATGACAGAATCTAATTCCCCGGACATAATTTCTTCCAAACTGTAAAGAGTTAACTTTATTCGATGATCAGTCACCCGTCCTTGGGGATAGTTATAAGTTCTTATTTTCTCTGACCTATCACCACTGCCAACTAACTTCCTTCGAGTATCTGATTCCTCCTGCTGTTGTGCTTGTTGTGCCTGATCTAGTAATTTAGCTTGAAGAAGAGATGTTGCTCGCGCCTTATTCTTATGCTGGGAGCGCTCGTCCTGACACTCAACTACAATTCCTGTTGGAATGTGAGTAATTCGTATAGCGCTGTCAGTTTTGTTCACATGCTGGCCTCCTGCTCCGCTCGCGCGAAAAGTATCGATTCGTAAATCGTTTTTGTTGATATCAACCTCATCAACTTCATCTAACTCTGGCATCACAGCCACTGTGCATGCTGAAGTGTGAATGCGTCCCTGAGTTTCCGTCTCAGGAACTCTCTGAACCCGGTGCGCTCCAGATTCAAATTTCAATCGCTCGTACACATCCCGTCCCTCTATTCTCACAACCACTTCCTTAAAACCTCCATGATCTCCGAGACGCTCAGAAATAACTTCAGCTTTCCAACGAACCTCCTCACAAAAACGCACATACATTTTAAATAAATCGCCGCAAAAAATTGCGGCCTCGTCACCCCCTGTGCCTGCGCGTATTTCTAAAAATACATTGCAGCTATCCTTCGAATCTTTTGGTAACAAAAGCTTTTGCAATTCCAGCTCAAGACTTTCAATTTGTGCCGCCTTGACTTTGACCTCTTCTTCAGCCATCTCTTTTATGTCCGGGTCAGCATCCAGCTTCATCTCTTCAGCTTCTTTTAAATCGGTTTTAGCGGCATTAAATTCACTATATTTTTTTACGACTCTTTCTAGCTCACTGTATTCTTTCGATAATTCCCTAAATTGATCTTGATTAGAAATAGTCAAAGCATCACTCAAGAGCGCTTCGATTTCATCAGATCTATCTTTCAAATTATCTAATTTTAAGCGGATTGAATCTTTCATGATCAGTAATATTAATACCTAATTGTTTACGTTTTTTAATTCAAATAGCTCATTTACTAGATCTATCAACTCAGTCCTTCCCTCTGAACTAGCGGTTTTTAACTGCACACTGGGCGCATGAGTAAACTTATTAGTAATGGTCCTAGCCAAAGATTCTAATACTTGTTCCACAGGCTCACCATTGGACAAGGATTTGATCGCTCGTTCCAGTTCCCTCTCGCGAATTCGATCTGCTTTTTCCCTAAAAGCCTTCAATGTAGAGACAGCATCCAACGAACGCAACTGCCTTTCGTATTCTTCAACCCCGAGATCTATAATTGCTTCCGCTTGAATAGCCGCCTCTGTTCTACTTTTGATGCTATCCTCGATAGCCCCACTAATGTCATCAATACTGTATAAATAGGCATCAGCAATCTCTCCTACCTGTGCCTCGATATCTCTTGGTACGGCCAAATCAATTAAGAGCATTGGTTGATGTTTTCTTCTTTGTAATGCTCGCTCGACTGAACCTTTACCAAGGAGCGGTAGTTGGCTATTTGTCGAAGAAACAACCACATCAGCGGTTTCGAGCTGCTCTGGAATTTCGGAGAGTAAAACACCTTTACCTCCGAATTTTAGCGCGATTTCGAGAGCATTATCCAAAGTCCTATTGGCAACTGTAAGCCTAGACACATTCTTTTCATTGAAATGCGTTGCCACAAGTTCAATAGTCCGACCAGCTCCAATTAACAAAATGGATAAGGACTGAAAATCAGAAAAGATTCTCTCCGCTAGCACGGTTGCAGCATACGCAACTGAAACTGGATTTTCGCCTATTGCCGTGTCGGTCCGAACTTTTTTAGCAATAGAGAAAGCAGCAATGAAAGCGCGATTCACAGATGGACCAACTGTTTTAAGGTCTTTAGCTAAGGCAAAAGCAGATTTTATTTGGCCAAGAATCTGTGGCTCTCCTAAAACCAAGGAATCTAACCCACAAGAAACTTTCATCAGATGTCTAACGACATCCATTCCTGAAAATGAATAAATACTTCGCTCAAGCTCACTAGGGTCAAAGTCATGAAAACTCGCCAACCAAGAAACCACATCTTTTACTGTTTTTTGAACCAAGGAATTTTGAATATTGTGACCGAGCTTGTCGCTCAAGATCTCACCTTCGATTCTCTTGATGTATAATTCTGTTCTGTTACATGTAGACAGTAAAACCACTTCACTTACGTCAGCTAATGATCTAATGTCTCTCAACGCATCACTTACTATCTCTGGAGGAAAGGCGACTTTCTCCCTAAGCGAAATATCAGCTGTCTTATGGTTTATTCCTACCAATATAAGACTCATTTCATTCCTTGACGACATGATTCAATTCCCGAGGTATTTTACTGCAATTTAAGGCCGGTTCCCATTAATCGGGTTTACCTAGAGAGCCTATGCTAATTTGGCCAATTTTTATAATGGCTTGAAAAAGAGCTTTGAATACTATATTTCAGTATCGTAAAGCGGTCTGAGGATTTACAAAATCAAGCGCATGATAGAAAATCCTCGGACAACCAACAATATCAGCTGACGCAGTATGAAATTATCTAGTGTACACAAAAAACTAAAACTCATTTTCCAAGCATCAATCTTCATAGGCATTTTAGGCTGTACCTCAAATACTATTGACAAGCCAGCGGTGATCAGCGAGATGGAAATGAGTACCCCAGAGTCCGCGACCGAATCTGAAAAGGATATTGTCTATGGCTCTTTCACTGAAGAACAGTTATATCAAACCATTATTAGCGAGCTGAGCGCGCAGCGTGGAGATTTAAACGAAGCAGGAGACAATTATCTAGATCTCGCGATTGAAACAAAAGATCTCTCCATAATTCAACGCGCAATTCAATTCGCGTCTGTCAATAATGACGTCAATGCTCTAATGCAACTTGGATTACTTTGGTCTGAAGTTGAGCCAAATAATACAAGACCACATTTGATGCTTAGCTTTCAATTCCTCGAAAGTGGAAATTACTCCCAAGCTCTATCTCATATGGCTAGAATTCTCGACTTGGGTGATGACTTCGACTTCACTGCGCTGATCGCTCGAACAGCAACACTTGAAAATAGTGAAAGAGAACGCCTGATCACTATCGTGCAGTCACTTGTTGATGAATTTCACCAACAGGAGTCATTACGACTAACTTTAATTCAGCTTTTTGCTCAAAATCAGCGTATGGAAGATGCACTTTCTGAGGTGAAGATTTTTCTTAAAGAATTTAACCCTTCTCCGCGAGTGATTTTGCTACACGCTCAGATACTTCAGAGTATGGGTGAACCAAATCAAGCGATCCAAACTCTCAAGTCTGGCCTTAGAGAGTTCGATCAGGACAGATCACTTCGATTAAGTCTTGCCAGATTAATGATTCAGAACGAGAAACTAGAGGACGCTTATGATCAATTTCAGGCCCTCGTTGAACAAGACCCTGAAGACTGGGAGAGTCTTTACTCCATGAGCTTGTTGGACTTGGAACTTGAAGAATACGACAGAGCGATACCTATACTTGAGAATTTAATAAGCGTTGATGAGAGATATGACGAAAGTCAATACTATCTAGGCTTGATCTATGAACAAACCGAAAAATATGAAGAATCAATTGAGCACTATCGAAAAGTCCGCACCGGAACAACCAATTATTTAGCAGCACAGCAGCAAGCAACCCGTCACAGCATCGGCCTTGGAGACTTAGAGGAAGCACATTCATGGCTTACCCGACAGTCAAACGGCCAAGCAAGACTTGAGATCCTTTTCACAACTATAGAATCAAATCTATTAATCCAAGCAGGTTACGACCAGGAATCCAAATCTTTGCTAGATTCAGCACTCAATAGATTTCCAAACGAAGCTGAATTACTTTTTGCTCGTGTTCTTTGGTCTGACTCTCAACAAGATAGGGAAGGCTCAGAACGGGATTTGCGGCAAATCATCCGCATGCAACCCGAGGATGCTCGGGCACTAAATCATCTTGGATACATGTTAGCCGATCAAACTAATCGCTTTGAGGAAGCTTTGAGTCTCATTGAACGAGCAATCGCGATATCCCCTGATGATCCAGCGATTATAGATAGCTTAGCATGGGCACAGTACAAACTCGGCAGATATGAAGAAGCACTGGCCAATCTAAGGCGTGCTTTCTCCGTGTTCCCTGACCACGAGGTAGCTTCTCATCTTGGCGAAGTCCTTTGGCAGATGGGAGAATATGAAAAAGCGACCGAAGTGTGGGAAGAAGCACTAAAAGCGCGGCCTGAAAGTCAACTAATCAAAGCAGTCATCGAGCGATTTAAACCTGAATAATGCGGTCTTTGTCAGCGCTATGCAAATCTAAAATAAAGTACTTTGTTAGCAAAATTTTTTTATTAGCTCTGGGCATTATTTTATCGAAATGTTCCACCACGACAATCGACCTCAGCAAACATAACTGGCAACATCAGCGGGCTTTGCTCGAAAAAACCAGCGATTGGCAATTGAGGGGGCGAGTTAATGTCAGATATCAAAATGAATCATATACCCCTCGTATTCGATGGCAACAGCAGGGAGACAATTACAGAATTCGCCTCTGGGGAACCTTTAATGCAGGTAATACTGTAATCATAGGCGAACCGAAATTAGTCACAATGGAACACGACGGGGATAGCATCACTGCTAATACACCAGAGGAATTGGTATTAGACAATCTTGGTTATGAGTTGCCGATTTCCTATCTGGAATTCTGGGTACGAAGTCTTCCTGCACCGGGCTCCAACGCAGAGCTAGAATTTAGCGTCCAAAACCACCTTTCGACGATTAAACAGGACGGATGGGAAATAGCATATCTGGATATGCGCCAATTTGATGGATTTATTCTGCCAAGAAGGGTTGAAATCACCGGACCAAGAAATGACATTCGATTGAGGTTTGTTGGACTTAGTTGGACATTAAACACGGATGAAAATTGATGAATCTCAAGATTGAATCCCGTCTATCACCAGCAAAAATAAATCTTTTCTTACATGTCCTGCGACGCCGCGCCGATGGGTATCATGAATTACAAACCTTGTTTCAATTGCTTAACTATGGAGACGAATTAACGTTTGAAACCGATAGTAATGGCACCTTAGAATTACACCAAGAATCCGCGGATAAAATACGAACACTCCCTTATAGTCAGAATTTAATCATCAAAGCCGCCCGACTTCTCCGACAAAAATCAGGAGACCCAAAATTAGGGGTCAAAATTTACCTAAATAAACGCATTCCGGCGGGTGCAGGACTCGGGGGTGGAAGTAGTAATGCTGCCACCACATTAAAGACCCTAAATAAGCTCTGGGACTGTGATCTGTCAATGGAAGAGCTGAAAACACTAGCCTTGAAGCTTGGTGCTGACGTGCCGTTCTTTCTGGAAGGAAAATCAGCGTGGGGAGAGGGCCTAGGAGAAAAGCTGCAACCTGTTGAACTCGAGAAAAACTGGTTTGCCGTAATTACACCAAACTGTTCAGTATCAACGAGCCATATTTTTTCAAATGAAAATTTGACACGGAACACGCAAGCCATCAAAATGGCCGACTTTCTGGCCGGCGGGGCGAAAAACGACTGCGAGCCGGTGACTAGAGCGCTATACCCAGAAGTAGACGAAGCATTTTGCTGGCTTGAAGGTCATGCGGATACTCGGATGACGGGCACCGGATCTTCGGTCTTTGCGAAATTTCAGGAGAGGGAGCAAGCAGAGGGTGTGCTTGAAATGTTGCCCAATCATATGCGGGGTTTCGTAGCTGAAGGAATTAATTCGTTATCGGTATGATATTATTGAATATAAATTATTAGAGTCGGATATCAGGCTTTTATATAATTAACAAATTGAACTAGCTATAACAAAGATTATATGGGGTGTCGCCAAGTGGTAAGGCACAAGGTTTTGATCCTTGCATTCGTTGGTTCGAATCCAGCCACCCCAGCCATTTTTTAGAAATCAATTAAAGAAGCATAAGAAACGGACCTATCCGGGGAAGCTAGCGTGGCAACAAATTTAATGGTTTTTACTGGCAATGCTAATCCTGCACTTGCCGATGCTATTGCCAAAAATATAGGTGTTCCCTTGGGACGTGCAAGCATTAGTAAATTTAGCGATGGAGAAGTTTCGGTTGAGCTAAACGAAAATGTTCGGGGCAAAGATGTATTCGTTATTCAACCAACGTGCGCTCCAACAAATGACAGTATTATGGAACTGCTACTCATGTCAGATGCCCTCCATCGCGCGTCAGCAAACCGAATAACAGCAGTCATCCCATACTTTGGTTATGCTAGACAAGACCGCAGGGTTAGATCTGCTCGAGTTGCAATCAGCGCCAAAGTCGTCGCAGATATGATAGGGGCTGTAGGTGTTAATAGAGTCCTTACTGTAGATCTTCACGCTGAACAAATTCAGGGGTTTTTTAGTATTCCTGTAGATAATGTATATGGCTCGCCCGTTCTAACAGATGATATTGAAAGACAAAACTATTCGAACCTCACAGTAGTCTCTCCTGACGTTGGCGGGGTTGTGAGAGCTAGAGCCGTAGCAAAACAGATAAATGCCGACCTCGCGATAATAGATAAGCGCCGCCCTACCGCGAACGAGGCGCAAATCATGCATATAATTGGTGACGTAAATGGGAAAAGTTGCTTGATCGTAGACGATATGGTGGATACAGCAGGCACATTATGTAAGGCTGCTGACGCTCTTAAGGACCATGGTGCAACCAAGGTGGTTGCTTACTGCACCCATCCTGTTTTATCAGGCCCCGCTATTCAAAATATAGAAGGGTCAAGTTTAGATTCACTAGTAGTAACGGATACTATCCCATTGAATGAAAAAGCTAAGAGCTGTAAAAGTATCCGTCAGCTTTCGATGGCGAAACTTTTAGCCGAGTCTATCAGAAGAGTCAGCAATGAAGAATCCATCAGCGCGATGTTTGACAATACTTAAGTCAAGCACCTTTGCTGGATAAAATTGATTGTGGAGATTATCCAATACAATCATCATTAACACTTTGGTTAATCGGTCGCAGATTAATCAAAGCAAAGGAAATAAGTAAGAGTAAGATAGGAACATAGTGATAAAGACCATCACATTCTCATTTTAAGCTCTTACCAAAGAGGAAAAGATAATGTCAGAAGATTTTGAACTAAGCTGTTCTGTTCGAGAAGACTTAGGGAAAGGTGCGAGCCGCCGCCTGCGTCGATTGAACCAATCCATTCCAGCTATTCTGTATGGCGGTGATGAGAAACCTATGTCCCTCACCATTGCACATAAAGATATAGCGAAGGCTACAGAGAATGAAGCCTTCTTCTCTCAAATCATTACACTGAAGGTTGGCAAGAAGAAAGAAAAAGCAGTGATTAAAGCACTCCAACGACATCCTGCCAAACCATTCATTCTGCATGCCGACTTCCTGAGGGTAAGCGATAAGCAGGCGATTACGGTTAGGGTCCCAATTCACTTTCTTAATGAGGATAAATGTCCTGGAGTGAAAATTGGTGGCGGTAACATATTGAAAACCCTCAATGAGATTGAAGTCTCATGCCTACCCAAAGATCTACCAGAATACATCGAAGTTGATATGTTAGATGTCGATCTTGGCGAGTCTGTTCACCTCTCGGATATCACCTTGCCGGACGGTGTCATTAGTGTCGCCCTATCCGTGGGAGAAGAAAACGATCTGTCTGTAGCAATCGTTCAAGCACCTCGCGGCACCGGAGATGAAGAGGAGACGATCGATTCAGAAGAAGGTGATGTAACCGAAGAGCAAGCAGAGAATAAAGATTCTCAGGATAGCGAATCTTCAGATGGAGACTGACGCAGATAAAGGCGCTCCGTAGCTTTAGGGACGGAAATGATGCCAGATCAACCAATAAAACTGATTGTGGGTTTGGGGAACCCTGGCCCACAACATGAAAGAAATAGGCATAATGCTGGCGTTATATTTCTGCATCATCTTTGCAAAGCCTATGGCAATAATCTTAAAGTTGAAACTAAATTCTTTGGTGAATTTTCCTCTATAGTTATAGATGGCGCCGATATAAAACTTCTTTTCCCAACAACTTTTATGAATAACAGCGGTAAATCTGTTGCTACAGTTTGCAAATTTTTTAAGCTCGCGCCAGAAAATCTGTTAGTCGCCTACGATGAGATTGATTTTGATGTTGGGATCACTCGTTTTAAGGAAGGTGGTGGTCATGGAGGACATAACGGCGTGCGTGATATCATAAATGCCTTAGGCGGTAAGAATGATTTTTCCCGATTACGGATTGGCGTTGGACATCCAGGCCATAAGTCTATGGTGGCTAACTATGTTCTGAATGACCCCTCTCGAGTAGAGGCGGATGCTATTATGTCAAACATTGAAGACGCCATAAGAATTCTTCCGACCGCTATAAAGGGTAATTGGGAAGAAGCAATGCGTGTTTTACACAGTAATTAAAGGCAAATTGGATGGCTGTTAAATGCGGTATCGTTGGACTTCCAAATGTAGGAAAATCAACTCTTTTCAATGCTCTGACCAAAGCTGGTATTGCCGCCGAGAACTTTCCCTTTTGTACCATAGAACCAAATTCGGGTATTGTTTCTATCCCCGATCAGCGTCTTGATAAGCTGGCCTCCCTAGTCAAACCTCAGAAAATAATTCCAACTACTGTAGAATTTACAGACATTGCAGGTCTGGTGGCAGGCGCATCTAAAGGAGAAGGTCTCGGCAATCAATTTTTGGCAAATATCCGAGAGACAGACGCAATAGCACATGTCGTTCGATGTTTTGATGATGAAAATGTTACCCATGTGTCAGATCAGATAAACCCTTCAGCCGACATCGAGACTATAAATACCGAACTTGCTTTGGCTGACTTAGAAACTATAGAAAAAACCCTAGACAGAGTTACTAGAGTTGCGAAGAGCGGTGATAAGGAAGCACAGAATCAAGTCACCCTATTAGAAAAAGTTAAACGTCACTTAGATGAAGCCAAGCCAGTAAGAACGTTAGAGCTTTATAAAGAGGAGCAAGTAAATCTCTATTCACTCCACTTACTTACAGCAAAGCCTGTAATGTACATCGCCAATGTAGATGAAAATGGCTTTACAGGTAACTCACATTTACAAGAAGTTAAGGACATCGCCTTAAAGGAAAATGCGGAAGTAGTAGCCATTTGTAACAAACTGGAAGCAGAAATTGCTGAGCTAGAGGATGATGAAAAATTCGAATTTCTAGAAGATCTCGGTATGAAGGAAGCGGGTTTGGACAGAGTTATCCGAGCCGGTTACAACCTACTCGGGTTGCAAACATACTTTACCGCGGGTGAGAAAGAAGTAAGAGCTTGGACAGTTACAAGGGGTGCTTCAGCACCAGCCGCGGCCGGTGTTATTCACACAGATTTCGAAAAAGGCTTCATTCGAGCTGAAGTTGTTGCCTATGAGGACTTTATCCAAAATAATGGCGAGATAGGTGCCAAGGATGCCGGCAAATGGCGATTAGAAGGCAAGGACTATCTTGTCGAAGACGGAGATGTAATACATTTTAGATTTAACGTATAAAAGCTGGTGCTTCTTATGAAAATTATTAAAGCCGGGATTGTCATTCTTTTTTTTATTTTCTGTGGCGTCTTAAAGAGCCAAACTCTTGAAGACGAGGCGGTCGGTTGGCTTCAAAATTATATCCAAATTGATACCATCAATCCGCCTGGAAACGAATACCGTGCCGTAGATTTTCTGGCAGAAATTTTTGAGGCTGAGGGTATCGAGTATCAAACCGCCGAAAGCGCTCCGGGGCGGGGAAATATATGGGCACGTCTCGAAGGTGGGAATGAGCCTGGTCTCATTTTACTGCAACACTCCGACGTCGTCCCTGCTGATGAAGAATTTTGGACTATTCCCGTACTTTCGGGAGCAATTCGAGATGGGGTTATTCTCGGCCGGGGGGCACGCGATATGAAGGGACTAGGGACTCTTCAGCTCGCTACTTTTATTGCGTTGCACCGCTCTGGTGTGGAACTCAATAGGGACGTAGTGTTCCTCGCAACCGCTGACGAGGAAGCTGGGGGGATGTTTGGGGTTGGCTGGCTTATCGAAAATCGTCCAGAAATATTTGAAGATATTGGTATTTTACTCAATGAGGGCGGTGGTGGAAGCCGAGTTGGTCAGAGCGTCGTCTTCAGTGTCGAAGTTACACAAAAAGTTCCGGTATGGCTTCGCCTATATGCTATCGATCAACCTGGTCATGGTTCATCACCTCGGACTACAAGCTCGGTAACCAGAATTGTGCAAGCTTTGAATACTTTGCTTGAGAACCCATTTCCACCCCGTATTATTGGTCCGGTAAACGAATACTTTAGTGCATTGTCAGTGGACATGGAGGAAGAGTGGGCAGGTTCTTATGCCAATATACAGTCTGCTATCAATGACCCAAACTTCGTAGCAAAATTACATGATGCAAGACCTGGCCATAATTCCCTTATAAGAGACACATGTTCCATGACTCGCATGAGTGGCTCTAACAAGATAAACGTGATCCCCCCAACAGCATGGGCGGAATTGGATTGTCGCATACTGCCTGACAAACCTGCAGATCAGTTCATAAGTGAGTTAGATGATCTGATTGGTTATACCGGCGTAGAAATTCAGAAAATAATGGCATTCACTCCTGCCATTTCTGAGACCAATTCCCGACTATATAGAGCAATAGACTCCGTAACTCAAGAACTGCACCCAGGTTCCAGAGTTTTGCCGTCTGTGAGTACCGGCTTCACCGACAGTCACTTTACCCGAGACTTGGGAATAATAAGTTATGGCTTTAACCCTATCATAACAAGCAGAGGAGAGCACACGGGGGTTCATGGCAACGACGAACAGGTTGGGGAGGAAGCATTCCGTCGTGGCGTTGGAGACTTCTATGCTGTAGTTCGAAATGTGGTAATCGATTAGCGCTGGTATTGACATTTTAGACGTAAATCGACAAAATTCGCGGCTTTTCCCTACCACAAAAAATCTCGTTTAGGCCAATAAGCGGTATGTTCAGAAAATACAGAACAAAGGCTATGTAGCTCAGCTGGTTAGAGCACAGCATTCATAATGCTGGGGTCGGTGGTTCAAGTCCACCCATAGCTACCAAACATTGCTCCAGCAAACTCTGGAGAAATACAAAGAAGCCCTCAAAGCCCTATGAAATAGGGCTTTTTTATGTATACTAAGTCCATATACCTCCACTTAACTCCGATTGTATCCAAGAAATTTGACGGTATTTCTGACGGTATCTGCGGAAATTGAAAAGCACATACCGTCAATCATCAAGGGATTGTTATGTAAAAGCTAACAGCTACCGCAGTGAGAGAGGCCACGGCTATGGCTACATCTAAAACGTATAATCCGTGAGACGGTGGTATTCTATGCTTGCATGTGAAATCCGATGGAACTAACTATTGAACAGGCGCTGCGGCAGGGCGTGAAAGCGCAAAAAGCAGGTAAACTTCAGGAAGCCGAACGCTTTTATCGAGCTATCTTGCAGTCTCAGCCTAGGCACTCAGACGCTAATCATAATTTAGGGTTAATAGCAGTGTCCGTTAATAAAGCGGATGCCGCGTTGCCGCTGTTTAAAACTGCTCTGGAAGCCAATCCAAAACGAGAGGTGTTTTGGCTGAGTTACGTCGATGCTCTCGTCAGAGACAAAAAGCTTGAAGCCGCGAAGCAAGTCCTCAAGCAAGCGAAGCAGCGGGGAGTCGCCGGCGAAAAATTAAATGCCTTAGCGGTGCAACTTGCATCTATAAAAGGAACAGAAAGTATTTCCCTCCCAGCCCCACCTCAGGAGCAACTCAGTAATCTTTTGCAATACTATCAGAATGGGCGATATGACGACGCTGAAAGGCTTGCAATATCTATCACTCAAGAATTCCCAATGCATCAGTTTGGCTGGAAAGTCTTAGGCGCCGTACTCAAACAAACAGGCAGACTGAGTGAGTCATTAACTTCTATGCAAAAGTCTGTACAACTAGCGCCCCAAGATGCTGGAGCCCACAGTAATTTGGGCATCACGTTTAAAAGCCTTGGAAGATTGGAAGACGCTGAAGAAAGTTTTATACAGGCAATAGCGTTGAAACCTGACCTCGCCGAAATCCACAGCAACTTGGGTAACACGCTAAAAGAGCTGGGCAGATTAGAGGAGGCTGAAGCAAGTTATAAGAAAGCGATAAGTTTGAAACCTGACTATGCGGAGGCCCACAGTAACTTGGGCGTAACGCTGCAGGAGCTGGACAGATTATCCGAGGCTGAAGAAAGTTTTATCCAGGCAATAGCGTTGAAACCTAGCCATGCCGAATCCCACAACAACTTGGGTATCACGCTCAAAGAACTGCGTAGACTTGGCGAAGCTGAAGCGAGCTTTAAACAAGCAATAGCATTGAAGCCTGACTTTGCAGAAGCCCACAATAACTTAGGTAACTCGGTTCATGAACATGGCAAATTAGAGGAGGCTGAAGCGAGCTTTAAACAAGCGATAGCGTTGAAACCTGACTTTGCTCTAGCCCACAACAACTTGGGTAACTCTCACAATGAACTGGATAGATTCGATGAGGCAGAAGCTAGCTATAATAAAGCGATATGTTTTAAACCTGATTTTGCTGAAGCCCATAACAACTTAGGTAACTCGCTAAATGATCTGGGTAGATTAGAGGAGGCAGAAGCAAGCTATAAGAAAGCGATAAGTTTGAAACCTGACTATGGTAATGCCTATTACAACTTTGGTATCACGCTACAAAAATTGAATAGATTAACCGAGGCTGTAGCGAACTACGCCCAAGCGATAGCGTTGACATCTGACAATGCTGATGCCTACTACAATATGGGGAGTGCTCTTCAAAATTTTGTCTTGACTAAGCCAGACTCTGATCTCCAACAAATAGTTATCACACTTCTCGATGGAGAAACTTATGTTAGTCCTGCAGAGATTTCTCTGGCAGTAATGAGCCTTTTAAAGTTTGAGCCGCTTTTACAGAAAGCTTTCAAAAAGCATTCTGTTGGAGAGCTTATGCAGGCAGTCCAGGAAACTATTTTGGACCTCTCTGACTTACCAATGTTACTGAAATTCATGAGTGTTTGCCCTATCCCTGATCCAGAGCTGGAAGGTCTTTTCCGAGAAATGCGTACTTGTTTACTTTTATTAAATTTTGAAACTATCGGAAATCCAAACGCGTTGCCCTTTCAATCAGCATTAGCACTTCAATGTTTCACGAATGAGTATATTTATAGTCAAACAAAAAAAGAATCTGATGCACTCAAAAAATTAGAATTGGTAATAGAAAAAGGACTGTCAAAAGGAATACAGCCAAGTCCGCAATCTATATTGTGTTTGGCCTCTTATAAACCTTTATATAAGTATGAATGGTGTAAATTGCTTACTACAAACTCTTATGTAGAAGACGTATTCACTCGGCAAATTATCGAGCCTAAGGAAGAAAATCGACTAAGAACTGAAATTCCCGCTTTACAAGAGATTACTAACAAAGTGTCATCAAGAGTTCGGGAGCAATACGAAGCCAACCCTTATCCTAGGTGGGTTAAGATACGACTAGATCCAAGCCCCAAAACAATTTCGAAGATAGTTAAACGTGCAAATTTAAGGCTCTGTGATAAAAAAATACTTGATGTAACATGTCCGAATATTTTAATCGCTGGCTGTGGAACGGGCCAACACTCGATAGGCACTGCAAGTGACATTAAAAACTCTAAGGTTCTTGCCGTGGATCTTAGCTTGTCCAGCTTAGCTTACGCCAAGCGCAAGACAGAGGAATTAGGTATTCAAAACATAGAGTATATGCAGGCTGATATTTTGGATTTAAGGCAACTCAAGAGTCAGTTTAATATTATCGAAAGTGCTGGGGTCCTTCATCATATGGAAAACCCTATCGCGGGATGGAAAGTTCTGACGAACTGCTTAAGCCCTGGTGGGCTTATGAAAATAGGCTTATACAGTGAATTGGCTAGGCAAAACATCTTAGAAATGCGAAACGAGATCGAACAAGTCGGTCTTGAGCTAAGTGACGATTCAATGAGGTCTTTCAGAAACGCTATAATTGAGTCAAATGAGGAGCATCATAAACAGATACTTCTGAGTCCTGACCTTTATAGTCTGAGTACACTCAGAGACCTTCTGTTTCATGCACAAGAGCATCGTTTCAGCATACCTCAAGTAAAAGAATGCCTTGATGAGCTGGGGTTAAAGTTTTGTGGTTTCGAAAATCCAAATATAGTCATTGACTTCGAGCGGAGCAACCCCGAGCCAGATAGTCTTTTCGATTTAAATAAGTGGCATTCGTATGAAGAAGTAAACCCATTCTCATTTGGAGGAATGTATCAATTTTGGTGTCAGAAGATAGTTTAAGCGCAAGACCGTAAAAGACACCCAATACAGCCCTATAAATATCTGAAACCTGTAACCCGTCAAACAGACTAGTATCTATAAATAAGCGGAACTTTTATCTGAAAAAAGGGTGTATCACCCCAGGGGTGGGGTCTGCTAGGTAGCCTCGATAAAAAGAAAGGAGTGGGGTAATGAATTTGTTTGACGGTACTTCTGACGGTATGTGAGAGATAATTAAAATAAATAACTATATATAACAATAGTTTATGACTACTATTCAGTAGTACCCATAGCTACCAAACATCACTCCAGCAAACTCTGGAGAAATTCAACGACCTAAAAAAGCCCTGATTTACAGGGCTTTTTAATTAGGCTCTTTACAGTGCGAAACGTTTTTTGAGAAAGTGTGCAACCCCATCCTTATCATTATTGCCAATAACATCATTGGCTACCTCTTTTAATTTACCCTTTGCATTAGCAGGAGCGTAGCTCTCATCCGAAATTCTGAACATGCTAAGGTCGTTGTCACTATCGCCAAAGCAAATTAAATTTGTAGCTCCGAGCGTGTCTTTAATTTTTTTTACTGCAGTACCCTTACTCGCTTTGAAGTGATGGATATCCATCCATTTATAGAGGCTGCCTTCCATAGCAGGACCTGAGTAAGAGATTAAATTGCGATTTTTATTTAATTCCTTCTGAACTTCTTCAACCGCTTCCGCAATTCCGATCATACTTACGTTAGTAACTTGACTCATATCACTCAGCTTATCCAGAGACTTTATATTAGCTTTTGTATTTTGATAACGAGCATTGATAAGTTCTTTTTCAATCTCATGGCGCGGTTTCGCATGATAAATAGAATATTCACTTTCATTAACGGCATGAACAAAGGGCGTAATTCCTTGAAGCCCTGCTGCTTCAATAATCATCGATATCTCTGATGAGCCCAGCAAATGTTCGAGACTCAAGCTATTATTTCTGGGATCCCAAGTAGTTACACCGTTACTGTAAACTTGAGGCAACTGAAAACCGTGACCCTTTAAAATATCTGTACCAGTGAGCATCGTCCGACCAGTTGCGGCTGAGTATGCAATATTATTCAGCTTCAGTTTTACTAAAATTTCTTGCGTAAACTTGGAGATTTCGGACTCACTGTTGAGTAGCGTTCCATCGAGGTCGAAAAATAATAGGTCCATAAAAACTATACTACTAAGGTATTTAGTTCCTCGTTTTTTATCTAAGAGAAATATCTATTTGAATTTCTAGTGGTTAAAAATATCTATTGGTAAAAGCGCCGTCACACCAACATTAGGAGAATCAACAAGCTGACTAATCCGCAAATCAACCGCCACACTAGCGATTACATAAGCCTGATTTCGGTCATAGCCATACTCGGACGTAATGTAGTCGATTATACCATCAACTGCATTTCTTGCCGCTAAGCTAATGTCGTTAGATAAATTAGTCAATCCCGGCACAAAATCTGAATTTAGGTAACCCATCCTTGGTGGCACCTCGCCCGATTCTTTAACGGGAATTCCAGTTACTGCGTAAAACCGACGAGACGGTATATCCAAAACATCAGACACTCCCTCATAGTGTGGCCCCCGAGAAAGGTCGGGTCCATTCTTGATTACCTCGGTGGTTACGCGGACATTGGCCGACATTTCGATTGCAGTACCCGAAACCTCTCCGTCTCCTTGCGCATAATGCAAGTCACCAATAGTGAGACCGCAACCCTCAATATAGCACGGTAAGTAAATGGAGACACCGGCCTGCAAATAGCGAATATCCATGTTACCTCCATGCTCTCTGGGCGGAATCGTTCTCAAGCATTCAGTGGGAACAATCCCGCTAGGCCCACAAATATGTTCTGGTGAGGCTCCTTCTGAGAAAGGCAGAGAAACTTGACCACCGGCATCTGCCAGAGCCCTCTCCCGATCCAACATTTCAACCAACTGAGCTGGTCCCGGCAAAACCGAGACGACACCTGGAAAACTAGCATTAGGAATTCTTACACCGGGAATGTCATCACTCTCTGCAAATTCACTGTTGAGTCGCCAGATAGTCAAAAAATTACCCTCGACCAAATCGGGAATAAACCCTCCACTCCCACCACGAGTGAAGCCAAATTTTCCGGGATCAATACTCAAAATGTTAACCTTTAAAGTATCGCCTTCACTTGCACCAGTGATATAAACTGGTCCAGCCATTGGATGCACGGACCCAAAATCCCTGTCTAAAGTCTCTGGCTCCTCATCCTGATCTGCGATTACACCAAGTACATCGTTCGCATCACGGGTGCGGAAAAGAATGGTTTGACCAGGGTTTGCAGTATGAGTCATGGGAATCAATGGGTGTAGACGATTCACACAACCTGAATCTTCGATACAATTGGAACCATCGCCGCCAACAACCACCAACTCTTGGGCTCCGTGGAGTGCCTTACTAAGAAATGAGCATAATAAAATCGTTAGCCATCTATAAAGCATAATATGTTCACCGGTCGCCTAATTTGAAAGTTACAGAGGCCGCTGTATTGTTTGACGCTGGAACCCAAGACCTTCAACACCTACGCGGACAACATCACCCGGTGTCAGGTATACGGGAGGTTCCATGCCATCTCCTACGCCGGCTGGGGTTCCCGTGAAAATTATGTCTCCCGGATTCAATGTCATGAACTGGCTTAGATGGCTTACTATTTCTTTAACGCCAAAAACCATGTCAGTTGTGTTCCCCTGTTGACGCTTTTCACCATTGACCTCTGACCAAATTGCAAGGTTTTGAACGTCTTTTATCATGTCTCGTGTTACGAGATATGGCCCAACAGGTGCGAAAGTATCCCCGCTTTTCCCTTTGGTAAACTGCCCTCCCCTCTCTCTCTGAAAGGCCCGCTCAGAAACATCATGCCCTACTGTAAACCCGGCGATGTGATCAAAAACCTCATTCTCGTCTATATATTGAGCTTTACGACCAATTACCACCACCAGCTCTGACTCATAATCAAGCTTATGCCCATCGCGCGGCTGGATGACGTTATCAAATGGGCCAGTTAATGCCGAAGTAGCTTTCATGAATACCAACGGCTCGGAGGGCAAATCCACAGCCATTTCCGCAGCGTGATTTACATAGTTAAAGCCAATCGCCACTATCTTGCCAATTCCTGTAAGCGGGATTCCAAGTCTATGATCCCCTGGAACAACTGGAATCTGATCGAGCGGGATTTCGGCGATCTCCTCAAGAGCTTCATCAGAGAGCTGGCTGGGAGTAATGTCCTCAATAAATGCCGATAGGTCATGTATTTGGTTTTGATCATCTAAAAGGCCAGGCTTCTCCTCCCCAATCGGACCAAAGCGCACGAGTCGAAGCTCAGTAGCGCTTACCAGTCCTGCTAGAGTAAAAAACACACTGATAACAGCGACGTCGACTAATTTATTTAGAAACATTATTTACCTCACTATTTTAGAGTTGCTCTTGTTGTGAATTTTATCTGTGAAAAAATTGGCAACACAAATTTGGTTTAATATAAGATGAAAATAAAGGAGGTTACATTCATTTCACCGCCATCTCTAATAACGTTAATTTCCTCTCGTCAGCATCCAGTCGAGCGGTTAATCCTAATGGCACAACCGTCTGGTCCTGGGTGTGACCAATCATAAGGCCTTTCACGACTGGAATACCAAGATTTTCGCATCTAGCTCGGAGTACCTCCTCCACACTAAAAGTATTACTTCCATAGCTCACATTCGTGAACTTACCAAACGCTATACCTGCTACTTGCTCTAATTTGCCTGAAAGCCAAAGATGTGTAAGCATCCTATCAATGCTGTATGGCGGTTCGTAAACATCCTCTAAAAATAGTATTGCTCCGTCAAAATCCGGTTCATACTCAGTCCCTAGAAGCGTCACTAATAATGATAAGTTACCACCAACCAATCTACCCTCAGCGATTCCACGCGATATCCTCGTTACCCTGTTCTCACGCTCCACGCGCCCGGGTCCTGACTCAAAATTTGGCGGCTCGCCAAGATCAACCATTTTTTGTGGATTCCGTAGTACTTTTTCAAATTGCTCGAATGTATAGTCCGTGAAATTCTCAAACGCCATCGGACCATGGTAGGTGACTAAACCCGTTTTTACCTGTATCGCATTTAACAGCGCTGTAATGTCACTGTAACCCATAAAGACTTTGGGATTAGCGGCTATAATTTCATAATCCAAGAAAGGAAGAATCCTTGGCGCCCCGTAACCACCTCTAGTGCAGAAAATCGCATCTATTTCTGGGTCTGCAAAAAAAGTATTTAAATCCCGAGCCCGCTGCTGGTCAGTTCCGGCAAGATATTGGTTGCGAGCAAATAAATTAGGCGAGGCCTTAGCCTCAAACCCCAGAGACCTCACAAACTCAATCGAAGCCAAAATATCTTCATCTTCTGCTGCATTACTTGCGGGAGAGACTAATCCCACTGTCATGCCAGACTCAAGCTTATCTGGTTTTATCACCTCACGTTTTTGAGCAAAAGAAAAACCAGAAGCTGTCGAAACAGCTGTCCCAGTCGCTGCATAGTTTAAAAACTGTCGTCTAGTTACCGGCATGCTCCGACTCCCTGCAAGAACTTCCAAGAGCTACAATATAACATGGGAATAATAAAAAGACTCCGTGATTCAAAACGTCATAGTCGACTCTCTAAAGGTTTTTTTGTTAAATTGTGTCATGTCAGTTACCAGCACAAAAATTAGGCGTGAGCTTTCTATGCAAGGAGCCTTAGGGACAGCCTTTCTAGTGCTCATTTCCACTACTTTGGGATTTTTAGACAGCGCTAAACTTGCTACCAATTTCCTTATCATCAGCGGGATAAGCTGGTTTTATGTCCTTGCAAATTGTCATGGTAAATTGCACCTCAACTTCGACCCAAAGAGTGAACGGTACTTTCACAAACTTGGTATAGGTAATCGCCTAACGTTAACAAGAGGACTACTTATTGGGGCGACCGCTGGATTCATCGGGACAGACCCCTCAACTCTCAGCAAATTTGCTGTGTTTTTACCAGCTATTTTTTACACAGTCGCGGCGATAGGAGATGCGTTGGATGGTTATATTGCTAGGGTAACAATGCAGACTACTCAATTGGGAAGTGAGTTAGATAACGAACTTGATGCTTTCGGATTATTAATAGCACCAGTCCTAGCTGTACTCTGGAACAAACTTCATTTCACTTACCTTCTTGTATCAGCCGCTTTTTATGTTTTTAGACTTGGTATTTATCTTAGAAAACACCAAGGAAAACCGGTTTACGAACTTGTTCCAAACCGATTTCGTCGGAGACTAGCAGGCTATCAGATGGGCGTGGTTGCGACTTCTCTTTGGGCTCCCATACCAGCCGAACTAACAAAACCAGTAGGAGTCTTGTTAATGATTCCTCTCCTAATAAGATTTTTGCTAGATTGGCTACAAATCAGCGGGCGGATCAAAAAAAAATGATCGCAAGATTTCAGAAGAAAAAATTCTTAAACAACTTAATTTGGTTCAGTGCCGTTGTCCTTTTAATTTTAACCGTTCGTGAGTTACCTATTAGTGAAATGCTTCAGCGCATTTATGCGATTTCATTTTCTGCATGGACCACATTATTTTTTGTCAATTTAGTTATACTTTTTCTAGCTGTCAAACGTTGGCAAATTCTTTCTAGAACATTTGATATTAAGATATCTTTTGCGCGCCTATTCACTATCCGCCAAGCAGGTAGCACTTTTAGTTTTGTGACACCCGGCCCTCAATTTGGGGGAGAGCCTCTCCAAGCCTATTGGCTTTATCAAGATCACGGGATGCGACTGGATAACATTATTGCTCTTATTGGAGCAGATCGCTTTATTGAAATTTTTATCAATTTTTCATTTTTATTTCTGAGTATCTTACTAGTAATACAAGGAAATATAGAGGCTGACTTATCTAATGCTGTTCTTTTTGTTTCTCTCTCATTAGTCTGCCTCATAGCCTTGTTGTTGTTATTTTTATATAAATATCGTTTTATCGTTAGTGCGTTATTTTCGTTGTATGGCAAGGTATTTCAGAAAGCATCGGATAAAGATCAGGAAGAACGGATAATCACCAGTATAAGCATGATTTTTTCAAGGATTGAGAAAGATAAATTAAGAGTGTCTTTTGCGATATTTATTGGAGTATTCGGATGGCTTGCTCTTATTTTCGAATTGTATCTAATGATGAGTGCATTAAATCTCACTCCTGATCTTTATGAAATAGTGTTTGTCATGCTTGGAATTCGAATAGCATTACTGATGCCAATTCCTGGTGGAGTTGGGACCATTGAGGCCTCGCTAATATGGTCTTTCGGTATCCTTGGCATCAGTTTGGTTGGAGCTGGTGGGGTAATGGCCTTAAACAGAATAAGAGATTTAATAATTCTTGCAATTGGTGCTGGATGCTTATTTTATCTGTCGAGTCCTAACTCAAGACGGGAGAATTTTTCAGAGCGAGGTCAATAACCCAAAGTAATCTGTGCTTTTGAACTATATCTCGCTCTTGTAGGCAGCCCAACAACTCTCATTTTCCCATAACTTTACAGATAGTGTCCCGGTAGGTCCCATTTTAATTTTTTTTGCCAATTTCTGATTAAGAATACGGGAAAAGTGTTCGATACTCGGATTGAGACCCTCGAATTCCGGCTTGTCGTTTAGCATGGTGTCACGAAAGTAATCAACAATACCATCCAAACCTGCCTCGATATCAACAATATCAACGAGATAGCCATGCTCGTCCAGAGTGTCGCTTTCAATACTAACCTCGACCACATAATGGTGAGCGTGTGGTTCGTTCTCAGCACCCCAGTCGCCACCAATTAAAAAATGGTTCGCGATAAATTCTCTAGTTACAGCTACTTTATACATAAATTCCTCTATCCATCTTCGTATTTAAATATAACTTGCAATATTCCTTTCTCTCCATCATTGATTCGCTTATAGAACTCAGGGGCATCTTGAATATCTACAGAGTGAGAGATAAATTTACTGGGTTTCACCTTCTTCAGCATTTCCCATACTAAACTGATTCTCCGGGCCTTATCCCATCGTCCAGTCAAGTCTGGTCCAATTGTACTCACTTGACTGGTGATAAATTGAAGGCGATTCCTGTGAGCTACGCCACCCAATTCAACCTTAGCTGATCTAGTCCCGTACCAACTACCGAGCACTATACGACTGGAAAAACCGGCTAATTCAATAGCCAAATTCACTGCTTCTGGCTGACCACTAACTTCATAAATCAAATCTGCGTCAGATACGGCAGAAAGCTCATTCAGGGTTAACTTTTCGGGAGCAAATACGTTTGCAACACCAGCTTGCTTTGACCACTCTCGACGGTCTTCATCTTTGTCAAAACTTGTTAGAGAGGCGAGTGGGTACTGTGACAACAAACCAGCTAACAATAAACCCACGATACCCTGACCTAAAATAACAACACTCTCACCCACTAACGGTTTCCCGTCTTGAGCTAAATTCACTGCCGTTTCCATATTTGGCAAAAAAACGGCATCCTTCATCGCAACACCTTCAGGTATTGCGATTAACTCCTTTATTGAGGCAACAAAATGGCTTACATGTGGATGAAAGCAAAAAACTTCGCGCCCTAACCAACTAGTTTCAACCTTTGCACCCACTTCAATAATGCTACCAACACATGCATAGCCATATTTTTTTGGATACCCTACACCGGTCTTTAGACTTTCAATTGAACTATCCATAGGCATATCACTCGGCATTTCACCTCTATAAAGAAGCAGCTCTGAGCCAGCACTAATGGCTGAGTAGAGAACAGAAACTAGGACCTCAGTTGGACCCGGTTTTCTCAACTCAGTTTTTCGCACCTCTACTTGATTTGGTGCAGTAAACCACACTTCTTGAGACTGGCGATGTTCTAATTTATTGTTCATCAGATCTAGTTTTTGTAATCGATTTCGCCCCAAACAATGATCTCATCATCCTGCTGATGACTATTCAGAGCTACAATTCTCGGAAAGATAGAATCATTGACCAAAGTATTTACTGCTTTGTATCCTCCGACCAGCATAGGGGCAACTGTTAACGTTATCGCGTCTGCTAATTGTGCTTTGAGAAATGAGGAAATGACATTAGCTCCACCTTCAACCATTAAAGTTTTTATCCCTCTCGCATAAATAGCGCTCATTGCTGATTCTAAATCCACTCTACCTTCGTTATCGGATTCAACAACTATTTGCTCGAAGGTGCTTTGGTAATCTTTTACTTGCGAATTTGTTAGTACCCATGGCTTTTGGTTATTTTCCCGGCAAATTTTGCTATCAGAGGGGAGCCTTTGACTACTATCAAGCACTATTGGTTGAGGACTAGGTCCACCCCACTCTCTTACGTTAAGCAAAGGATCATCCGCTAGCACAGTGCCAATACCTATCAAAATCCCATCATGCCAGCTTCGAAGGGCATGCGTCATAGCATTAGTGGTACGGCTACTAAGCGAAATAGTCTTTCCGGGCTCGGTAGTTATGCTCCCATCCCAGCTCTGAGCATAGCTCAGAGTAATAATTGGCCTATTTTCGGATTCGCATTTGCTCGCAAGGGCGCCGGACTCTTGACGCAAACTAGTCAACCATCGCAATATTTGGTCATTGAGCTTCATTAACTCATTTCTTTAAGGTTTTGATCTTTAAGATGTGATTCATCCTTTGCGCCTTGGTTTCGAGATAACTAACGTTGTCAGAGTTAGCAGCAATATCCAGCGAAACTCTTTTTGACACGACAATACCCAAATCCTCAAGCGCATTTATTTTCCCTGGATTATTTGTAATTAAATCTACTGAACTGACTCCTAAGTCACGAAAAATGTGCGCGGCTAGGGAGTAATCTCGAGCATCCGCCTCGTGGCCTAACTCTAGATTAGCATCCACTGTATCTAAGCCTTTATCTTGTAAATTATAGGCTCTTAATTTTTCTAGAAGACCAATACCTCTTCCTTCCTGCCTCAGATAAACTATTACTCCGATACCAATTTCTGAAATCATTTTCATCGAACAGTCGAGCTGCTCCCCACAGTCACATCGCCTTGAGCCTAAAACATCCCCCGTAAAACACTCTGAGTGAACACGAGCGAGCACCGACTGATGTTGAGAAAGGTCTCCCATAAATAGTGCCAGATGCTCCTTGCTATCTTGTGTGTTTGAGTAAAAGCATAGCTGAAAATCCCCATAATCGGTGGGAATTCGTGTGCTCACCTCGCGAGTAACTTCAAGTTTATTCATTTTGGTTTGTAGAAAAAATCCTATAACTGTTAATCTTATACCAAGCTTAATTTATCAATCATCACCTGTCTATTTAGGCCTATGATTCACTAAAATTAAGCATACAACTTTAAAAATGGATGTAGTCACTTGTTAAATTCGGAACTGTATTTCGTTTTTCCTGGTAATCTTAACACCAATACTGGTGGCTATCATTACGACCGCAGAGTCATCGAAGAACTAGGAAAACTGGGCAGCTCCGTAAAAATTATCTCCCTGTCAGAGGAGTTTCCTTTCCCAGACGAAATTGCTTTAAGAAATACTGCATATATTTTTTCAAGTATACCAGATGATTCCGTTGTAATCGTGGATGGTTTGGCTTTTGGGGCGATGAAAAATGTGATAAGACTTCACAAAAATAGGCTTTATTTGATCGCACTCTGTCACCATCCTTTAGCTATGGAAACAGGATTAAATCCTCGTGAAAGAGAATCACTTCTTCAATCCGAGAACTATGCCCTTAAAAACGCAGCTCATGTCATAGTAACTAGCCAAAATACGCGCAAAATTTTGATCGAGGATTTTTCAATTTCGGCGTCTCAAATTACGGTTGCCCTTCCAGGAACAGATAGATATCCATTCGCTAAGTGTAATGGTTCACCAACAAGACTTTTAACTTGCGCGTCTCTTACAAAGCGGAAAGGTCATGATGTACTCATTGAAGCATTAAGCAAAATTGATTTTTTAGACTGGCAAGCCCGGTTCGTTGGCGATGAAACTCTTGACCCAGCATGGGCTTGCGAGCTAAAGAATAGAGCTGAACTTAGAGGTCTGAGTGACCAGATTGAGTTTGTTGGCGCTGTTGCTAACATCTCTCTTGAATACCAAAATGCAGATATTTTTGTCTTACCGTCAAAATTTGAGGGTTATGGCATGGTGTTATCCGAAGCGATAGCACATGGGTTACCAATAGTCTCAACTCGGGTTGGAGCTATCCCGGAAGTGGTTCCTGAGTCCGCTGGAATCCTCGTTGATATTGAAGATCACTCTGCTTTGGCGGCAGCACTAAAAAAACTAATCTTAGATAACGATTTGAGGAACAAAATGCAACTGGGTGCCCAAAAAGCAGCGTTGACCCTGCCCTCCTGGGGAATTTGCGCTGACCTCATAGCAAAGGGCATGGAGACAATTCCTAAAAAATGAGCGGATTTAGTATCGAGTGGCTTAATTTAAGAGAAGTCTCGGATCACAGAGCCCGAGATAAAGATTTGCTTAAGACTGCGGTTGACTGGTTAAACAACCTTAAAGCGAAGGATAAAGTGATTGTTGATTTAGGAAGCGGGACTGGCTCTACAATTCGAGGACTACAGAGATACACAACGCTAACACCTTCAATTCAATGGAGACTAGTTGATAATGATCCTGGGTTGCTAGCTGAGGCTATTCATAGACATTCAGAGGAGTACTCAATCGAGAGCTTTTTAGTAGATCTTTCTGAAACTCAAAAACTACCGCTCAAATCAGTAAGTTTGATAACAGCCTCTGCTCTTCTCGACCTCGTATCCGAGAATTTTATCCGGGATTTGTGTCAACTCATCAAAGAAAAGAATGAGTCCCAACCCGTAGGATTTTATTCTACTCTCAACTATGATGGATGCATAAAATGGACGCCTTTTCATCCTCTTGATGCATCAATTCTCATGAACTTTAATGCCGATCAGAGGAGAAATAAAGGTTTTGGTCCGGCGCTAGGCCCTGACGCGACCGATTTTCTAACAAGACAATTTCACTGTGCCAAGTTTCAATGCCTAAGCGCAAAGAGCCCTTGGTTACTTGGTCCTGCTGATTATCTATTAACAGAATCCCTGATTAATGGTATCTCGGGTGTCGCTATTAAGACGGACGGATTAACAAATTCAGACATCCTAGATTGGAAAACCTTTAGAATGAAGAATATTAGAACTGGAACTTGTTTTTTAGGACATACTGATATTTTAGTTCTACCAAACAGTTTGGCACGTTACAGATAAAATTCTTGAATATGACTTTGTTTACATGGTGGTAGAAATTATTCTTGTACAGCCTCAAACTCAAAACGTAGTATCACTTTGTTCCCTACCATGTCGTTCGACACACCATAATCCATACCCCAAAGGCTTCGATCAATAACGGTGTTTGCTGATATTCCAATAGTTTCTTTTCTATGTCCAAACGGGTATCTAGCAAACTTGTTTAGCTTAATATCCAGGATTATGGGATGGGTCATTCCGAGAAGTGTTAGGTTACCTAGCAACTCACCACCAGATCGTTGCTGATTGGGGAGAAACTCACTAGCCTCAAATAAAATCGTTGGATGCCTTCTTGAATTCAAAAAATCTCTGCCTCTCAAATGATCATCTCGATCATCATTATTAGAGAAAATGCTTCCCGCTTGAATTTCTACTCGACCCGAAAAGAACTCGAAAGTTCCAGGGTCAAAATCAAACTCCCCAGACCCTTCTAAAAAAAGACCTAATTGACTTTGATATCCTATATGGTCTGTTTCAAACACTATAGAGAAATGCTCGGGATCGATCTCCCACGTGACTGGTTGGCCAATCACAGCGCCACTAGGGCCTAACAAACCGAATGACAGCAACAAAAATATTTTTAATTTTATTAGCGAGCTCATTTTTAGTATTCGCCTCCTTTATATTCCATTAAGCCGTTCAAAACGGTTTAAGTGACGTTTTGCTTTTCTTGAAATTTTTCTTCCATAAATGATCGGCTTTGAACAACCTCAATCAGTTTTTTAACAGCCAAACCAATATCTCTATTTGACAAGATCATCGGAGAGAATCCAACTCTGAGTATATTTGGAGCACGAAAATCCGCAATTACTCCTTCTTCCATCCAGGCCCTACTTATGGGATAGGCATACGGGTGCGAAAATGAAAGTTGGGCTCCTCTTTTCGAGGGATGAGTTGGAGATACCAATTTAAACTCATCTAAGTCTGGTTCCGCTAAAACAAGTTTCAGAAATTGCTCAGAAAGTATAGACGCTTTTTCTTGTAAGGAACCAATATCCAAGTCCTGAAATATCTCTAAAGCTGAATCTAAAGCCATTAACGAGAGAATGTGAGGAGTGCCTGCTACAAATTGTCGTATTCCTCTAGCTGGCACAAACTCTTGCTCAAACTGGAATGGTTTTTCATGACCCATCCATCCTACGAGCGGCTGCAAGAATTGATCGTGCAGTCGTCTATTCACATAGAGAAACGAGGGCGCTCCGGGACCACCATTCAGATATTTATATCCACAGCCAACCGCAAAATCGACGTCCCATTCGTCTAACGTTATACTTAAAACACCTGCACTGTGCGCAAGATCCCATAAAACCAGAATATCCTTTTCATGAGCAATACGAGTAAGATCAGCGACATCATGAACTGAACCATCCCTGAAGTTAACGTGACTGAGCATTAATACCGCTACTTCTTCATTCATTGCAGCAACCAAATCCTTTGGTGACCGTAACTCCAGTGTACATCTTGATTTTCCAAGTATCAGCTCTAGTCCAGTCGCGACATACAAGTCGGTAGGAAAGTTATCTAATTGCGATAAGATTTTTGTCCGAGACGGACGGAGCTGCATTGCAGATGCGAGTAATTTAAATAGATTAATAGAAATTGAGTCACAACAAACTACTTGCCCCTTTGAAGCGCCAATTATCGGTGCTATTTTTTCCCCAACTTTTTCAGGCAAGTCCATCCAGCCATGCTTATTCCAACTAGTGATTAGATCCTCACCCCACTCTAAATCAATAACTTCTTTAAGCCTTTGCTTTACTTTATTTTGTAAAGGCCCAAGAGAATTTCCATTGAGGTAAACTAATCCTTCAGGTATTGAGAAAGATTCACGCAAGTTCGACAGTGGATCACCCTCACCTCGCAACATAAAAAGATCTTCGGACATTTATAATTCCTTCAATAACACTGCCAAAATCGTTCGAAAAGCATCAGTTCCCGGGTGTATCCAATCAAAATGTCCCGCAAACTCGTGGCGAACCGATCTAGCTCCTGACAATATAGCCTGGGACGATGAAACAATTTGGTCAAACGCGCCGTACAGTAAAACTGTATTGGGATCGACTCCATAGTTAGCCGCTTGAACCTCTTCAAAGGCGTCCGGGCGTTCATCCGGACTACCTCCCATAAACGCGCTGGCAGATTGTTGGCAGCTGTTCTGCCCATTTGCATAAGTTATAACGTCAGTAATTGCTGCTAGCCCCACAACAAGTGAGGGCTTTACGTCAATAAGTTCAGCTCTTGCTCCGGCGAGAATAGCTAAATGACCGCCCGCCGAGTGTCCCATCAAAACTAGTTTTTCCATATCCAAACCAAAATTACTTAGATCCTTTAATTTATTGATGCCAGAAATTACATCTGCGAAGGTGCCTGGCCAACCACCACCCAGATCTCCAGTGCGTCTATATTCTAGCGACCAAACTGCGTAGCCAACTGAAGCGAGTTCGGTTGCAAACGCATAAGTATGATCTATGTTATATTCATTCATCCAGCAGCCACCGTGGATAAAAATTATGGTGCCATTATTTTTACCCGTCGGTAACCATAATCGACCGAACTGAAGTGATCCCACTCCATAGTAAACCTTGTAATCACTGACACGGTAAGGTAGCTCTAGTATGTCCTCAAAGCTCACACTCTGCCTTT
>CACJAW010000009.1 GCA_902591495.1 uncultured Pseudohongiella sp.
ATTGAGCTCTATCTGAATTCAAAGGGATTCCTTGTCGCGAGCCATCAGAAGAGTCAAATATCCCTTTTTGACCTATTCGCATCAACATTTCACTACCATCATGAGAGTATTTCTGAATGTATCCAGTGCCGGCAGCGACTACCCAAATACTTCCATCCTGCTCCACATGGCAATCATGAAGCCGCGGCCCCAAGACTTCAGAATCGCCCCAACCTCTGACAACCTCTCCTTGAGGATTGAGTTCTATTATAGGTGGTGCCAACTTTGCGCCATCGAGGTCGGCTTCAACAACATTTTGGCGGTTTAACAAAAACACATGGTCGTCTCGGCCAATACAAATCCCGCCGATACCCCCAGTCAACCAATTTTCGCCCATTGGAACCTGAGGCCATTGCAGGTCGAGCTCAAACTGGGGGGGCTGTGCAAAGGTCTTCACAGCGACCATGATAGTCGCAAAGTTTAACCATCGAAGTATCGTCTTATTCATACTAATCCTCTTTGTAACAAGCTCCTCAAAAATATAACTCCTGCATTTTATAATTGAACTCGAAAACTAACGCAGATCAAACCAAGGACGAATCTTTGTTCCGAGAATACTTCCCACAAAGGCAGATAAAAACCAGAGCCAACCATGTAGACTCGTGGAACCAATGCCACTGAAATAAGCACCTATATTGCAGCCATACGCTATTCGGGCACCATAACCCAACAATAAACCACCGATTACCGCGGCTATAATTTGCTTGGGTGGTAAAACTAGTGATGGCGTGAATTTTCGGGCTAAATTCGCAGCGCTTGCTGCGCCAAGCATAATCCCAATGTTCATTATCGTGGTGACATCACTAAAGATGCTTTGATTAAGCGAGTTTAAGGAAGCTGGTCGACTCCAATATGGCCAGGCCGAAACGTCCAAACCTAGGCCTCCAGCGGCTTTTGCACCCCAAAGTGCGAAAGCCGAAGTTACACCCCAGGGTCTTCCGGCCAGCAATAAAGTTGCTACTTGAACTAGAACCAATGCTAAAGCCCCTGCAAGCAATGGCCATGGTCCTCGAAGCACCGAAAAACCGCTACGTGGTTCACTGACTATCGTTCCATTTCGGCTTCTTTCATACAAAATCGAAACATACCAAATGCCAGCAAATATTATAAAGCTGAGCAGAATTCCTCCTAGTAGACCAAAACTTCCAGTCAAAGAAACTGGTGCTATTCCTGGAGTGTTTTGCCAACCGGACCACTGCCAGGTCCCCAGAAGCGAGCCAATTATGAAGGATATCAGCGTAATAAACATTCGCGTGTTCCCGCCTCCAGCAGTGTAAAGAGTGCCTGATGCACAGCCCCCGCCCAACTGCATACCAAGACCGAACATAAAAGCCCCACATATAACGGAAAAGTTTAAAGGTGCCACAGAACCCCTCAAACCAAGACCAAATAACTCACCTTGAGCGATAATTGGAGTAAAGAACAGGACCGTGAGAGCCAACATTAACATTTGGGCTCTCAAACCAGCTCCCCGTCCAGAACTAACGACTTCGCGCCAAGCGGAGGTAAATCCAAAAGCAGCGTGATAAAGAATTATCCCAGCCGAAAGCCCAACCAAAAACAAAGCACCTTGGCGCCAACCAAAAAAATTCGCTAACAAAAGAGTAAAAGTCCCGCTAAACAAACATATCACCCCAAGTAAATAGGGGGCTGGAGCAGTCATCAAAGTTTCTTCCCTTGCCGTCTTAAGATCCATACGTTCATTCCGAAATTAGATAAGATGGAAGAATAGCATAATGGTATTTGCATCCATCATGAAATAGAAAGATATCGCCCTTTATAATTGTGAATGGCAAGATTTGTTCTTTTAATCAATGAATATGAAGCCATTGAAAGATAATTGAGATAGACTCTTTCTTAAGATCGCAGTCAAATTGCGACAGAAATTATTGAAGGAGTGGATCTGATGAGCCTTGTATTTAGAACAGCTCTAATTCTTAATTTTGTCACCCAATTCGCAGTGGCACAAATTGTTCCAGAAGAAATCAGTGTTGAAACTATGCCTGATCGCGGGCCGAACTGGTTTATAGGTAAGACAGGTAACGGTGGATACATATTTGATGCGACGGATGGCGAAATGAAAGGCATGTTATCGCTATCAAGGTATACCCCGGCGGTGACTTTCTCGCCACCCCGCCAAGAATTTTATGCAGCAGAATCTTATTTAGCGCGGGGTGTTTACGGCGAGCGTACTGATATAGTAGCCATTTATGATTATGAAAATTTAAGCCCGATCGCTGAAATTGAGATTCCAAATTACATCGCCAGATTGCAAGTTCGAAGCCATATGGGATTGCTGAATAATGGACGACATTTGGCCGTACTCAACATGAACCCTGGCCACTCAGTCTCAATAGTCGATGTAGAGGACAGAGTTTTCGCGCATGAGGCCTCCACGCCGGGTTGTGCAGTAATAATGCCAGTTGCTCAAAATGACTTTTTACAAGTATGTGGTGACGGGACACTTCAGTTGATTCAACTCGACTTAAGCGGCTTTGAAGCCAATCGTGTTCGGAGCGATATATTCTTTAGCGTAATGGATGATGCAATTTTTGATCGCGTTGCGTCTAGCAATACTGGTTGGTTTTTAATCACACATTCCGGAACTATATTTCATGCATCCACCGACGACGATCAAATAATTATAGAAGACGGGTGGAATCCGCGCTTAGAGGGTGAAGAAAATTGGCGTCCGGGAGGTCGTAATGAAATCATCACTGCTCATCACGAGACAGGCTTAATATATGTCGCAATGCACGAGGGGCCAATTGACACACATCATGAGCCAGGAACAGAAATTTGGGTGCTAGATTCAAACTCCAAACGTCGCATAGGCAAGATTGCATTGGACACTCCGGCGAACAGTATTCTCGTTACTCAAGAAGAAAATCCAAAGCTATTGGTGGTTGACAGCGAGGGAGGATCGCATGTCTACAACGCTATGACGCTGAGTTACGAGCGATCCATCGCAATCCCCGGGTCAACCGCTTTTGAAGACCTATAGTTCTTAGCGATGATAGACTCAGTCATTCAATCTCTCATATCAACAAGTGCCTGTCTGCTATTTTTAATAGCCGGGATACACAAATTAGCAAACCGTTCCGAATTTCAGGGAATCATTGAAAATTATAAATTGATACCCCAAAAATTTTCAAAAGCCATAGTATTAATACTTGGCGTAACAGAATTAACTCTCGCAGCAGGTTGGCTAACTAGTCAATCACTCGCGACACCTGTTGCGAGCATCTGCTTACTGAGCATTTACACTCTTTCCATAGCCATAAATCTTGTTCGGGGACGAGTATATATTGATTGTGGGTGTAGCTTCTCCAAATTCGACAAGCTTCTTAACCGAACAAATGGCTCACATTTATCCTTGGGGCTTGTGATAAGAAACCTTAGTTTAATCTTGATTATGATGGCGTCTCTTCTACCTTCAAATTCAAGAATTCTGAATTACTTAGATTATATGAATTTATTATTCAGCCTGATATGCATCGTCGCAATCTATGCAGCTGCCAATCAGCTACTCCGAAATAATAACGAAATCAGCTCTTGGAGAAACGTCAATGAATGAAGCGCTGATTATTTCAAATATTATTTTATGGGTAGTTGTAATCGCGTTAACAATCCTTTTATTTGCGGTTACAAGACAAGTAGGCATATTACATGAGCGAGTAGCACCAGCCGGTGCTCTTCAACCAACGTCCGGACCCAAAATCGGCGAAATTACCGAAGAAATAAGAACCACTTCACTTCAGGGTAACTCCGTGTTAATTGGTGGAACTCAAGAGAAAGAGAACGCATCGTTAGTCTTGTTTATTTCACCAACCTGTCCAGTTTGCAAAGAGCTAGTGCCTACTGCAAAATCATTAGCAAAAGCGGAGCTAAACCAAATGCGTTTGTTCTTCGCTAGTGATGGTGAAGATCTAAAGCAACATAAAAATTATATCCATGATTTAGAAATTGAGGATTATCCTTACTTGGTGTCAGAGGCACTCGGGATGTACTATCAAGTCAGCAAGCTTCCTTTTGCTGTTCTAATCGATGGCAATGGGATTCTAAGAAGTAAAGGTCTAGTGAATACCCGTGAGCACCTCGAGAGTCTCATTGAATCAATGAATACAGGTATAGCTACAGTACAGGAATATGTTGCTTCTAAGTCAGAATCAGTAAAACCAAAGACCAAATTATCAGCAGCGGAAAATATGTCATGAGAATAGACACGATTATTGATCGTACTTACTACTGGATAGACGAAAGCGCACGCCGCACGAGCTTGGCTATGGCTCGCAAGTTATCTCGGAGGAACTTTATTTCTAAATTGGGCTTGTTCCTAACTGGAGCAGCTTCGTTTCCATTATTGCCTGTTGCTCGATCATTTGCTCAGGAATCAGTGCAAGAGATTGGCGACCCCCAGAGCTGCGACTATTGGCGATACTGCGCCATGAGCGGAACACTTTGTACTTGTTGCGGCGGAACATACACTTCATGCCCACCAGGGTCTGAAGCATCCCCTATCACTTGGGTTGGCACATGCACAAATCCTGCGGATGGACGCAGCTACCTGATGTCTTATAACGACTGTTGCGGGAAAGCAGTCTGCTCACGATGCGGTTGTCATAATACGGAAGGCGACAAACCAGTGTACTTCAATAGCAATAGCAGCACAGTGCTGTGGTGTTTTGGTACTGAAAATACAAGTTATCATTGCACTGTGTCGCTAGTATTGGGCGCGGCAGACGAATAGTGACCAAACCATGCGAAAAAAACTCGTTCTTTTAACATCGCTAGCACTACTTTTATTACAGGCTTCTTTTGCGGTCTTTGCCGCCAGCCCCCGAACGAATTATCTGCTGTATTGCAGCGGTTGCCATCGCCCAATGGGTGAAGGCAAGCCACCCAATGTTCCTACTCTTCATGATGAGCTTGGCAAAATGATGAGTGTGAATGCCATGCGTGGATACTTGGCTCGAGTCCCAGGGTCTGCACATGCACCAATTTCAAATTCGGAATTAACTGAAGTTTTAAACTGGTTGTTAGCAGAATTCAACGCTGAGACACTACCGAAAAATTTTAAGAAACTGACCGTTGGAGAAGTAACAGAAGCAAGAACCCAGATTTTGGCAAACCCAAATCAGTACAGAGAAGATCATTGGAAAGCTTACGAATTTTAAGACCAAATTATAAGATTAAACGAGGACTGCCCCATGAATGACAAAAAAATTACCCGAAGAGAAGCGATAAAAAAAACAGTCAACACGAGTGTGGCGGCTGGCACACTGGCAAGCATGCCCCAATGGATACTTCCGGCTCTCGCGCAAGGAGAGGAGCTGGTTTTGTTTACTGATATGCCTGAAGATTACAGCAGACCACCTGCAAGACCGGGCGCACCGCACTGGTTAGACACAAGAATGATCTCAGACTTCTATACCGACAATCAGGACTTTTATGTTGTGCAACATTACGGCCAACCAGAGATAGATCTCTCCGATTACACCCTTAAAGTAACTGGGTTAGTTGATCGAGAGATGGAATATAGCCTCTCTGATCTGCAAGGCATGAACCAAGTCGACATAGATGCTGGTTTTGAGTGTGGTGGAAATAATACAGGTAGGTTCCAAGGCCTGATTGGTAACGCGAATTGGAAAGGCGTGAGACTTCAAGACTTGCTCAATGCAAGTGGAGTGAAAAGCGAGGGGACTGAAGTCGTATTCTTTGGCGCCGATAGCGGAGCAGAGGAGATTCCAAACCGGGACATCGAAGTAGAGCAGTCCTTTTCTAGAAGCCTTCCTGTGGCAGAAGCCTTGCGTGAGGAAAACCTGTTAGCTCTTGAAATGAACGGCGAAAATTTGCCTCAGGGTCACGGTCGACCAGTACGTCTTCTCGTGCCCGGCTTTTACGGTGTCGCCAATGTTAAATGGTTAACGCAAATACATGTCCAAGATAGACGACATATGGGCAGGTTTATGGGTCGCGACTACGTTACCTTAAAGAGAGAAATGATTGGTGGTGAAGAGCGATGGGTCGAGAATTCGGTCACCAGGATTCAGCTAAAATCTGCAGTTGTGCGAGTAACCAAACTAGGCAATCAGCACAAAATAACGGGTTTTGTGCTGACGGATGGTACTCCACTTCGCAGCGTCGAAGTAAAGGTCGATGACGGTCCTTGGCAAGCAGCAACTGTCGACCCGAGGTCCACCAAATATTCCTGGAAATTATTCACAATGGATTGGAACCCGACCCCCGGCGACCATACCTTAGTTTCGAGGGCCACTGATGTAAATGGCCATGTTCAGCTTACGGCAGAAGAGATGCCGGAAAAAGCAAGCCGTTGGGAGAACTATGCTCAATTCCCAAGAACCATCAGAACATCGTAAGCTAAGTTCAAAGAACTGATCAACTTCGATTAAAGACTTCCACCAACGTCAAACTGAGTGTTCGTTGGTGGGGGTCCTTTTAACCTTGGTCCAACAAACAGCCGACCAACTGATTTAACACCTCTGAGCAATCTCCTCCAATCTTAAGAGAAAAAAGGTTGTCGCCCCTCGTAAGTCCCTGGTTTATGCAAGCGATAGGTATATGGTTCTCACTCGCATACTTACAAAAACGAAAACTAGAATAAACCATTAGTGATGTCCCAATCACCAATAGCGCTTTAGCTTTTTGTAAACGATTGAAAAGATAATTTACGATTTCTTTATTGACAGTGCTCCCGTAGAAAACCACATTTGGTTTCAACAGACCACTGCACCTAGGACACTGAGGAACCTTCATTTGATTAACAAATTCCTCTTGCACCTCTGCGTCCCCATCTGGTCTTAACGCCGTCTGTATTGTTTCCATGCGAGCTAACTGAGGATTGTGCTGCCAAAGCCACGCTTGAACTCTTTCTCTCGAAGTCAAAAACCCACAGTCCATACAAACAACTTGATCTAATCTCCCATGAAGGTCTGTCACTTTTTTATGGCCAGCTTTTTGGTGCAGCCTATCTACGTTTTGCGTAGCTAAGGTTGCAATGTAACCTGTAGATTCCAATTCGACTAAGACTTTATGCGCATCGTTAGGTTTCGCCGATGAGACGTTAGGCCAACCACCAAAGCTTCGTGCCCAGTATCTTCTGCGAGCCGCCTCTTTGTTTAGAAATTCTGAGTGCTGAATTGGGTTATTACTTTTCCATTTGCCGACTTCGTCTCGATAGGTTTGGATGCCAGAGTTACGACTGATTCCGGCGCCTGTAATAACAAATAGCTCTGGGTATTGTTCAATAAACTCTGCTAAATGGAACGCAGAACCCAGACGGGATTCTGCAATAGTCTGCTCTGATAAATTTGATCTCAATGAAAGCATTGAATTACCAAGATTCCAAAACCCTTTATACGTTAGAGGCTCTTACGCATTTTAATAATAGTATTGACATGCCCGTTTGCCGCCTTTCTCTTCTCTCTAGAAACCTCTGTATATCCTTTAGCGACGTATAAAGGCTCCCCTGGGATGGTTGACCCTAACTCAATAACCTTAAAGCCAGATTCTCTCGCTGCCTGCTCACCCTTTAACAAAAGGAGAGATCCTATCCCCTTTCTCGTCCAGTCTGGATGGGTATACATCGCACGAATTCTTGCCGGTTCTTTCTTAGGGTCCGAAAAACTGTCGTCTCTGCCTTTGGTATGGTTTCCACCAAACAATGTCCTGCGCCTACTCCAACCCCCGCAGCCTACCAGGACTTTTTCCCCTTCTTTAGATGTCTCTACTACGAAATAACTCCCATCTTCGATCAGCGTGAGATCTACACCCATCGACTCCTTATTAGCCTCGATTTGTTCCGCACTAAGGAACGCTTTCATGTTGATCTCTATTGAGAGCCTCATAAGCTCGGTTATAGATGCGATATCTGACTTATTTGCCACTCGGCAAGAAAATTCAAATTCTTTCATGGTCTCTTGAAATCTAGAAAAAGCTCTAAGGTTGTTAATGCACTATTTGATGGGGAACCGCTTCTCACTAAAGCCTAGTCCGAGTTACTTCACAGGGAGATTCAAATGGGTCCAGGTGGCTTAATTTATGCTCCAGACTAAAGCCCTATATATAAAAATGCAGAGCAAGGCTCTGCATTTTTATTATAGAGCAAGTTAAAATTACAATCTCGAACGTTCTAGCTCAACGTCAGCATTTCGCCATAGTTCTTCAAACTGCCGGTTCACGATAATTGCCTCCTGATCCTTCCCTTGCGCATCTAGCGCTTGGTAAAGCCCAAAAGTTGTCCAACCATTTCGCTGATTCCACTCCAGATCCTTTCGGTAAACCCTCTCAGCCTCAGCAGCTTGCCCTGCTTCCAACAACGCAGCGCCTAGGTATAGTCTGATTGAGTGAGACCAATCAGGCGGCTCGGTGTAATTCAAATTATCTTGAAATTCTACCGCATGACCAAAATGCAATATGGCACCATCAAGATTTCCTTTGGCCTGCTCGATTTCTCCTAACAGCGCATGCATCGCTAAACTAAGCACATGATCTGCAGGAGTCGGACCAACTCCAGAATCGTTCACACCTTCTGCTGAAATTTGTTCTCTTATAATTGCCAATTCTGCCTCTGCAGGACCTATGTGACCCATTGCTGCATGAGCACTGCCCATTACATAAGCCCACATACCCTTAAGGTAAGGACTATCTGCCAGCTCTTTGTTCTCTGCGTTGGCTGCGTGTATTTTATCCCATTTACCGAAGACCTTATCCATCATCCAGGCGTGAGCAGTATTCTTGTTACTACCTCTAAGAGCTCCCATGCCCTGACCTGAATTGCGGTAAGCTGCCTCACTGGCATCCTCATAGTTACCTTGCAGCATATTTGCATAGCGAACAAAATCAAGCGCATGAGGCTTGTGAATTTTGTGTGATAAAGGATAGGTCCCAATCAGGGGAAAATTCGTGTCACCCCAAATTTCAGCAAACTGGTCATCCACAATTTGTGACCGCTCATTTGACAAAATAGCTTTCTCATACTCGCCCACCCGCAAGTAAATGTGGCCTGGCATGTGCACCATGTGGCCAGAAATAGGCAATGTGCCCTCTAGTTTCTGAGCGGCTGGCATTGCAAGTTCTGGCTGATCTGAACCCTCCATCAAATGAATATACAAATGGTTTGCTCCAGGGTGATCGTGCTCCAAGGCCATCGCCGCCTCCAAAGCCGCTTTGCCTTCCGCAGTACCGGACTTTGCCGAACCATCCGCCTCCCAGTAATCCCAGCGGGTCGTATTCATATACGCCTCACCAAAAACCGTAGCGATATCGGCATCACCAGGGTATTTATCGTGGAGCTCGCGCATAGCGGCCAAAAACGCAAAATCCCTCTCTCGGTCATCGGGAACCGCATCCTTATTGTAAAGTACGTAGGTGGCAGCAATTAGGTCTCGCTCTAACTGCGAGCCATTATCAGCCAGTTCCATCGCGCGGCGAATTGCTGCCAGTCCGGCCCCCTGTGGATCATCTGGCAAACCTTGATACCTACTATTTGGATTAGGTCCTGCTGCATGGGCTATACCCCAGTGCGGCATGGGACTGTCCGGGTCAAGCCTGGCTGCCTCCTGATACGAGGCGATAGATTCCGGAAAATAAAACCCCCATGCCATTCGAATCCCCTGGTCGAAAAAGGCCTGGGCCTCCTCTGAATCCGTAGAGATTGGACGACTATAAGTACCTCCACCCGGAACAATAATGGCTAATGCTCCCTCATCTCCCTGAGCGTAAGCCTTTGAAAATACGTTAATTAATAAAAACGTAGCGCCAAATAGTGCTATTAGTCTGCGCATCTACCCCACCTCACATTAAGAATTTAATCCACTTCCCCACTTTATTGGATGTTTTCCGCAAATTGGAGAACTTTAAAAACAGTGATTTAGTATACCCTTAATCATGTCGGTCATCCTAGTTTGTTTGGTAAATTGCAAAAACAACTGAGTAGGAGTAGGTTTGGGAAACCGTGAACTGGAATGATTCGAAATGCAATTCCTCAAATTAATTCGTTGTCTTCTTATAGTAGTGTTCGGATTATCGTTAGCAGAGCAATCGATAGCCCAACAAGAGGCCGAAGCTTATTCCGGGGTTACTGAATCGCGCTTGATGTTTCAAGAAAATTGCGCAGTTTGCCACGGAGAAAGCTTAGAGGGCACGGGTCAAGGATCACCGCTTCGGGGCAGCCTAATTCATGGGGAGTCGATAGAAGCAATCGTCACTAGCATAACCAACGGGTATGAAGTTCAAGGCATGCCAAGTTGGCGAGACATCTTCAGCCCGACTGAAATCCGTGGCTTGGCCATGTACTTGATGGAAACTCGAAATAATGTTGGCTATGTCACCTCGAATTATGACACAGATTTCACTTTACCTGACGAGGTTTTCGAAACCTCTTTGCACGACTTTAGTTTAGAAATTATCGCTGAAGATTTAGACCCACTCCCCTTTTCAATCGAACCGATGCCAAACGGTGACATTCTCGTCACCGAAAAAACTAAGGGGGTACGAATCATTCGTCAAGATGACGGTCGGTCGGATCTCATCCAAGGCACTCCCACAGCTTACGACGACATATACAGACTAGAATCCCGAATTGACATTGAGAGGGGTATGGGCTGGTTATTTGATATCAAACTTCACCCAAATTATGTTGAGAATGGCTGGATCTACCTTTATCACAGCCACCGCTGCACAGACTGCAATGAAGCAAGTCGTAGAGAGGAAAGACCTGTTTCCATGAACAGACTCGTTAGGGGCAGATTGGATGGCATTAACTGGATAGATCAAGAGGTAATTTGGCGAGCTCCTATAGAAGATTATTTTTTTGCCGGGGATGTTGGTGCTGGCGGTCGTATTACATTTGACAATAGGGGTCATGTATACTTTTCAATTGGTATGAAATGCGGCGGACAGGGGGGAGGCATTCAAAATCTAGCTACACCATGCGGCAAGATTCATCGAGTTAATTATGACGGGTCTATTCCTGAAGACAATCCATATTTCGGCGTTGAAAATGTTTATGAAAGCATCTACACCTATGGTCATCGAAGTCCACAGGGGCTTGAATATGACCACAACAACGGCGAGCTTTGGGGAAGTGAGCATGGCCCACGAGGTGGCGACGAAATTAACCGATTGCTTCCTGCGGAAAATTATGGATGGCCCCTCTACTCAACCGGTTTGCACTACGACGGGAGTCGAGTGAATGGACTAGATCTCGGGATTGCTTTTGAGCTATCCGACATAACGCAACCGGTCGTGGACATGACACCGTCTCCCGCTGTTTCCAGTTTCATAATCAGTCAAAGCGAGAAATTTCCTAATTGGAAAGGTGACTTCATTGTTGGATCCCTAAAATCGCGAAGCTTATTTCGTATTGATATAGAGAATAACCGCTTCATCGAGACAGAGACTTTGTTCGAGGGCATTGGCCGTATTCGAGATGTGGAGATGGGTTTGAATGGAACTATCTATCTTCTTTTTGAGCATGGTGAAGGCGGCAAGATTGTCTCACTAGTCCCTAACAATCAGGCTGGGGAATGAAGAAATATAACTTGAAGGTATTCATAGATTACATCTGACCATGGTGTTATCTCAGTACTGTAAGTATTGAAAAGTTGAAAGTTCGTTATCCCATTAATGTCCAATTGATCTATTTCCCCCTACACCCAGAAACACCAGAAGGGGGCATAACCCTGGAGGAATTATTCCCCGGTAGAAACCTAAACCCAATGAAAGAGAATATGAAAAGGTTGATGCGAGAAGCTGGGCTAGAATATGGAGAACGGTCACATACATTCAATAGTCGCCTTGCCCAGGAATTAGGTAAGTGGGCTGATTCTCAAGATGAGAAGTCTGAGATACATGATTTAATTTATAGAGCTTACTTCGTCGAAGGCAAAAACATTAGCGATATGGATGAGTTGCTAAAAATTGCTGAAACAGCTGGCTTTGATAGAACGAGCGCGAAAGAGATTCTGGAAAAACGATCATTCAAACTCATTGTAGACGAGGATTGGAAAAAAAGCCGGGAACTTGGCATCACAGGTGTTCCGACTTTTCAGCATAAACAACACTTGCTGGTTGGCTGTCAGCCCTATGAAATACTTGAGCATTTTGTTAACACTCCAACCAAGTAATGACGGATTCAATTAACCCTAAATTACCGTGATTTTCTTGTTCGTCTCTCGTCAAACAAGTTTACTCCCTCGACCTTCCCAAAACGGTTTTCGTAATTCTGTTTTCAGGATTTTATTGATCGGCGAGAGTGGCATTGGGTCGAGCCTGAACGTTACACTAACTGGACATTTGTAACTCGCAATTGCGCTTTTACAAAAATTAATAAGTTCCTTTTCCGAAGCTTTGCCTCCTTTGTTTAGAGTAACTACAGCGTGAACGGCCTCGCCCCAAGTATCATGGGGAATTCCAATGACCGCACACTGGTGTATCGCGGGATGGTTTTCTAGTACGTTCTCTACTTCGATGGGGTAGACATTTTCACCACCCGACACAATCATATCTTTGACTCGTCCCTCTAGATAAAGAAATCCTTCCTCGTCCAAGTATCCAGCATCACCAGTATGATACCAACCTCCTTCGAGAGCCTCTTGGGTAGCGTCGGTTAACTTCCAATATCCCTTCATTATATTTGGTCCCTTTGCCAAAATTTGTCCAATCGTATTCGGAGGCACCTCGCGATCATGGTCATCAGCAATGATCAGTTCGACATGTTCAACCGATCGGCCCACAGAGCCTAATTTTTTAGAATTAGGCCCCGCAAGGACATGGTATTTGGAGTCTAGACTTGTCAGAACGGGTGAAGCTTCAGTCATACCGTAGGTTTGAAAGAACTCTGTTGTCGGAAATGCTTCTAAAATTCGCCGGAGCAACGCATCAGATAGTGGTGCTGCTCCTGAAGCTAGCATTTTCAAGGAAGAAAGATCAAAAGAGCAAAATTCAGGATGATCTAATATTAATTGGTACATCGTGGGAACTAGCGTAGCCGAGTTGATTTTGTATTTTTCAATAACGCCCAACAGTGCAGTGACATCAAATTTTGACAAAATAACGGCGTGGCCTGCAAGAACAGCACAACTAAAAACTCGAGAGCCTGCCGCCACATGAAATAGCGGGCCGACAATTACAAATGCCCAGTGCTGCTTCATACGATATAGAGGAATCGTACAATTTGTATTACACACCAGATTGTTATTAGTTAACATCACTCCTTTGGATCTGCCGGTTGTTCCACCCGTGTAAAAGAAAATAACGACCTCATCCTCACTACTCGGAGATAATTCACAATATTCCTCTGAAGATATAATCGCTTTTACAGAGTCCTCATATGACAATCCTCCCCCCGAGCGCAACATCTGACCGCTGTATATAGTTTCCTGTAAGCTTTCACATGACTTTGCCAGGCGTTTTCCATGTTCACCGAAGTTTTCATCTACGATTAAAAGCTTAGGAGCACAATCGTCGAGACACTCCTTCATCTCTCCAATAGAAAGTCTATGATTAATAGGAACAAAAACAGCCCCAATTAAAGCTGGTGAGTAATAAGTTTCGAAACAAACGTTGGAGTTTAACCCTAAGTAGGCGATTCTATCTCCTTGCCCCACTCCCAAGCGCCGAAATAGGGTTGCAGCGGCATGGCATCGCTCTTTAGTTTCCAACCACGTCCGTGTTACTCCTGAAAAGGTAACAGCAGGCTTACCAGGCCAACGTTCAGCGGTTCGTAACAGAAAACTACTGATCGAATTTCTTTTAACTTCTTCTGAACTCATCTTTCAGCTCACTTCAGGTCCGGCCACAATTTTATTGTCATGCAATTTTGCAATTTCTAAGCTGTCGAGTCGAAGAATCTCAGAGAGAATTTCGTCCGTGTGTTCTCCAAGGAGAGGTGCTGGTTCTGGAGGATGATGCTCAAAACTAGAAAACTGCATCGCCTGAGAAGGAGTCAAGTATTCCCCTACGCCAGGCTGATTGACAATCGAAAACATTGGATTCTCTACAGAGCACTCTGGATCATTTCTTACAAGTTCCTCTACTTTTTGGTATCGCCCCCAGCAGACTCCAGCCTCATCCAAAGATTTCTTTGCATCTGCAAACCGTTTTTTCGCGAACCAAGGAGCAAAAATTTCACACAGTTTTTTTCGAGCAGAGAAGCGATCCCCTTCATTAGAAAAATCTAAATCTAATTCTTCCTCAAGAGAAAGTATTTCATTTTCAGTTTGGGTTACTGTAACAATAGCATTCCATTGCTTTTGACTTATTCCAACAATCATGACACGACAACCGTCCTTTAAAGCAAAGTCATGTCCAAATGTACCAAAGATGTGGTTGCCAATGGCTTTTCTTCCCTCATCAGCTAACTGTGCCTCTGCGATGTAACCGAGGTGTCCCATAGTTGCCATGGCCACGTCTGCTAGCGCAATTTTAACAAACTGCCCCTCTGAGAATTTTGATCTGTGACGCTCTGCTGCCAATAGTGCTACCGCAATTTGCTGACCAGCGAGTACATCCCAAACAGGAAAAGGATTATTAATAGGCTTTTCACCCTCTCCAGTCAGATAGGGCAGGCCAATTCTACTATTAACCGTGTAGTCAACAGCACTTCCTCCTTTCCTATCTCCAGTGAGATTCACATAAATTAGATCGTTTCGCTTTGCTCTTAAAATCTCATCGGAAAGAAAGCCTTTGGCAGGAAAATTAGTTACAAACAGTCCATTATCCTCGCCCGGTTCTGCGATTAGCCGTTGAACTAGTTCCCGACCCTCTTTATTTCTAAAATCAACAGCAATAGAACGTTTACCTTTATTGAGAGAATTCCAGTATAGGCTTTTCCCTGTATCACTTAATGGCCAGCGCTTATAATCAATTCCTCCTCCTAGCTGGTCAAAGCGAATGACGTCCGCACCCAGTTGGGCTAATGTCATTCCACCAGAAGGAGCGGCAACGAATGCGCTGCCCTCAACAACTCGCATTCCTTTGAGTATCTTTTGCAATTACGATTCCTTTTTAGTCCTTGATGAGTAAATATCCATTGTTTATTACGATCTTATTTTGTTCCACCGATTTGCAACGAAAAGCTATCTCATTGCCATCTTGCCAGATTTCCGTGCGGATAGTTTCGCCAGGATAAACAGGCGCTGAGAATCGTAATCTCATCCTTACAAAACGACTGGGGTCATAATCACAACAGGTTTTGACTAACGCATGAGTCATAACCCCAAAGGTACACAGACCGTGAAGGATAGGTGCCTTAAATCCAGCGTTCTTGGCAACTGAAGGAGACGCGTGAAGTGGATTGAAGTCGCCAGATAGACGATAGATTAGAGCCTGCTGCGGTAAAGTCGGTAGTTCACAAACCTGATCTGGGTCGCATGTTGGAATAGCATCTGGTTTAGTAGATGACGCCTTTCGCTGCCCCCCGAAGCCACCATTACCGCGAGCTAAAATTGTCGTTATCAAGGTACAAATATCTGCACCAGTCGATAAATCACGAACTACTCTTTCTGAATTTATTAACGCCCCTATCTTTTCCCCTTTATCCGTTACTTCAGTGACCCGAGTCGTTGCCTCAACTGCCCCCGAAGTAGGAATCGGATTGTGGAAGATGACCTCCTGTCCAGCGTGTAATACCCTAACCCAGTCAATGCCAGTATCCTCTTCTTTTGCCCAGAACCCCGGGTGAGCCATAATTACAGACTGGCTCGGCAGCACCTTTAAGTCATCCTCATACACAAATCTGAGACAATTCTCGTCAAGTGGGTCAAGACCCATGCCGACACCTAGAGCATAAAGTATGCAATCTTTTTCGCTGTAAGTTTCTCGAACAGAACCAAAATCCCTATTCAATAACTTGTCCGGATCAATAGCCATAATTTATTTTTTCTCTACATTGGATCCCAACTAAATACATCTCCAGATCTCTCAAGCGAAAAGAAATCTGACTTAAACGCCGGTATTACTCGATCTAGAACAGAGTCTGCTGTCCATCCCTCTTGTGTATGAGCAAAACGGATTGGTCGATTCTGGCTGAACAGGAATATTTCGTTATTCCTGACACCAAATATTTGCCCAGAAACTTCACTTGCCGCGTCGCTGCATAGTGCAATCGCAAGGGGAGCTATTTTTTCCGGAGTCATCTGCTGTATTTTTGCTACACGCGCCTTTTCCTCATCTGTATTAGTTGGAATTGTTCCAATTAAACGACTCCAGGCAAATGGTGCAATACAGTTGGACCGAACACGAAAACGCCCCATGTCCAGTGCCATCGATTTAGAGAGACCGACAATGCCTAGCTTCGCTGCAGAATAGTTTGCCTGACCAAAATTACCTATTAATCCTGACGTAGAAGTCATATTTACAAAGCAACCACTAGTTTGAGCTCTAAAATGTGTAGCGGCGGCTCTGCTCACGTTAAATGTCCCTTTTAAATGAACATTTATTACAGAGTCAAAATCTTTCTCAGTCATCTTATGAAAAATTGCGTCTCTTAAGTTACCTGCATTATTTACGACACAATCTATTCGTCCGAAATAATTGACGGCAACATCTACTATTTCGTGTGCAGCGTCCCAGTCAGTGACACTTGCATAAGACGCTATCGCCTCACCGCCCATAGCTTTGATTTGTTCAACAACTTCATCAGCCGGACTGCTATCAGCGCCTGAACCATCCTCTGATCCACCAAGGTCATTGACCACGACTTTTGCTCCATTTGCAGCCGCCATCATCGCAATACCTCGACCTATTCCCCGACCAGCGCCTGTAACAATCACGACCTTGTCCTGCAAAAGCGGTGTCGTCATCTGTCCCTCCTCTTCCAACTCATCAAAAGTTAATTAAAACATTTTACGCGGTTTCTATTAGCTCTCGTGCAACTACTTTTAAAGCGAGAACTTCCTCGGCTCCTTCAAAAATTGAAAGTACACGAGCGTCAACAAAATATCGTGATACTGCACTTTCTTCTGCGTAGCCCATCCCTCCATGAATTTGCATAGCCTCACGCGTCAGCCATTCAGCCGCTCGGCAGCTAAACAATTTTACTAAGCTTGCTTCCATTTGGCCTTTACCTCTATCCAAGAGATCAGCTACCGCATAGCTGAACTGTCTACAAGCGGTAATCGTGGAAAGCATCCTTGCTAATTTCATTTGAGTAAGCTGAAATTCACCTAAAGATTTTTCAAAAACCTTTCGTTCCTGAGAATAGCTCATAGCCTTTTCAAAAGCTGCCTGCATTAAACCAGTCGCTCGAGCTGCGGTTTGAATCCTACCACCAGAAAAACCTGCCATTGTGTAATAAAAACCTCTCCCTAAGCCAGCATTGCCCCCAACTAGATGCTCATTAGATACAAAAAAATCTTCGAAAAATAAGTCAAAGGAATGCATACCCCTATACCCAAGGGTTGCTATAGATTTGCCACTCAACTTACCTCCCTGAACTTGATGGTGTTCGAACTTATGTCCTGAAAAAGCTGGCTTCTCAATGAGGAACATGCTTAATCCTTTGTGGCCCAACGAAATATCCGGGTTAGTCCTTGCAAGGGTAACAATAAGTTCAGAGCGACCCGCGAAGGTACACCATGTCTTGCTTCCATTCAAAATCCAACCACCTTCAGCCGGGGTAGCTTTCAAGCTTACGGCAGCAACATCTGAACCTGTGTTTGGTTCAGTGATTGATATTGCACAGAGTGTTTTTCCCGAAGCTAATTTAGGCAGCCAAAATTGCTGCTGGCTCTCTGTGCCTCCCGCCAATAATGCTCTTGCAGCGATCTCTGGTCTAGTTATTAAACTACCCGCAGCTCCTAAAGATCCTCTAGACAACTCTTCGGTAACGACAATCATACCCAAACTATCCGACTTGTTATCCGGCTGGAGACCACCAAATTTTTCTGGTATGCAAGTCCCAAAACATCCCAGCTCAGACGCCGCTTCTATGATTTGTTCCGGAATATCTAAATCTTCTCGATGAATCTTTTCAGCAAGAGGCGCTACAATTTCATCAGAAAAACGATAAAAAGTGTCTCGTACTAATTCTTTTTCATCATCTAATCCCGAGCGCAATCTATCAACTTTCTTATTAATGATCAGAGAACCAAGTGCTGAAATAATGCTAGGCCGATTATGTTTCAAAACATTTCTGTATTCAGCGCTATTCTCTAGAGTGGTTAGTGACTCGAGTTCAATCCCAACATCAAGTGCAATTTTTTTCAATCGCCCCATAACATTGTCTAAAGTATCGCATGCAAAAAGTAAGGCAAAAGCGCTTTCATAAGAATTCTCAGTGCTTTCCTTACAATAATGAAGGAAACTTTTTGCAGCAGCTATCTCTGCCACGCTAAAAGCTATTTGGTAACTGGAAAATTGATAATCATCAAGAAGTTCAGAGTCTAACTTATCTTCTACGGTACATGATGCTTTTAGACTAGCAAGCCCTTGAGACAGCATACCCTGAATGACTTCAAGCAATCTTCTAGCTGAGTCGAGTTCGAGCGCCGAATCACTTAGCATGTTTTTTTCTTTTGCTTGCATGAAAATTTACAAAGAGAGTAAAAAAATCTTTTAGGTTGTTTAAATAGTTTCTCGTGACACTTCTTAGTTATATGGTCCCACGATAGAGATTGAGCAAATGTTTTGATGAGGAAAACCACCTAGATTATGGTTAAGGCCAAGCTTAGGCTCTGATAACTGTCTCGCGCCAGCTCTGCCATTTAATTGCAGGTAATTTTCATAAATCATACGCAGGCCGGACGCGCCAATTGGATGACCAAAGCATTTAAGACCACCATCTATCTGGCAAGGAGTCTTTCCATCTGCATCGAAATTTCCGTCTAAAACTTCATTAACTCCTTTACCTTCCTCTGCTAATTGTAAATCTTCCATAGTGACAAGTTCTGTAATCGAAAAACAATCATGAACTTCGGTCATGGTTATCTCTTCCTTTGGTCTGCGAATACCAGCTTCATCATAGGCTCTTTGAGAGGCTATACGGGTCGTTTTTAGATAAGATCCATCCCAACTTTCGTGACTCGATTCAGTTCCATTAGACACGGCTAACTGCAGAGCCTTGACGGAAACGAGGTTTTCCTTACCCAAACTTTTTGCTAACTCCGGAGTCGTAACTATTGCACACGCAGACCCATCACTGACCCCACAACAGTCGAACAGACCAATCGGCTCTGCGATATATGGAGCGTTGACAGCCTGTTCCGAAGTTATCTCTCGCTGCAAATGAGCTTTGGGATTTTTTGCGCCATTCGCATGACTCTTAACTGACACATGAGCCATCGCTCTTTTTAGATCCTCTTTGTTAAGATTGTGCTTAGCGCGATAGCCAGTGGCAAGTTGAGCAAATGCGCCAGGTGCTGACAAATTAGGCCAGTACATGTCATTCTCTAATCCTCTAGACCTTTGTGGCAATCCCCCGTAGCCAGTATCTTTTAACTTCTCCACACCAAGAGCTAGGGCTATATCGCAAGCACCAGAGGCTACCGCATAAACCGCTCCCCTAAATGCTTCCGTACCTGTTGCACACATATTTTCTACTTTGGTAACGGGGATATAATTTAAGCGTAACGCAATTGCTAGAGGCATTGCTGACGCACCCACATTAAAAGCGTCAATACCGGCTCCGAACCAAGCCGCCTCAATTTGCCCTCGTTCAATGCCAGCATCTTGTATGCACTCCTCGAATGCCTCGACCATGAGTTCAGAGGGGCTTGATTCCCAACGTTCTCCAAATTTACTGCAGCCCATCCCAAGAATAACAACTTTATCTTTTATTCCGCTTGCCATCAGTCTTTACTCGCTCTTTAATTTTAAAAATCTTAATAGATTCAAACCTTCAAACCTTTAATCAGGGTTTTCATGGCATTCTAACATTCAGTCTTCAATAACAGCTTTCCAAAAATACTTTCTAAATCCGCGCACAGAGTCGAACTGTCTTATACGAAAATGGACGGACACTCTGGAACCCGTGTCAATTTTACCTTCCTCAACTTCTGTAAAATCCATCATAATTTTACCGCCGCCATCAAATTTTACCATGCCAAAGTACGCAGGCGGGTTCCAATCAAACGTTAATCTATCAGCCGTCCAAGTGGCGACGGTACCTAGCTTATCAGCAAAGGTATAGTCATCTTGACTATCTAGCGCATTACACTCTGGGTTAACACAATATTTTTCTCGAGGAATTTGCACTGTCCCGCAAACCCGACATTTGCCCCCGATAAACCCGGTGAGTAGATCCTTTCTTCGATTATAACCAGAGAGGTAGGTTTGCTTGTCGACTTCACCGCGCTTGCCGATATCTTTTTCAATTAAATTATTAAAACTAAGAAATTTATTATAGTTCATCTCTTCACGTCGATTAGCGAGCGCGGATTCAACACCCACAAATGGCTTATACTTTGTTATCGCCTCTGTCGTCCTAAAAAGTATGGCATCGCAGCCCTGGCCAAAACCCAAGACTAAGATGTATTCTCCGGGATCGGCTGTCTCCAAAGCTTTAGAGAACAAAACTATAGGCTGCGCCGCGCCTGCGACTCCTACACTTGATATTTGGTTATCTACAACAGCCTCTTGAGCAACTCCAAGCTTCTTTGCTATTGCTCCAGGTGTACGGGCCTGATCACTCGGAAGAACCAGATGAGCTATTTCTTCGGATTTTATATTTGCTTTGTTTAGAAGCTTTTCCACAGCGGGTGGAATGACCTTCAAATATCCCTCATCTCTTATCCAACGCTCCTCCCAATCGTAATCGAAATCCGATTCTTCTCCTCGATAATGATCAACAAAGTCTACTGCCGAGGTTTCTACTCCAATACATTCTGCGATGACATTTTTATGGCCGATAATCAATGCTCCCGCAGCGTCTCCCCAAAGCATCTCGGAACGGGAGCCTGCCTTGCTTCTTCGATGCTCAGAGGAAACCAGAAGCGCGTCGCTCTCAACGTCAGACTCGAGCAATGATATGAGTGATGATGTTGCTGATCTTTGAGATGCCCCAATATCCATAGTTCTAATGTTGCTTTGAAGATTTAAAGCCTCACTAAGAACTACAGAATTTTGCCGATCTGTGAAAGGAAAAGTCGTCGAAGCAAGGTATAAGGACTTGATTTGTGCAGCGTTAGAAGAGGCCAAACAATTTTTTGCTGCTTCCACTGCCATTGTTATCGTGTCCTCGTCCCAGTTACAAATAGCCCGTTCACCCTTTGCTATAGAATTTAGACTGGCATCGAACCAGGAATTTGCTGTAGCAATTGATTTTTTGTTCAATCTAGCACGAGGAACATAAACGCCATGCGCTGAAACTCCAATCATAATTTACCTCTCAAATGGTCCTTCCAATCACGATTTTCATTACCTCCGAAGTACCACCATAAATTCTTCTCACTCTTGAGTCTACAAACAGCCGAGATATGGGATATTCATTCATGTAACCATAACCACCGAACAATTGAAGGCACGTATCTACAATCTTGTTGCCCGTTTCAGTTGTCCATAACTTGGCCATAGCTCCTTCATCTGGAGTTAGTTTGCCATCAATAATCTTAGCCAGGCACTGATCAATATATGCCCAGCCCACAGCCAAATCAGTTTTCATCTCCGCTAATTTAAACTGAGTGTTCTGAAATTCATAAATTTGCTTCCCGAAAGCGTTCCGCTGTTTAACATAGTCAACCGTTAATTCGTATGCCCGTTGTGCTTCTGCCAGCGCACGACAAGCAATCGTTATCCGCTCCCTGGGTAATTCATTCATAAGAACAGCAAAACCAGCGCCAGCCTTACCAAGAAGATTTGTCTTGGGAACTCTGACATCTGAAAAAAACATCTCGGACGTGTCCGCAGCCTTTTGGCCAATTTTTTCAAGATTCCTTCCTCTACTAAAGCCATCTCGATCTGTCTCAACAATAATAAGGCTTATACCTTTCGCACCCGCTTTAGGATCTGTTGAGCATGCCAAGAGTACGAAATCACAATTCTGTCCGTTAGTGATAAACGTTTTCTGCCCATTGATTACAAAGTCATCACCTTCCTCAACAGCTGTGGTTCTTAATGCCTTTAAATCACTGCCACAACCGGGTTCAGTCATTCCAATAGCTGGTATCGCCTCACCTGTAACCATTTTTGGCAACCATTGCCGCTTCTGCTCCTCGCTGCCTCCATGCAATAGATAATAAGCAACAATGTCTGAAGAAACTGAAAAACCGACACTAGCACCCCCGATTGCAAATCCAACCTCTTCAGATAAGACCATATTGTATAGAAAATCTGCTCCAGGCCCTCCATATTCAGATGGGATGCCACAACAATGGAATCCGTTTTCACCTGCTTTCAGCCAAAATTCTTTTGGCAATCGGCCCTCTTTTTCCCACTGATCAATATAGGGTTCTAATTCCTCCCTGAAAAAGCGTCTAGCGCTGGCCCTAAAAAGCTCATGATCGCTGTTATATATCGCACGATTGTGCATTAAAACGGTCCCCTGATCTCAACACTAAAAGACTGGCGATTCTATTCGAAATAACACTGAATTGCGATCTGGAAAAATTTACGAAAAGCGCTAGCGAAAATTACAAAAGAATCGAAATTCAGGTAACTAACGCTAACGACTGGTCTCACTTAATTTTAAAGCAGTTTACCCCAATCAAAATTTGGATCAGCAACTGCAAAAAAATTGGGGTTTAACAGGCTCGATTTCTGATTGTACTTGAGCGATCGAAAGTTGGCGTCGAAAATTTCCCCGCCTGACCCGGCAAGCACCGCGTGTGCAGCAGCCGTATCCCACTCACAAGTGGGAGTCAGTCTGGGGTATAAATCTGCTTTCCCCTCAGCAAGTAAGCATATTTTAAGAGAACTCCCCATGGTAACAATCTCAACTTCCCCTACTTTCTCAGAAATGTTTTGTATCAAATTATCTAGCAAGTCGTTGCGATGGCTTCGACTTGTCAAGACTTTAATAGCTCTGGAAGGATTCTCAATTTTCCTCGCATGAATTTCTCTCGCTACATTGCCCTCGTCCACTATCCATGCTCCAAATCCCCTTTTACCTAGATAAGTAACACCACTCACTGGTACATGAACTGCTCCCATCTCCGGGATACCATTTCGAATGTGCGCAATGTTTACCGTAAATTCACCGTTCTGCTTTATGAACTCTTTTGTTCCATCTAACGGGTCAATTAACCAATAATCTATCCAAGATTCCCGTGTTCTATATGAAGGTTTATCAGACTCCTCAGACAGTATGGGGAAATTAACTGGTAATTTTTTTAACGCTTGAACAATTGTGCTATTTGCAAGTCGATCAGCTTCTGTGATGGGCGAATCGTCTCCTTTATAACTGATCCGGGAATTACTGGGGTCAGAGTAAACAGAGAGTACTTCCGACCCAGCTTCCCTAATTATTTCAAGTAAAATAGTAAGTTGATCGTCATTCCACATAAACGAATAGTCCTGCTAATTAATATTTCCCGAGTAAATTAAATAGGCCCATTTGTAAATACAAACATGTTGCATTACTCTGCCATGGTTGCCAAGAGATAGTAAATGAAATTTGAAACTCCACCCTGGACAGAGATCGACACAGTAATGTTTGATATGGATGGAACCTTGTTGGATCTCCAATTTGACAACTACTTTTTCCTAGAGTTAATCCCAGAGACTTACGCAGAAATTAATTCCATTTCAAAAGAAGAGTCGCTCATAATAATTAAAAGGCTGTATCAAGAAGTTCAAGGCACCCTTAAATGGTACTCGATTGACTACTGGACAGACCGATTGAAAATCGACATTCGGAGTTTAAAACGGTCCGTGGTTAACAAGATATCTATTCGGCCTAACGTAGAATTATTCTTGTCAAAACTACTAAACCTCAACAAACGACTTCTTTTAGTAACAAATGCGCACCCGGAAACTTTGCGGATAAAAGTGGAACATACAGGAATATTTGATTGCTTTGAGCAACTAATCAGCTCCCATACCCTTATGCTCGCAAAAGAAAATCCTGGTTTTTGGAAACGTCTACAAGCCATCAACCCCTATAATCCTAACCGTACAATTCTGATCGATGACTCACTCCCAGTTCTCAGACAAGCAAAAATTGAGCATCTTAAATATTTGTGGGGAATAAAAACTCCAGATAGTCAAGGAAAGGGTCAGATATCGTGCGAATTTCCTTTAATCGATGATTTCAAACAATGCTTCCCAAATCAAACCACCGGACTCTGAAATGGTCAACTCAAGAAAAGTCTTTACCAGCGAGCGAATTCGAATAGATAAATGGTTGTGGGCAGCCAGATTCTTCAAGACTCGCGGAGTTGCAAAGCAAGCTATTGAGGGTGGTAAAGTTCAAGTAGATGGCCAGAGAACTAAGCCAAGTAAGGAAATCGAGGTCGGAGCCAAAATTAGAGTGAAACAGGGCTTTGATGAGAAAACCATTCTAGTTAAGTCACTTAGCGATCAGAGGCGGCCTTTCTCAGAGGCAAAGCTTATGTTTGAGGAAACAGATGAGAGCATTGAGAAACGCCTGATTCTCTCCGAACAACGAAAAGCCCAACCAACAATTTGGACATCATCCTCTAAGCCTAATAAGAAGCAGAGGCGCCTTATTCATGAATTTAAGCAACGAAGTTGAACGAATTCGAGCCAGAACGCTTAAGAGACACTGCAGACTGTTCCCATGTCTAAGGGATATTTGACATAATGCGATTCCGTCTTAGATACAGAGTGATCAAATAAGTTAAGTATATCGAGACGATTAGGAGTTATTTTGGGCAATCAATTCAGTGAATCCCTCAAAAGGTACCAACTAAAAGCTTTTGAGGATGATTGGGGAGCGCTACAGAGGGGAATCGAGAAAGAAAGCCTGCGTGTAAAGTCTAATGGCCATATATCACACTCGCCGCACCCAAACAGGCTTGGTTCGGCTCTGACTAACCCATACATTACAACTGATTTTTCTGAGGCGCTGCTGGAATTAATTACTCCGGTTTCACAAACCATCGACGGTTGTCTGGAAGAGCTGGAAAATATCCATCGATACACGCAGCAGAATATAGAGAATGACGAAATACTTTGGGCCTCCAGTATGCCCTGTCCACTAAGCGCAGATACAGAAATTCCAATCGCTCAGTATGGAAAATCCAATATAGGAAAACTAAAGACTCTCTACCGGCATGGCCTACACCATAGGTATGGTAGCCTCATGCAGGCTATAGCTGGGATTCATTATAATTTTTCAATGCCTGACTCATTTTGGGAGTCATATAAACTTCTCTGTAAATTTAAAGGCCCAACTCAAGAATTTAAGACAGAGAAGTATCTTCACTTGATTCGTAACTTCCATCGATTTTCTTGGCTACTTTTGTACTTGTTTGGCGCTTCACCAACGGCATGCAAATGCTTTGTAGAGGGGCGAGCGCATGATCTATCAAAATTAGATGGCACAACTTTATTCAAGCCTTTTGCAACTTGCTTAAGAATGGGTAATCTCGGTTACAAAAGTGAAGCACAACAATCCCTTTTTGTTTGTTATAACGACCTTGAGACATACGTAGAGTGTCTGGGTGGAGCAATAAAAACCCCATACCCGGAATACGTAAAAATTGGTCATGAAAAAGACGGCAAGTATAAACAAATAAATTCTAACCTACTCCAACTGGAGAATGAGTTTTATTCTACGATAAGACCAAAACGTAACGTCGAAAATGGAGAAAAACCTCTGGACGCGCTTACCAATCGAGGAATCGAATATGTTGAGGTAAGAGCACTTGATCTAGATCCGTATTCTCCGGTGGGTATAAGTAGAGGGCAAATTCATTTCTTAGATTCGTTTTTACTCCACTGTCTGTTGGCTGAAAGTCCCGATTGCAACAGAGATGAATTTTTTGAAGTAGCTAATAATCTAAATTTAGTTGTTAGTAGGGGTAGAGAGCCAAATTTACCTCTATCGAGTAAGGGTAAAACAAGGGTGTTGCGTGAGTGGTCTATGGAAATAATAAACGATATAAAACACAGCGCATCCATTTTGGATAAGGTTAATCAAAGCAACGAATATTCTCTTTCAGCCTTTGAGCAAGAGGAAAAAATTAAAAACCCGGGACTAACACCATCTGGCCGTATGCTTGATCAAATGAAAAAAGAGGGCATGTCCTTTTTCGAATTTTCCATGGAACATTCAAAAAGCCATTCAAAAACTCTCAGAGAGGCGGAAATAAATCAAAACTTTTTGACGCATATGAAAAATGTCAGCAGTAAATCTCTTTTCGATCAACAAGAGATTGAGAAATCTGACTCAACAGATTTCAAAACGTTTCTGGACCAGTGGAATGACTTCTAAAGGATTTCACAGAACAAAATCCTAAAGTTCCCTGACTTGAAGTTATATATCAATTACCAGTGGGGTCTAACCATGCTAAGAATCGTTTACCCCACGCTATATACTTTTTAGGTAAGTGGTTTTTACGCCACTCGTTAGCAGCAAGTTTATTTGCTTCAAACATAGTCGGGTAAACATGTATAGCGTCTATAATCTTTCTTAAACCCATATTATGGGTCATAGCAAAAACGAACTCTCCAATAAGCTCACTTGCTTGATAACCAACTATTGTCACACCTAAGATTTTATCTTTTTTAGGAACGGTGAGTATCTTAATAAATCCTTGTGTTTCTGCTTCAGTTCGCGCTCTGTCCAAGTTTGATAACTCATACCTCGTAATCTCATAGCTAATTTTTTGCATTCTCGCCTCAGTTTCACTTAGGCCAACTCGAGCGACTTCTGGTCTAGTATAAGTTGCCCATGGCACTGCTTTATAGTTTGCTTGAATTTTCCAGAGCCCACTCAACATCGCGTTGATTGAAGAAAAAAATGCCTGGTAGGAAGCCATATGAGTGTATTGATACGGACCAGCAACGTCACCGCAAGCAAAAATATTCGAAATACTTGTCTGCATTGAAGAATTTACTTTCACCGCTCCAAGTGAAGTTAATTCAACTCCCAAATTTTCAAGCCCGAGGTCTTCCACATTTGGTTTTCTCCCAGCCGAAATGAGCAATTTATCAAATTCAATCCGAACAGTTTGTCCTTCATGGCGAGCTTCTAAATAGTTCCGATCGGCGTCTTGCATGACTTTAATCGGTTTGTGGTCAGTTAATAAGTTTACGCCATCTCGTTGGAACTGGTTGCTAATTAAATCCGAAACTTCAGGATCTTCCTTTGGTAGAAGCCTTGGTTGTATGTCCACTTGAGTTACTTGTGTTCCGAGATGACAAAAAGCTTGCGCAAGCTCGCATCCAATAGGTCCTGCTCCGATGATCAACAGGCGCTTTGGCAAAGCTTTCAAATTCCAAACTGATTCTGAAGTCAAAAAATCGACAGAATCTAGACCGTCGATGGGAGGCAAACTTGGACTTGCTCCGGTTGCAATGATGATAGTTCGTGTACTAATTGTTTTATCTTTGACTGACACTAAGTAAGGCGATTCGATTTTTGCTGACCCACTGATACATTCCACCCCCAAAGAAGTTAGCCTCTCTACAGAGTCATGCGGCTCAATCGATTTTATTACCTTTTTTATACGTTCGATCACTTCCCCGAAATTTACCTCTGTATCCCCTACTTCAATTCCAAATTCACTTGCTTGGTTAATATCAAACATTAAGCGTGAAGCTCGAATTAGAGACTTGCTTGGAATACAGCCAGTATTAAGACAATCTCCGCCCATCTTTCCTTGCTCTATGAGAACTACTTTTCCTCTCCCCCCGGCGAAAATGATAGAGGAAACCAGTCCTGCCGCCCCGGCGCCAATCACAACAGCGTTTACATCAAACTTTTTTGGCTTCCTAAATTTCTTCACTCTTTTTCCTTTTGACTGCGTTTAAAATATATTTAGCAACGATCGGACTCACTCCCAAAATAACAAAAGATAAGATCACCGGTGGACTAAGTATGCCTGATAAACTGTTTATCATTGACAATTGAGCGCCAGCATTCACGTACACGACTGTACTTAAAAGCATTCCAAGTTGACTTATAATATAGAAGTAGCTTGCTCTGATAGTGGTTAAACCCATTAACAAATTCACTGCAAAGAAAGGGAATATTGGAACCATCCTCAGAGCAAATAAGTAAAATAGTCCTTCACGCTCGAATCCCTCATTAATGGGGGCAAGGTATTTTCCAAACCTCTCAAAAGCCCAATTTCGCAATAAAACCCTTGACGTAAAAAACGCTAGTGTTGCGCCAATACTACTCGCAAACGAAACAACTAAAGTTCCAAAAAAAACACCGAAAACAGCACCTCCAAGTAGCGTCAATACCACCGCACCAGGAATGGATAGTGCGACAGTTAAACAATAGACGCAAAAATAGAGGAACAGGGTCAATTCAAAGTTTTCGTACTTAAACCTTTGAATCGCGTCTAGTTGAGATTTAATAAAATTTAGGTCAATTAATAGATTAAGATCAAAATAGAAATAGCAGCTTATGCTCAAAAAGATAAGAGCTGCAAAGGTAATCTTTTTCCAGTTCACTAAAATTCCTTTAAAGACACAGCATAAAACTTAATATAGATTTAGGTAATTAGCGGGACAAATTCTTCTTTTTCTGCAGCTCAATATGTTATAAGGCTTTTTCGAGCTTAACCTTTTGAACTCATTTTCTAACACGAAAACCAATATAATACGTAAATTTAAACAAGTTAAGAGAATCCTTGATGTCTAATTTTTCTTTCAGTCGAAGCTTCCCCAAGACCCGCATGCGACGCATGCGCAAAGATGAGTTCAGTCGCGATCTCATGAAAGAAACTCGACTTGGTGTAAAAGATTTGATTTATCCAGTATTCATAGTCGATGGACAAGATAAACGTCAACCCGTTGAATCTATGCCATCGATATATCGATTGAGTATCGATAATCTGATAGAGGAGGCGGCAGAGTTAACGGAACTTGGAATCCCGGCCATAGCGTTATTCCCCGTAGTTGAGGATAAGAACAAGTCGCAAAATGGTGAGGAATCGTATAATCAAGATGGCTTAATCCAAAACGCAATAAAGCAACTTAAGAAAAACTTCCCCACTTTAGGAGTCATTTCAGACGTCGCTCTTGATCCCTATACCACCCATGGACAAGACGGGATAATCGATGAGTCAGGGTACGTATTGAATGAAAAAACCGTGGAAATCCTTGTCAAGCAGGCGATTTCGCATGCTGTAGCAGGAGCCGATATAGTCGCCCCATCTGACATGATGGACGGGCGCGTTGGGGCAATTCGCGATGCTTTTGAAGAGAAAAAACTAATTCACACGAGAATTCTTGCATATTCTGCCAAATACGCCTCAAATTATTATGGTCCCTTCAGAGATGCTGTCGGTTCGGGCAAAAGTCTTGGCGGGTCAGAGAAGCATAGCTACCAAATGGACTTCTCTAATAGTGACGAAGCACTCCAAGAAGTTGCTTCAGACTTGGCCGAAGGTGCAGACATGGTAATGGTGAAACCTGGCATGCCATATTTGGATATCGTGCATCGCGTAAAAGCGGAATTTCGCGTCCCGACATTTGTTTATCAAGTTAGTGGAGAGTATGCGATGCACATGGCGGCCATTGAAAATGGATGGTTGAAGGAAGACGAGGTAGTGTTGGAGTCTCTGACGTGCATTAAGCGTGCAGGCGCAGATGCCATCCTAACTTACTTTGCCAAGAAAGCTGCCAAATTGATACAAGGTTCCTAGAAATTGAATCACCGGCCACTTTGCGTGGATATGAGAGAATTAGTTTTCCTATATCTTGAATACTTTATATTTCTCTTTATCATTGAACCGTCAGTTTCAAGGATAAAATTAGGTTTTGAATTTAGACTCAAACAACAAGTAAAAGATAGATAATTAAAGAAGGAATAATTTATGAGCGACAATATCGTTCAAATTTCAGATAGTAGCTTTGACGCAGACGTATTACAGGCAGAGGGCCCAGTTTTAGTTGATTTTTGGGCTGAATGGTGCGGTCCTTGCAAGATGATAGCGCCTGTTCTGGAAGAGCTGGCGAGTGAGTACGGAGAAAAATTAAAAATCTGCAAGATGGATGTAGATGCAAATCCGGAAACTGCCCCAAAATATGGCATTAGAGGAATCCCGACTCTGATACTTTTCAATAATGGAGATGTAGCTGGGCAAAAGGTAGGTGCTTTGTCTAAGTCACAGTTGTCAGAGTTTATTGACAGCGCCATTTAAATTGCGTTTAATGAGGGGGCTTGCTTGTTCTTAAGCCCCTTTTTGCAGGTTGTTCTGCTAAGTAATACTAAGTTCCCAGCCCTCTAAACTGAGCAAAACCATTAGGTTGGCTGTTAGTAGACTTACAAATAACTAGTAGGTGAAATGAAATAGCTTTTTCGGAGATGATCTATAAGAAGATTTACTTTTCTTAAAAAAACGTAAGCTTAAGTAGAAATTGTTTCTATCTTACAATCCCATAAACTTTTTAGATTCTTATTTATTCGACATTCAGCCCTTAACCAATATTTTCTTTCAACGTGACTAACCTCGCTCCCTGAACAATTTTCCTAAATAAACATATGAGACTTTAATTCCCACTACTCTACATCTATAACTATGAACTTAACTGAACTTAAGCAAAAACCAATCGCAGAACTACTTGAAACAGCAAATGAGATGGGACTGGAGAATGTTTCCAGATCCCGAAAGCAAGATATCATTTTTGTGATCCTTAAGCGGCACGCTAAAAATGGTGCTGATATCTATGGAGACGGTGTGCTTGAAATACTTCAGGACGGATTCGGATTCCTCCGTTCTGCGGACTCATCATATTTGGCAGGCCCAGATGATATCTACGTTAGCCCAAGTCAAATCAGAAGATTTAACTTACGGACGGGAGACACTGTTGCAGGAAAGATAAGACCGCCTAAAGATGGCGAAAGGTATTTTGCGTTACTCAAGATTAGCGAAATTAATTTCAGCAAGCCTGAAAGCTCTAAGAATAAAATTTTATTTGAAAACCTGACTCCACTGTTTCCACAGGATAGATTAGAGCTTCAGTTAGGTAATGGAAGCACGGAAGATTTGAGCGCCAGAGTGATTGATTTAACTTCACCAATTGGCAAGGGACAAAGAGGTTTAATAGTGTCTCCTCCGAAAGCTGGCAAGACTCTAATTCTGCAAAACATTGCTCAGTCAATAACCAAAAATAATCCCGAAGTACGTTTGATTGTGTTGCTAATAGATGAGCGTCCCGAAGAAGTCACTGAAATGCAGCGATCTGTAAGGGGAGAGGTGGTCGCTAGTACATTTGATGAGCCACCTTCAAGGCATGTCCAAGTTGCGGATATGGTGATAGAAAAAGCGAAGAGATTGGTCGAGCATAAAGAGGATGTGGTTATCTTGCTAGACTCTATAACTCGTTTAGCTAGGGCCTATAACACAGTTATCCCATCGTCTGGGAAAGTTCTTACCGGTGGTGTAGATGCTCACGCCCTCGAGAGACCAAAACGCTTTTTTGGTGCTGCACGTAATTTAGAAGAAGGAGGTTCATTAACCATCATTGCTACCGCGTTAATTGAAACCGGTTCTAAAATGGATGAAGTTATATATGAGGAGTTCAAAGGTACGGGCAACATGGAGCTACACCTAGATCGTAAGGTTGCCGAAAAACGAATTTACCCTGCCATAAACGTGCGACGATCTGGAACTCGAAGAGAAGACCTTCTCACTGGTGAAGAAGAGCTACAGAGAATGTGGATACTAAGAAAACTTCTAAGTTCAATGGAAGATGTACAAGCAACAGAGTTTATCTTAGATAAATTAAAAGGCACAAAAACCAATGATGAGTTTTTCAATTCCATGAAGAGAAATTGATAATTTTGCTTTGGATTTATAGCACTTGTTTGCCTAAAACTTTTTAATTAGAACCTCTTAATGGCCTTTAAAGATTTACGAGATTTCATCGATCTTCTTGAAAGAGAAGGGGAACTGAAAAGAATTAGTGCTGAGGTAGACTCATATCTTGAAGTCACAGAAATATCTGACCGAACTTTAAAAAAGGGTGGCCCGGCACTTTTATTCGAAAATATCAAAGGTTCCCCAATCCCTTTATTGGCCAATTTATTTGGAAACCATCGCAGAATTGCGCTAGGAATGGGTCAAGATGACTTAGATGGACTAAGAGATGTCGGTAAACTTTTAGCTTTTCTAAAAGAACCTAAGCCACCTTCTGGTTGGAAAGACCTTTGGGGGAATCTGCCGAGCTACAAAAGTGTTCTAAACATTTCAACAAAAGTAAAGAATTCCGCTCCTTGTCAGGAAGTAGTAATTAAAGACGGGGACATAGATTTGTCAATTTTCCCCATACAAACTTCCTGGCCCGGTGACGCTGGCCCGCTGGTCACCTGGCCGCTAGTGGTCACAAAAGGTCCTGAAAAAGAACGGCAAAACCTCGGCATCTATCGAATGCAACAAATTAGCCCAAACAAGTTGATTATGCGGTGGTTGTCACACAGAGGGGGCGCATTAGACTTTAGGGATTGGAAGATTAAGCATCCTGATAAGCCCTTCCCCGTGTCGGTTGCCCTTGGCGCAGATCCTGCAACCATCCTAGCAACAGTAACACCTGTCCCTGATTCACTATCAGAATATGCTTTCGCAGGCCTCTTGCGCGGCAGTAAAACCGAAGTTATAAAATCGCAGACGAATGAGCTACAAATACCAGCGAGTGCCGAAATAATTCTTGAAGGTCACATCAAAAGTGATGAGGTCGCGGAGGAAGGACCTTTTGGTGATCACACAGGATACTATAACGAAATCGACAAATTCCCCGTTTTCACCGTTACTCGGATAACCCACAGACGGGACCCGATTTATCACAGCACCTACACGGGACGTCCGCCTGATGAACCCGCAATGCTAGGGGTCGCTTTAAATGAAGTTTTTGTTCCTATCTTACAAAAACAGTTTCCTGAAATTATCGACTTTTACCTGCCTCCGGAGGGTTGCTCATATCGAATGGCAATAGTGAGTATTCGTAAGCAGTATGCTGGCCATGCAAAGAGAGTAATGATGGGAGTATGGTCCTTCCTTCGTCAATTTATGTACACTAAATTTATTGTGGTAGTCGATGAGAAAATAGATATCCGTAACTGGCAAGATGTTATCTGGGCAATAACTACTCGAATGGATCCGGCTCGAGACACGATAATGATCGAAAATACCCCTATTGACTATTTGGACTTCGCTTCTCCTACATCTGGCCTTGGATCGAAAATGGGCTTGGACGCCACTAATAAGTGGCCTGGTGAAACGAGTCGCGAGTGGGGCACCCCCATAGAAATGGATGATGAAATAAAACGCAGAGTAGACGAACTTTGGCCAGATTTGGGAATCGACTTACCTCAGTGAAATTTTCAAGATACTAAAGGCAAATCCAACTTGCCAGCAGCAACGATTTTGAAATAGAGCTTCAGTCTCTCAAGACTAGCTTTGTCATCGCCCAACCTAGCCGATAATAGTGAAAGTTCAAAGTAGGCTTCCGCAGATGGCGAAGATGCAATACTCAACTCGTAATAATTGTTTGCTGTTTCCCTTAGTTCATTTATCGGCGAGCGCTTTCTCTATTACCATCGGCGCGTCGCGATTAGCGACAAATCTGATAAAATTACTCGCATAAACTAAAATTAATCCCTCATCTGCACGCAATCTATTGGGTGCTTGTCTCCAAAATGCCGTTAACGACTCAACTGCTTCTTAATGTTCCCTGCTGCCCACCTTTTCAGACTGAGCTTTGATTTCCGATTTCACGCACTTCACCGTTAATTCATGCAGCTCTTCCGGTTTTATAAGCCCTTTTTTTTCTAACTGAATAAGTAGCGCTTTCAAGGACTCCCATTCTCCTATTTGTAGATAATAGTCTTTAAGAGTAAACATCAACCGAGGATTTTGTGAAGCACTCCCCCTTAAAGTTTCTAGAGTTTCCTTAGCTTCATTAAATTGTCCAGCATCTAATAAAAACTGCGCCCTCATTAATTCGATCGTAGATTTATGAGTCGGAAATTTTTGCTTCGCGTCATCAAGATAACGTGACCATTTTTCTAATTCATCATTTTTAAAAGTAGCATAAGATGCCGCTAAATAATCTATAATGCTGGCATCTCTTGTTCTTAAAATTTTCTTCAGAAGTTTATGACCTGTTGACCAGTTACCCAGATACAATTGTATGTAGCCTTCCGTCGCGGCACTCTTGGCTCTATCTTTTAACTTACTCTTATAAAGCTCTTTTACCCGGAGCAATCTTGGCAAGTCGATCCAATTAACGATTAGCTTCAATATACGAAATACTAAGTAAACAACCACCAATAAAATTAAGAGCGCGAATAAACTTGTTTCGAAAGTATAGCTACCAAACGCAATTAGTATATATCCAGGGTCTTCGTAAAATCCCAAAAAGAGAGTCAACCAAAGTCCTAAAACAGTGATTATGAGACAAAGGAAAAATAACCGTATCATCTCAAGTCTTGTAGCCTGGATGCCAGTTCATTCATTAACTTGAGAGACTCTTCGAGTTGGGGAACTGTTGGATCAATATTTATCGCGGCGAGGTCATCTATTTCAATCATGATTGATTGCCTCAATCCTGAATTCTCAGCAGCTAGCAAGACTAGCAATTCTTTTGCTTTCAATAAACTCTGTTCATAAACCGTCTCATTTTGAGAAATCAGTCCTAGCTGAGCTTGCTCTAGAAGGAGGTGTAATCTCTGCTTAGTGAGCATCCTTTCATCAGTCATCAATATCAAATCTGATGCGTCGTCCCACTCCCTCCAAACAAAAATATTTGATAGCATATTTATCATCGAGTTAAGCCCCATATCAGGATTTTGAGTCTCACCTAATTCTTTGACTGACCCACTAGTTCGATTACTAGCGATTTTCAATCCTCGTACCTCAATGTCTTCCACTAATGCTCTCATTGACTCAATTCGAATAAAAATACCCTGTTTATCTACGTGTTCGATAGCATGCAGATTCATCAGTACTTTAGCTAAAGATTCTCTAAAGGAGATCACGTCCTGGTAACCGGAGGCTAAAATGGTAGAGTCTACATCCTCAATTAGTCCGATACTGGAGTTGATATCCTTTTCCAAGGTCAGCTTTCGGTTGGCTAAGTTCAACAGGAACTCTGCTTCTCGAATATGCCAATATGACTCTGGCTCAGAAGGTCCAATTAGTCCTCGAGCTTTCAAGTCTTCAATCTCTGAATTCATCATACTTATATCTTCAATCAAAGATTGGTCTGGGACTCTAGCGCCAGAATATTCATCTACCTCAGCAGCCAGAGCTTCGAGTTGATATTTTTGATTAGAAATAATATTACTTAGCGCACCATACTGAGAGTTCAGTATCGCAAATTCCTGTCGGAGTTCGTAGAGCTGAAACCCCAGATAACAGGTGGTTATAAGTATGGGAACCAACAGTAACGTTACAACAAAAAGCCTACGGCGGGCATTCTTTTGATTTCTAGGCCGACTGTTACCTTTGGCGCCAGCCCGAGAGATTTCCTCTAAAATTTTGGGCGTGTCTGAATTTTCTTCCACTCAAAACCCTCTTTATAGCCAGTAGTTCATTATCTTAAATCAACTTACTCTTTACTTGCCATCTCTTTTACAGACTTCTGAAGCAACTTCGCAAAGTGCCGCAACCATAGACTCCGTATCAGCTCCTTGAGCAAGTTTCACTTGCTCAAACCCGAACCCCACTGCCAGCCGACCGACGCGAGCAGAAGGTACTACCATAGGCATGTGAAAAAATTTTGGGAATGTATTCCTACTTTCTAGAAACAGTTTATTAAGTACATTAAGAGAATCACCACTAGTAATGGTTAAGACATTAACATGATTTTCAATTAATATTCCTAAAAGTGCCTGACAGCTTCTCTTGGTAGGACTTCGCTGATAGACCTCTATATAGTCTACTTCGGCTCCACGTGCTTTTAGAATGCCACCCAGAAATCCACGTCCACCTGTACCTCTAAAAATCGCAATTCTTTTCCCCTCGACATTCATTAAACTAGGTAATGCCACTAAGTCCTCACTCACAGATCCATTCTCAGGATGTATAACTTCGCAACCAAAATAATCGGATGCCATTTTTGCTGTACCAGACCCAATAGCGATTACCTCACTATCAATTGGCAGCTTATGCCAATTTGCATTGATTATTGTAGCCCCATACCGAACTGCATTTTTGCTAACAAAAATTAAAATGTCATAATCATCAAGTTTTTCAATTGCATATCTCAGCAAGTTTATTCGAGATTCCTCTGTAATTGTCTCTATTTCCAACAGCGGAAAATTTACGGTTTGTCCACCGAAATTCCTTACTGCTAATGCTAAGTTTTCTGATAACTGCTCGGGGCGGGTAATTAGTACTCTCATCCCGCTTAAGATTTCAGAGTGTGTCATATCCTTTATTCACTCTTGTCGGAGCTCGTCGAGAATACTGCCGGCACCTTTGTTAAGTAAATCGTCGGCAACTCGTAGCCCAAGTTCCCAAGCAGAATCACAATAATCTACATGCTCACTTCTAACTATATGAGTGCCATCCACTCTGCCGACCAAGGCACGCAACCTCATTTCATTTTTGTACAATTCAGCATAGCTCGCTATTGGTACTTGGCAACTTCCTTGAAGCCTTTGATTTACCGCGCGCTCTGCTAGAACGCAAGAAGCAGTTGCAGCATCATGAATAGTGCTTATAATTTTTTGCGTCTCTTTATCATCTACGCGTGATTCTATTCCGACTGCACCTTGACCCGCTGCCGGCAAACATTCTTGAGGTTCTAGACGACTGCTAATTCGGCTGTTTTGGTTTAATCTGATTAAGCCGGCACTAGCGAGAACTATGGCATCATAATTATCTTCGTCTAACTTGCGTAAACGTGTACCAACATTCCCTCTAAGATCTGTAATCTGGAGATCTGGGCGAATGTACTTTAACTGACATTGCCTTCGTAAGCTCGATGTACCAATTATCGCTCCTTTTGGCATATCTTCCAGATTGCGAAACTTATTTGAAACTAAAGCATCAGTGGGATCTTCGCGTTTGCAGATTCCTGCAAGTTGTAATCCTTCCGGAAACTCCATTGGAACATCCTTCATAGAATGAACTGCTACATCTGCAGAATCTTGTAATAAGGCCATTTCAAGTTCTTTGACAAATAATCCTTTTCCGCCAATTTTTGCTAGCGGACTATCGAGAATCTTGTCGCCTTGAGTGCTCATAGGAACAAGCTCAACCTGTAAGTCCTTATGAGCTTTTTCCAAAGATTGGCGTACAAAGTTTGCTTGCCAAAGGGCTAATGGGCTCTTTCTAGTGGCTATTCTCAGTTTTCTGCTCATAACTTTGACATTTTTGGTAAGTTTGAAGAGCCTCTTGTTCGAATTAGTTTCATTTTAGCGTTTCTTTCTCTCTTATTCCTTAATTTTCATAGGGTAATTATCAGGTTATTTGATACTAACTATCCTGCTATAATCCTATTTGTATTTAAAAAGAAGATTATCAATATGTCTGTTAAAAAATCCCTCAAGAACAGAAAGCTTTGGGGTGGCAGGTTCGAGGAAGCCACATCGCCATTTGTTGAGCGATTCACCTCTTCGGTTTCATTTGATAACAACCTCTTTCAATATGATATTGACGGATCTATTGCGCATGCAAAAATGCTTGAAAAAGTCGGTACATTAACAGAGAAAGAAGTGACAGACATCATAGACGGACTTGAGGAAATTCGTGAAGAAATAACCAATCAAAATTTTAATTGGTCTACCGAGCTAGAAGATGTCCACATGAATATCGAATCTGCTCTGACTAAAAAAATAGGTGAAGCCGGCAAAAAACTTCACACAGGGAGGTCAAGAAATGATCAAGTTGCAACTGACCTAAGATTATATGCAAGAAGCCAAATAGATGAGATTTGCGAATTAATCACCGATTTTCAAAGAGTAATAGTAAATTTGGCTGAAAAAGAAGCGAACACAATTTTACCAGGATTTACGCATCTCCAAACAGCTCAACCTGTGACATTTGGTCATCATATGATGGCTTGGTTTGAAATGCTGAGTCGAGATTTTGATCGCTTTCAAGACTGTAGGAAGAGAGTCAATCAATCTCCACTAGGGAGTGCAGCTCTAGCGGGCACAACTTTCCCCATAGATAGAAATTATACTTCTGAGATGCTGAGTTTTGATTCTCCATGTGCTAACTCTCTAGATGCAGTCAGTGATAGAGACTTTGTTATTGAGTTCGCTTCAACTGCAACTCTATTAATGACCCACCTATCGAGGTTTTCAGAAGAAATAGTCTTATGGACTTCCGCTCACTTTGATTTTATCGAGCTGCCCGATAGCTTTTGTACTGGCTCATCAATCATGCCTCAAAAGAAAAATCCTGATGTGCCTGAACTCATTCGAGGGAAATTCGGTCGAGTAGCAGGGGCCCACACTGCTCTTATAAGCATAATGAAATCTCAACCACTTGCATACAATAAAGATAATCAAGAAGACAAAGAGCCTCTTTTTGACATAGTAGATACTATCAAAGACTGTTTATATGCTTATGCACAGATGGTACCAGCTATCAAATGTAACAGGGACAATATGGAAAACGCGGCTTCAAAAGGATTTGCTACAGCTACTGACCTAGCTGATTACTTGGTCAAGAAAGGAGCTACTTTTCGGGACGCACATGAAATTGTTGGCAATGTAGTATCCTATGCAATAAGAGAAAATTTGCTCTTGACAGAAATTCCATTGAATAAGTTAGTTGAGTTTGCTTCCATAATTGCAGAGGATGTTTCCACAATTCTTACTTTAGAGGGATCAGTTCGCGCTCGAAACCATTTTGGAGGAACCTCGCCCGAGCAAGTTTTAAAGGCCGTGACTAATGCGAAAATTCTGCTTGATCAACGTTAACCAATCTTCCTCATCGGTTTGGAGGCGCTCGTAACTCGATATTGTATGTCATTATGGAATTATCGAGCAGCGTCTTAACTTCAACTACATCTCCCGCTCTATGTTGTTCCATAACATTGGCGTAATCATCTTCATTAGCAATAGCTTGTCCATCAATCTCAAAAATCACGTCCCCGAGTCTTATGCGTCCTCTTTGGACGCGCTGCAACCCACGCATACCTAGCTTCTCTGGGTCAGTACCTTGAACAACATCTAAGACAATCACTCCTTCAATATCCCAAAGACTCCTGTAGTAGTCAGGCTGAGGCACCTGAATAATTCCAAGAATCGGAGTCTGTACTCGACCATAAGTTATTAATTCTGGAACTATTCGTTGAACGGTATTAACAGGTATAGCGAAGCCTATACCTGAGCTACCTCCACTAGGGCTATAAATAGCGGTATTTACCCCAACTAATTGTCCAAGAGAATTCAGTAGTGGTCCTCCAGAGTTGCCGGGATTAATTGCAGCATCGGTCTGAATTACATCTCTTATTTTTCGACGGCTCACTGAATCGATCTCTCTTCCAAGAGCACTAACAACTCCTACCGTCATTGTCGTATCCAAACCGAATGGATTACCGATAGCAATTACCTTCCTGCCCACCTCAAGCAAGGAAGAATCTCCAAGAGAAATTGGGCTGAGCTTATTTCCTTCTGCATCAATCTTCAAAACTGCTAAGTCTTTATCGGGATCCGAGCCGACAGGTGTAGCTTCATAACTCGAACCGTCCTGCAACGTTACTGTGACAACACTTGCCTGTTGAACAACATGAAAGTTCGTTACTACATAACCATCTTCATTCCAGATAAAACCAGTCCCAGTTCCTTGGGGGACCTCCTGAGGATTCAACGAATAGAACGATCTGACTAATCTAGAGTTTGTAATATGAACTACCGATGGGCTTGCGTGTTTAAAGACCTCGATGTTATTTTCTTCGTCGTTGGTTTTAAACTCGCTATAAATTTGAGTCTGAGCTACAGCCAAAGTTGCAAAAGAGATCATTGTCAATGTGAGTAGCAGTTTTTCAATTAACTTCATGTCCACAAACCTCTTAATATTGTTATATTATCAACGGGTCTTTTTTATAAATGGTTCCATTTTGATAGGTTTCAAGATCGATACTGATGTTAAAAGACTGAATTACTTCATCAAAATCCTTTTGCGAAAGCTAATCACGTTTAGCAGAGATCCAACTTTTTCTGCAATTCATACCATTCTCCTTCTTTATCCGTAAGTAAAGATTTCAACCGGCCTTGTCTTTCAAGCGTATCTACCAAATGACTTTTTTGGTTTGAGTCATAAATCCTTTCATTTAATAACTCTTTCTCTGTTAACTTAAGTTGAGTAAGTATCTTTTCAATTTCCACCTCCAATAACTTTACTTGCCTTCTTAGAGGTGCCAATTTTTGCCGCTCTGCCGCGGCTTTTTTGCGAACTTCCTTTCTGTCGTCTCGGACAAGTTGAGTCTGACGTTCCTTAAAGAGGTCTTCTCTTCCACTTTGACCAATCTTAACTAACCAAGCTTCATAATCGTAAATAGAACCCAAATACTCTTTGAGTTTACCATTGTCGATTGCATAAAATTCGTCGACAGTATTCGCCAATAAATGCCGGTCATGAGAAATTACTACCATTGCGCCCTCATATTCTTGAAGAGCAAGTTCTAAAGCGTGGCGCATATCCAGATCAAGATGATTAGTTGGCTCATCTAAAAGTAACAAATTTGGCTCAGAGAACACTATCTTCGCCAAGGCAACTCTAGCTTTTTCGCCACCAGAGAAATTTTTTATGGCTTCATCAGCCCGAGATCCGTGAAAATCAAAACCACCAAGAAAATCGCGAATCTGCTGCTCTGTTTTAGGATTTAGGTGCCCTTCTGATTTTCCGACTGCAGAAATTAACTCGAACGGCGAAGCTTCAAGATTTAGAGCATCTACCTGATGCTGCGCATAATATCCAATTTTAATATGCTTCGACTTTTTTACTATTCCAGATAGAGCTTTTAACTGACCTGCCAAAATCTTAATTAAAGTAGATTTGCCGCTTCCATTAAAACCTAGCAAGCCGATCCTAGACTCACATCTCACCATAAGATTAATATGGGTCGCTAGTGGGTAACCAAAACCAATCGATAGATCATCTATTTCTAAAAGAAAATTAGGTTTAATTCTGGGCTCTAGAAATTTAAATTTAAAAGGCGAATCAACGTGCGCTGGCGAGATATCTCGCATCCTTTTTAACTCCCTAAGCCGTGATTGTGCCTGATTCGCTTTAGACGCCTTCGCACGAAAACGGCGAACAAATTCTTCTATTTTCTTTTTCCTTGCCTCCTGCTTTCTAGATAAAGAAGCTTCAAGGGCCAACCTCTCAGCATGCTGTCGTTCAAATGCGCTGTAATTGCCCACATACATTCTGAGATGACAGCTCTCAAAGCTGATTACGTGATCAATAACCTTATCTAAAAATGCACGGTCGTGCGAAACCAAAAGCAGCGTCCCTTTGTATTTTAATAGCCACTGCTCCAGCCAGATGGTAGCTTCTAGATCTAAATGATTTGTTGGTTCATCCAACATCAATAATTCAGATGGGCATAGAAGGGCAGCTGCTAAATTAAGTTTCACACGCCAACCACCTGAAAAATCAGTCACAGGCTTTTCATAATCATCAATGGAAAACCCAAGCCCATTTAAAATCTGTTGCGCTGAGTTAGTTACTTTATAACCTTCCATGTCGTCTAACTTAGAGACCGCAGTAGTTAGCGCATCAATATCGCAAAGCTCTTCAGCAATTAGCCTTTGTTTCTCCAGTGCTCGAAATTCGGCGTGCGCATCAATAACAAAATCAATTGCGCCCCTATCAACTCCAGGAGTTTCTTGCGCCATCAAAGAAAGACGCAAGTCAGAGCTCTTTATAATTTCGCCGGTTTCCAAATACGTTTCATCTGAGATGGCTTGAAATAAAGTAGTTTTACCACAACCATTACGCCCTATAATACCCACCCGGTGACCCTTTGAGATTAGAATATTCGCATCATCTAAAAGTTTTTTATTACCCTTAGATATACTTACATTATTAAAGGAAATCATAGATCAATAATAACTACTCTAGACGCGTGATTGCCACTCTCTGATTGATTTAGATAGACCGAATTCGTAATATTGCCAAACTTATGATCTTTTAAACCCAATAGCGTAACTCATGAAGCAAATTCTAATTATCGATGATGACGAAAAACTAGGCCAATTATTAACTCAGTATCTTGAGCGATATGATATGAAAGCCCATATCGCAATGACTCCATCTAAAGGATTCGAACTCATTAAGAAAATAAAACCCGACTTGCTAATTCTTGATGTGATGCTTCCGGAAAAAGATGGATTCGAGATCTGCAGGGAAATTCGCGCAAAATCATCGATATATGGTCAACTACCTATCCTTATGCTGACAGCTCACGCAGAGGTTACAGACCGAATAGTTGGGCTAGAGCTTGGGGCAGATGACTATTTGCCGAAGCCTTTCGAACCCAGAGAGCTAGTTGCTCGTATCCACAACATTTTGAGGAGAAGCAGCGATGACCACAGCATGAAAGAGATTAAGCCCATAAATGGTTTGGAGGTTGATGTTTCCCGTCGGGAAGTAAAGTTAGATGGAAAAGTACTAGATCTCACTACAATGGAGTATGAGCTTTTAATCCTTTTCATGCAATTTCCAAATAAGACATTTACTCGAGATGAGCTAATGAATCGATTAAGAGGTATAGACGCTGAGTTATTTTCGCGTGCAGTCGATACTTTAGTAAGTCGTCTTCGCCATAAACTAAACGATACTTCAAAAACACCTAGGTTCATCAAAACCGTGTGGGGTCGCGGTTACACTTTCGTCGGACAAGTGATATGACCACCTTGGTTCAATATATCCGTAAATCTCTTTTTTTTAGACTACTCGCGATATTCGGAATAACAGTAGTTTTATTTTTAATAATTATTTTGATTTCACTACAGAGCATAGGCGATGATAGTGAAACAATTGAGACTATTCCAGATTACTTCACCCGACATGTTGAATCAATAATAGAAGATATCGGCACGCCACCAAACCTTTCTAACGCTATGCGACTTGCAAGCGAACTTAGTTGGACCATAAACATTAGAAACCCTATTATGGAGTGGAGTTCAGACGCTCAAAATCGGTTAGATGTTGATTCCTCTGAATACCAAGAGTCGCTAACTCCAGATGCCGAAATGAGGACTATTAATGGCGAGGACATTATCCGAGTTGAGCGAGATGGTTATGATTTTTATATGTACCGAAGTGCCCAAGAAGAGGGACTTTACAACTACTTTGTGCTTTACACAGCACTAGCACTTGCAGCCTTAATACTTTTTCTTAACTACTTCATGGTAAACAAAATGTTAAACCCTGTCCGCCTTCTCAAACAAGGGGCGGAAAGAATCAGACAGGGTGATTTGAGCTTCCGAGTTAAAAGCAACTTGCAAGATGAGCTTGGAGAGTTAACCGAAAGCATAAACCATATGGCTGATTCACTTCAATCAATGCTCGAAGCAAAAAGGCAGTTACTGATGGCGATAAGTCATGAACTTAGAACTCCAATAACCAAAGCGAAATTACGAATGGAGTTCATGCCTGAAAGCGACGAAAAAGAGCAACTGAAAGAAGATATCAACGAAATAGATCTGTTAATATCCGATCTTCTTGAGGCAGAAAGACTCAATAACGATCACTCTGCGTTGGTTTCAGAATATGTGCTATTAGGGAACTTTGTTCGTTCGATAACGGAGTCATTCAAATCCAACAATGGTGCAATAGAGATCGAAACTCCTGTTAATGATCTCGAATTTGAGATAGATAAATTGCGAATCAGACTTCTAATCACAAATTTACTAAATAACGCAGTGCGACATGGAAAAGGTAATCTTGTAACTGTGCGAGTCAGTTTTTCAAGCGATCGAGGCATCATTGAAGTAAAGGATAATGGAGAAGGCATTGCGGAAGAACATATCTCTCAGATTACTGAACCCTTCTACCGGGCAGATAGTGCAAGACAGCGAAATACAGGAGGATTTGGATTAGGGTTGTACTTATGCCGTTTGATTGCACAAGCTCATGGAGGCGAGATGATAATTGTGAGTCAGGAGGGGCAAGGAACTCAGATAACAGTCAATCTGCCCCGTAACCTCTAAACTTGCAAAGTCAAATTAGTAATCCTCAACTAAATGTATACCGACGGGATCGAAAATAATATCGGCCTAAAAAGAATAGGGTCAATAAAATTGGTACCAGAGCAGTGTTAACAGCCTTTAAATTGCTACCTAACTGTTCAATGTCTTCAGTCAATTGAAATCTGACCTCTCTTAGGCGCCTTCTGGTCTCGATTAATTCTCTGTTAAAGCGATCTATTTCTGTCTGTATTTCAGGAGTAATCTCTCCAATTGGATTTCCCTCTTCATCGGTGTTCAACTCAGCCAGTGCAGATTCTGTTTCTGCTACCCTTGCCGATAGTTCACTTTCCTCCTGGCGCAACCGGTCATCTGCCTCCCGCTGGAGAGTAAGCACTTTCGTAAATGGTCTTGAGTAACGCCCTCGGCTTCTAATACTCGAAAGATCCGCGCCACCGCTCAAATTATCCATAGCATTGATTACTAAATCACCATTATTTGCAAACGGTTGTGGAATACGCTGCCCAAAAAATTGAGTGACTTGTACCCATAACCTGTCAGTTAGTAAATCTGAGTCTGCGAAAACTACTATATTGGTTGGTTCTAAAGAGGCATTTAAGTGGACTATTTCGCTTTCCTCATTGACAACATCAACTTCGCCAGCAGTCTCCCCCGCAACTGAAACCTCCCCATCCGCATCGTCAGAACCGCTTTCTTCCTCTGTTACTGGAATAGGCGGTTGTCCCTCTGGAAAAGCCGTTTCTGTCAAACCACTCAATCTAGCCGCAATTACAAAGCTTCTATTTTCAGACTCAAATTCATCAAAGAGAGCATTGGGATCTGTAACATTTTCAACAAAGGACCTATCCATAAGCATCGCATCTGAGGAAGAAATTATTAGGGGCTCAAAACTTAAACTTCCTTCGTTAGATTGGCTTATAGCACCTACAGAAGACAAATTAATCGTCTCTAAACGATTAGTAATAATATCACCTTGAGTAAGAAAATTTCCCTGAACGCCTAACATAGCCAAATGTGGCACCGCTCTTTGTCCCTGACCCATCATAACGCGAAGAGCCAGCTCGTTATCCGTAAGAACCTTACTATTATCAAACTCAAGGCCCCAAGCATCTAGCAACCCTGGCAATTCAGAACTCATCCCCGCTGGAATTAAGTTCCCTTGTGGCGAGCGACCTACCATTGAGTCTGCGTTTGGATCCAAAAACAACAATGCATCACCCCCACGAAGAATATGTTGATCAATCGCATATAAAAACCGATCTGATAATCCCTGTGGATGAACTATCATTAAGATATCAACATCCTCCTCAATGGAATCACTGGATACATCTATCCTTCGCACGTCATAGAGTTGACGTACTAAATCCATAATCATCCACTGCTGTGTCCCCTGTCCCGTCATTGGATCGAAACCACCGTCAATATCCAATTGTGTAACAAGACCAATTACTGTTCGCTCGGGATTGCTCACCTGAGTGATGATTTTCATGAACTCATATTCTAAAAATTCTTCTTGATCGGGTCGAATTAAAGGCATAGTCTCTGTCGCTCGAAGCGGGTCAGGTAAATCTGCGCCTCCCTTCGCTGCAACTAAACCGAAATAAACTCCCTCACCGCCCTGAGTCACGGGAACGGCCCTAACTCCATACTGAGTCGCTAAATCTTCTTCTTCAGAAAAGGGTTCTGGATCGATTACCCTTAAGCTGAGGTTCCCCTCACTAGCGATTACAATTTCTCTCAGTAACTCTTGAACCCGGTTACCATAAGTACGAAGCTGAGGAACGTCTTCCGTAGCAGAATCAGAGTAAAAAAACATAAGCTCTATCGGTTCGTTCAAGCTGGAAAGAATACTAAGAGTTCCCTCTGACAAGGAATAAAGCCTGTCTTCCGTTAAATCAATTCTTAAACTTGGTATAAGGCTTATGACTAAGACCCCAAAAAGTAACGTAATAGCTATAGCTGTCAAACCAAGAGGTGAAAAAAGTAATTTTTTCTTCATCTAATTAAACTCCTAATTAGCTTTTTTCATTTCGATTACTATGGCACTCGAAAGAAGCCAAGACATAATGAATAGGATGAAATACAAAATATCACGAACGTCCAACACTCCTTTCGAAATTGAATCAAAGTGACTTAGAAATCCTAACGCCGAAAATGCGTCGATAATTAACTGGGGAATCCATTCTGGAAATGAATTAAGGAGAATCGGGGAACCCATTATGACAAACAGAAAGCAAATTGAGACAGTCAGAATAAAAGCGATTACCGAATTTTTAGTACAAGCTGACATACATGACCCTATCGCTAGAAAACCGCCTGCCATTAACCAACTGCCAAGATAAGCGGCGATGATCACACCATTGTCTGGATCTCCTAAGTAATTAACCGTTATCCAAATTGGAAAAGTAAGAATCAAGGCAATGCCAGTCAGAACCCACGCTGCCAGAAATTTTCCGAACACGGCCTCACTTAGCTTGACAGGTAAAGTCAGCAACAACTCAATAGTTCCAGTTTTTCTCTCGTCTGCCCACAGTGTCATTGCAATAGCAGGAACCATAAAAAGGTAAAGCCAAGGGTGAAAACTAAAAAAAGGTAAGAGATCTGCTTGTCCTCGCAGATAGAACCCTCCAAGATCAAAAGTGAAAATCCCATTTATGATCAGAAAGATAACCACAAAAATATAGGCCAGAGGAGTAGCAAAATAACTAGATAGTTCTCTCCTAAAAATTATCCCCAAATTTTTCATTCAATCCCCTCCCGTATTTTTTGTGTCACTGACCGGAAAACATCCTCTAGCTGCCCTTTTTTGACATACAACTCGGATATAGGCCACTTCTTCTGTTGTGCTATCTCGGAGATTTCCGCGAATATAGACTGTCCGTTTTTCGATATAATTGTAAAGCTGTTTCCTGAGTCGTTTTGCAAACTTATATTCGTAAGAGCGCTTAAATCTTTCGTTAAATCATATTCTGCAGAAAGTTGAACATTGACAGCGTTATGGTATTGCGACTTAGACTCCAGTTCCTCGGGAGTGCCGTCAGCAACGATTTTTCCAGCATCTATGATTATTGCCCTGCTACAGACAGCTGAAACTTCTTCTAAAATGTGAGTCGAAATTATAACTATTTTATCTTTGGCCAAGCTCTTAATTAATTCTCGCACGTGATGCTTCTGATTTGGATCAAGCCCATCAGTAGGTTCATCCAAGATTAGAACCTTTGGGTCATGAAGAATGGCTTGAGCCAGCCCTACCCTTCTTTTAAACCCTTTCGATAAAGTCTCTATGGGTTGCATACAAACTTTCTGGAGCTCAACTTCTCTAATCACGTGTTGAACACGATCAGTGCACTCTTGACCCTGAAAACCGCGAATCTCTGCGATAAATTTCAAGAATTCAAGTGGAGTCATATCTCCATAACAAGGAGCCCCTTCAGGGAGATATCCAATAAGTGCCTTCGCATCTATAGGATTAATGCTCACATCATTACCATCAATTAATATGGAGCCGGAAGAAGGAGAAAGAAATCCGGTGATAACTTTCATTGTGGTTGATTTACCAGCTCCATTAGGGCCCAGAAAACCGAGAACCTCACCTTCTCCTACGCTAAAACTCAAGTCATTAACAGCAATAAACTGATCAAATTTCTTTGTTAAATTTTTTATCTCAACCATCGTATTTTGAACTCCTTAGAGACCAAGGCTCTAGCGGTTAGACCATAACCGACACACCCTTCAATCAAAATTTTGTAGCTAGTTTCGAGGACAGAAATATATGCGCAGTTTCAAAAATTTTCAAGCCATGCGTCACAAGTAGTTCTTGAGGGCTGAACTTTTTCTAATTGATTGAAATTGGGTCCTTTTTTGAGGTTAGGTTTATTTGAGATGCAGCTGTATAATCATAATCTCTGGTGGTTCCTACTCGCGGAGTTATCCTATGGAAAATTTACTACGAATAACTATCGTTGTCTGTCTGGCGCTGAGTAACGTCCATTGCGGTCAAAAAGGGGGTTTAACCAGGCCCTCTCAGGCCAGTATTACCGCATCATTCAGTCATTGAGCAGCTGTTTATCATCCAAATAATTGGAGACTTCACGGAATACATGGAACACTTCTCTTACAAAGATAACAATCTGCTGGTAGAGGATGCGTCAGTTGCATCAATTGCAGAAAAGTATGGTACTCCATGCTTTATCTACTCAAAAGCCGCTCTTGAGCAAAATTATCAGGCTTATGAGAAAGCTTTTGAGGGCCACTCTCACTTAATTTGTTATGCGGTAAAAGCAAATTCTAATTTAGCCGTGCTGAATGTTCTATCAAAATTAGGTGCAGGGTTTGACATCGTATCAGGCGGCGAATTAGATAGAGTAATTGCCGCAGGAGGTGACCCAAAAAAAGTTACTTTTTCTGGCCTCGGGAAAACCACTCAGGAAATTTACAAAGCCTTAGATACAGGTATCCATTGTTTCAATATTGAATCAGAAGCAGAGCTGTTACGCATTAATGAAATTGCCGTCAATAATTCCCAAGTTGCGCCAATTTCTATAAGAGTGAATCCAGATGTCAATGCTGAAACCCATCCGTATATCTCTACTGGCCTTAAAGAAAATAAATTTGGTATATCGATGGGGAAAGCGATTGAGCTTTATTTACATGCTACAGAAATGAAAGGAATTTGCATAAAGGGTCTTGATTTTCATATCGGCTCTCAACTAACAAGCATCAGGCCCATCTTAGACGCTTTAGACAGAATATTGACTTTAAACGAACAGCTCATATCAAGAGATGTCATTATCGAACATATCAATATTGGCGGAGGTTTAGGAGTAACTTACGAAAATGAAATGCCACCCACTCCAATTGAACTTGTATCAGCAGTAAAAGAGAAACTTCATGGTATTGATCTAAAAATAGTGGTCGAACCTGGCCGCTCTATAGCTGCCAATGCTGGCATACTAGTAACGAAAGTTGAATATTTAAAGAATAATGAAGAAAAGAATTTTGCGATAATTGATGGCGCTATGAACGATTTGATTCGACCGGCTTTGTACGGAGCTTGGCAAAAAATTGTGCCCGTAAAAAAGGCCGCAGGCAATGAAAATACAACATATGATATTGTTGGCCCAATTTGTGAATCTGCCGATGCCCTCGGAAAAAATCGATCACTGAATATAAACGCTGGAGACTTACTAGCAATTAAATCCGCGGGTGCATACGGTTTCGTCATGAGCTCAAATTATAATACACGGCCCCGTGCCCCAGAAATTATGATTAGCGGATCTGAGACTCATCTAGTTCGCGAGAGAGAAACTGTGTCCGATCTTTTTCAAAATGAATATTTACTGCCGGGCTAATTTAAAAGACTTACATGAAGATTCCTTTTACAAAAATGCATGGCCTTGGTAATGACTTTATGATCGTCGACTGCACTGAACGAGATTTACAATTTAAACCTGAGCTCATTAAAAAACTCTCGGATAGAAATTTTGGCGTCGGATTCGACCAATTACTGCTGGTCGAAAAAGCATCAACAACAGAAGTAGATTTTCACTATAGAATCTTTAATACAGATGGAACCGAAGTTGAACACTGCGGCAACGGCGCTCGCTGCTTTGCAACATTTGTTCGCGATAAAGGATTATCACGTAAAAATTTGATTAATGTGTCAACAATTAATCGTAATTTAAAGTTGACTCTCCATGGTGATGGAGAAATCTCAGTAGATATGGGGCACCCAGAGTTTAATCCATCAAAAATCCCATTCCTATGCGACTCACGACTAGATACTCATGAAAGATTTATCAAGATTTCAGGTAAAAAAACAGCGATTACTTTTTCTGTATTATCTATGGGAAACCCTCATGCGGTAGTTTGTGTTGAAGACCTAGAGAATATCGCCGTAAAAGATATTGGAAAGGCTCTTGGTAGTCACCCGGATTTTACTGAGGGTGTAAATGTTGGATTTATGGAAATACTCTCAAAGAATACAATCCAACTTCGTGTTTTTGAAAGGGGTACGGGTGAAACTCTTGCTTGCGGAAGCGGAGCATGCGCGGCAGTCGTAGTTGGAAGGCTCCTTGAAAAACTTAATTCGAAGGTCATTGTCAATCTACCCGGCGGGCAATTAACTGTATGCTGGGATTTAAGTAGCTCAGTAATAATGAAGGGACCAACTCAAACAGTTTATGAAGGAATAATAGAAATATGAATGAGGAATTTTCAGTGGCCGAAGACTTACCAAGCGATGTAAACGTGGATGTTACAGAAAAGCAAGTTGTCAAGCACCTTCAGGACAATCCAGAATTCTTTCTAAATCATCCTGAGTTGCTCTCAAATATTAAGTTACCCCACGACAGTGGTAAAGCAATCTCTTTGGTAGAAAAACAAGTTAATATACTCCGAGAACAGGGAGTTAAAGCAACAGAGAAGTTGAAGGATTTAACCGACAATGCGAGAACTAACGATGAGATTTTTGATATAACTAGAAGTCTTATCTTAGATTTACTTGAAAGCAATACAATCGAAGAGGTGAGTACTTCCGTACAAAAGCAATTTGCTCAATTGAAGAATGTAGATGCCTGTGAGCTTATTTTTCTGAATCACTCCACGCAAAATTTGCCGACTGCCATTCGTGTGGAAGATTCAAAAGTCATGAAGGAAAAATTTAGTGAAGTTTTCAGGCTGGAAAAACCCTTCTGTGCGCAGCTTCAAGAAGAACAAATTTTATATCTTTTCCCTTTTTCAGAAGAAAATATAACTTCAACGGCTTTATGTCCGGTAAGCACTAATCGAGAAACCCTTGCTTTACTTGCCCTTGGAAATAAAACCGCAAATTATTTTAACGTGCATCTAGACACGCTGTTTCTTGATTTCATCTGTGAGGTGCTAGACTCAGTTATCCGAAGGGTAGGCGTCTCCGACAGAAACAACCAAACCTAGCATGCACACTAACTTCGAATTGGCGAAGTAGAATTAATTATGTCCGAAAAAAGTGAGTCCACAACAAATAAACTCGTCACAATAATCTGTCGAAGCATAGGGCGTCCGGAACTAAAAAGTGCTTTGGATTCGATCTCTGCCCAATCATACAAACCTATCGAAGTTGTTTTGATAAACTCTTCAGAAAAACGGTTAGAAAATTTTTTACCCCTTGATTTACAAGTCACTGTGCTTGATCAGCCTACACCCTTATCTCGTGCCGATGCCGCTAATGCGGGCATTGCTGCGGCCAAGGGTGGCCTTCTTCTATTTCTGGACGATGATGATTACATATCAAATGATCATATAAGTAATCTAGCGTCAAAAATGTGTTCTGACTCATCAATCAGGGCCGTCTATAGCGGCACGCAAAAGGTAACCAATGATGGGAAATTACTCGGTCAAGTATATAGCACAGAGTTCGATCCAATCTTATTAATGCGCGACAACTATATCCCAATACATTCGATGTTGTTTGAAAAAAGTTTGATTGACGAAGGATGCCGCTTCGACCCTCAGTTTGAGATTTATGAAGACTGGGATTTCTGGCTACAACTCGCTCAAAAAACGAAATTTTTACACATCCCAAAAGTGACCGCTTATTATAGATCGGGAGGAGAATCTGGAACCGCATTAAGCGACGAAAGCAAAAAATATGATCCAGAGAATAAAATCAGCAAAGCACGTGCACAAATTTTCGAAAAGTGGAAAACTCAATGGACTGGAGGCCACATAAATAAATTAATCGGACAAAGCTACAACGAGCTTGCTAGACACTGCGATGATCTCAACACGCAGCTTAAAATAACAGGAGAGCAATACGATATCCTTAAAACAGACCTTAACAAAATTAATGCAGATTACGAAAATCTCAATCGTCAAAAAGCTAAATTAGAGGGGGTACTAGCCGTCATTGGTTCCTCTCTACAAGAGTCGCTTGCAAAAATCTCAGACTTGGAGGTCGAAGTAGAGCACAGAGTAACAACTGAGAAACATTTGCGTCTACATGAGGCGCAACTTCAAACTTCCTTAAACGAAATACTTTCTTCTCGCTCTTGGAAATTTACTAGCCCTTTTCGAAAGGCCCGTACGGTGTATAAAACGGTCTTTAAAGTTTTAAGCTTCCATAAAACGAAAACGCATGCCGAAAAGACAGGTGTAGAAAAGACAAATAATATTATTTCAAAAAATACGTCGCATGAGTGAAAGCATTATGGCTAAAGACACTTTCCTCGATATGAAAATATATTGTTCAATAATCATTCCAACAAAAGATCGATACTCTTATATTAAGCAATGTATCGAAAGTATCCAGAGCTCAAACAAAAGCGAACACCTTGAAATTATCATAGTTGATAATCAAAGCATTGAAAAAGAAACACTTGATTATCTTGAGGCTCTCAAACAGAGAGAGAATATCCAAGTCTTAAGTTGGTCTAAGCCTTTTAATTTTTCCGCAATCAACAATTACGCTGCGGCAAAAGCAAGAAGTGAAATTTTATGCTTTGCTAATAATGATATAGAGATATCTGACAAAAGTTGGCTGACAAAGATGATGCCACTCGTTCGGCGTGAGGATGTTGGTGCAGTAGGGTGCATGCTTCTTTATCCAAATTCGCGTATTCAACATGCTGGCATCGCTCTTGAGGAGTCTTCTATCGCTAAGCATATAGCTTTAAACGAAGATCCGGATTATCTAGAGAAGAATAATATTTCGAGCCCCTTCCCAGTTGACTGTGCAACCGCGGCTTTTTTGCTTACCAAGAGAGATATATTTTTAAAGCTAGGTGGTTTCAATGAGAACTATTTAAGTGTCGCTTATAATGATGTTGATCTCTGCCTGAGGATGTCTGAAAAAGGATTAGTCACACTGATAGAACCAAATGTTAAATTACTGCACCACGAATCGGTAACGAGAGGCAGCGACGATCTTCCGTCTAACCGTGCCAGGGCAGTTAACGAATTTAATTACATGAAGTATCGGTGGCGACATCGATTGGCAGGAAAAAAATACGACCGTGGTATTCCTGTAAGCGCAGACAATCTCTTGAAGGAATCTCAAGGGGAATTGGACAAATTGATCGAGCTGGCTGCTGGTTCTCTATACAAAGAACATAGAATAGCAGATAGAGATTTATTATCAGCTCCAAGACCAACTCAAGAAAGATATCAAACGCATGCCAAAAACAGCCACTTAAGTAATTGGGAGCTTAGATATAGTCGACTTTTTTCGCAATATTCCGAATTGGAAGCGCATACCAAGCGGCTCGAAAACGCACATCTGCTAATTGAGAGATCATTATTTTGGAAGATCACTTGGCCACTAAGAGTTTTTAGAGACGGTTTGCAAGTAGTCCTGTCTTTACTTGGAACAATAGAGACGAGAGACTCTAAACAGGAGACTGAGATTGAAAATTTAGTCGAAGATAATTCTGAGGAAAAAGAAGAAGTAAACATTAAAGAGCAGTATGACGGTCTTGCAGAGTTAAACCTATCAAATTTTTTTAATTCAAAAAAAACAATTCACTTTCCGTATTCAGATGAACCAACTGTATCAATAATATTAGTATTCTATAACCAGGCACATTTAAGCCTACTCTGCTTAGAATCTATTGCGAAAAATGCGGACGTAAGTTACGAGGTCATTATAGTCGATAATAATTCTAATGACTCCACAATCGACCTCTTAAAGACTCTTGGAAATGCCATCATAATTAGAAACCAAGAAAATCTAGGTTTTGTCAAAGCGGTAAACTTAGCCGCGAGACAAGCTAGAGGAAAATACTTCTTACTTCTAAATAACGATGCGATCCTGGAGTCCGAGGCTCTATCAAGAGGAACAGCTGTTTTCAAAACGCAAAAAAAAGTGGGTGCTGTTGGTGGTAAGATTAAATTACTTGACGGAAGCCTTCAGGAAGCAGGAAGCATAATTTGGGACGACGGCACATGCACTGGTTACGGCCGAGGCGGCAACCCAGATTCACCAGAATTTAACTTCATGAGAGACGTTGACTATTGCTCAGGAGCATTTCTGCTTACCTCAAATGAAATGTTTCATAAGCTTAATGGTCTAGATGAAAATTTTTCTCCGGCTTATTATGAGGAGACTGACTTCTGTGTTCGCATAAAAAAGAGCGGTTTTCGCGTCATTTATGAGCCAAATGTGGAGATAATACATTACGAGTTTGCAAGCACAGGCGGCTTGCAAAAAGCGAAACTCTTGCAGACTAAACACCAGAAAGATTTTTGCTCTAAACATTTTGCTTATTTAAAGAAGCAGTATAGAAACATTAGTGGAAATATAGATCACGCGAGGTCTGCCACTCAAAATCCAAACGTGTTGATAGTAGATGATCGGGTTCCTCATCCAGATCTCGGAGCTGGTTATCCTCGCTGCAGCGATATTCTCGTTGAACTAAGTAAAATGCCAATCAATGTGACTTTCTATCCACTTCTTTACTCAGATGATTCGTGGACAGACATCTACTCAACGTTACCGCAAAATATCGAAGTGATGAGAGCTATGGGTAAAGAAGGTTTACTAGAGCACTTGTCAAGGCGGAAAGGATACTACCAGTTTATTCTCATAAGCCGTAACCACAATATGGAATTTTTCAGGCACATAATTGCTGAAAAAGAAAGCTTAATAGACGGCGTTGATATTATCTATGATGCAGAAGCTCTTGCTGCCACCAGGGAAATAAAGAGAAGAGCCTTAAGTAGTATGCCATTAACAAAGGAAGATGAACGTCAACTTATAGCCAGCGAAATTGAACAGACCAACATCGCAAACTCTGTTGTCGCCGTCTCCCCAAGGGAGGCAAATATTTATAGAGAACATGGCGTAAGTAATGTGCATGTTCTCGGACATATGATTGAAGCAAAACCCGGAGACAGCGCTTTTGAATGTCGTCTTGGTTTTCTTTTCGTGGGAGCGTTAAGGGACGATGGCTCTCCCAACGTTGATTCATTGTTATGGTTCTTGATAAATGTATTCCCTATCATCGAAGAACAAATTCCCGGAACAGAGTTTCATGTAGTAGGCGAGCACTCGGCTCCGTCTCTTCTTATCGTAGACAAACCCAACGTTTTATTTCATGGCAAATTGAAAAATATAGAAAATATTTACAATCGCTGCAGAGTTTTCATAGCGCCAACTCGATTTGCTGCTGGAATACCGCACAAAGTGCATGAAGCATGTGAAATGGGAATTCCGTGCGTTACCTCAAAGTTATTAGCTGAACAACTTCAATGGACTCATGACAGAGAATTACTTGTCGGAGTAACGGCGCAGGATTTTGCTGAGCAATGCGTTCGACTCCACGAGGATGGTGAGCTTTGGGGTAAAATAAGGGAAAATAGCTTAGCGGCAATAAGAAGGGAATGCTCCAAAGAAAAGTTTAAACATACACTTGAACAGTTATTCCTAAAATAGCCTTGCTAATCTGTAAAAGACCCTTTGGAGAAATCCATTTTTTAGTTTCATCATGGATGAAAACCAAAGGCATAAATTTTCCTTAAAGCTCAAAAAACGTCCAAAACGGGTTTTAAACTCAAAAGCCTGATACGCGACTTCAACCAGGTGATCGCTTTTTTTAGGGGCAAAGACAACATGCATAATTTTCGTTCTAGACTGATGATGCTTTTTAAATTCTTTAGCTCCAATCGTATTATTTTCGTGCTGTCGGTATTCGACTAGGGGTATATCTATGTATATGACTCGCCCGAATGCCGAAGCGATCAGAGCTAACCACCAGTCATGCATTATTGCGTTATCAGGTATTGGAAGCGCTATTTGGGAGAGTTCTTCATTAAAGAGGGTTGTGCACCCTGTTACAAGATTACTTATAACAACGTTTGTGAATTTATTCCGTTTTATTTCAAGCCCTTGATATTCAACAAATGACTCTGCGATTATTGTTTTGCTTTCGTCGACAACTTTTAGATCAGAGTGCACCAAAATCGGTATATCAGGCGATTTTTGCTCAGCATTAAGCATCTCAGACATTTGTACTTCAAGTTTATTTTCAGCCCAAATATCATCTTGATCACACAGCATCATGTATAAACGAGAAAGTCCCAATGCGGTTTTTTCTTTGATGATGTACTTAATTAGTATGCAGAAACTAGAACTCGGGCCAACGTTAGATTTTTTGCCCGGTAACTTATAGATTTTTCCTCGATTTTTATCTACATAATGATTAATTATCTTTTCGGTAGAGTCAGTTGAGTCGTCATCTCTTATTATTATTATAAAGTTAGAATAGGTTTGCTTAAGCAGAGAATCTAATTGTTCCGCCAGATAGTCTTCACCATTATAGGTAGACAGAAGAATTACAATTTTAGGTTCTAAGTCCATCTAAGTTAAAAGTTTCGCATCCTTAATTCCTGAGAGGATATTTCTATAATAATCTTTTCTTTTTCTTGATGTTATTAACAGCCACATTGACTTAAATATAAATCTGCAAATGTCTCGATATTTCCAGCCAGCTGGCGAATAATCGACACTATATAAATGAACTCTGTTTCTGGATGAAAAATAAGATCGTTGGGGATTGTGCTGTGCCATAATACCGGCTCGTACCAACGGATTTGAACTTCGCTCACCTATTGCATGATATAAAATAGCTTCATCAGTACCAATCAGCTCATAACCTTTAGATTTCGCCCTAAAACACCACTCCAAGTCGATATTATCAATGAAATAACTTTCCTTCATGGTACCAATTGAAGCCAAAGCATCTAAGTACAGCAAAGTCCCCGATGTAATTAAAAAGTCAGCAATATAATGTGAAGAACTCCCTGGAACCTTTCTATCCGAACGACAAATAAATCTAGAAAATAATTTAAAACTAGTTTGCCGCATGGTCTGGGGGTTAATTATCCGAGGTCCAATTGCAGCAATATCTGATGCAGTTTTTTCACTCGCATCAAAAAAAGCATCTATCATCCTCTCTACATACAAATCACATAAACTGCTATCTTGATCAAATAAAAATACGAAACCATAGCTTCGCTCCAGTGCCCAGGCGATCCCAATATTTAATGCCTTAGCCAAACCTTCGTTTTTATCTAAACATATGACAGCTTTGCATTTTTCATAAGCAGTGATTGATTCTACTATGCTAGAAATTCCCTGGGTTCCGTTATCAACGATTATGAAGTCCGATTCTTTTGTCAATTGCGCACTAAGTTCTAATAGGGCCGTTATGTCCGGATTATAAGTGACGACGATGGCACAACTTTGAGAACAAGGTGAGTTTTGCATAGTATAGTAAGCTTCTTAAGACTCCTTTTCTTCCCAAGGGAAATCCGCAGAGATTGGAATCGTCTCAGCTCGGATGGTAGCCAAGTATAAGAAATACAATATAGAACCACATCCAATCGTCAGCCCGGTAACCACACCAGCATCAAGTATTCCTCGCCAAGGCTGAGAGAGTAATCGTACTAAGATAACAAAACAAACTATTAATCCAGTCAGTCCTAAAGAAGAGATTTGTCTTTTCTTAGTAGCACAGAAATAACTCATACAGAAAAAAGGAGCAAACATAACATAGCTAAGCCTAGGATTTTGTTTCAGATATAAAGCTCTTTTTACAACCCGAGGTGCAAAACCTTGATGAAAACCTTTAATACCCTCGGCGTAAGCCATGTATGAAATGCTAACTGCCAAAAAAAACCAATGTGTTAATTCCATTGATGCGTCTTCAAGAGCAAGTGCCATTGGCGCAAGTCGGTAAATAGCAAATAACAAGAGTATAAATACCCCTCCTACACCCCATACACAACCCAATAATTTCATTATTTAATCACATCTCTAATAAATTGGAGTAAGTATAAAACAGAATGGTCAGGATACGAAAACTAGATATAAATTGCAGATTTCAAGGTGTTTAAATCGAAAATCTTTATGAAGTGAGATAATATCGTTTATACAAATCGCCTTCGAAGATCAATTCAGACGTAACGCAAAAACAGACTAGGTATTTAAATGTCAGTGAAAATCGGAGTAATTATGGACCCTATAGAGTCCATCAGCTTTAAGAAAGATACGACTCTGGCTATTTTGTTAGCTGCACAAAAACGGGACTGCATAATTTTTTATATGCGCCAGTCAGACCTTTATGCAAAACAGGGAAATTCTTACGCCTCCATGAGGCCATTATCGGTATTCGATGATGAGGCAAAATGGTATGAATTAGGGGAAGAACAAGATAGGGATCTATCAAGTCTAGATATCATATTAATGAGAAAAGATCCGCCTTTTGATCTAGACTATATTTATACGACCTATCTGCTAGAAGTAGCAAATCAAAAAGGTGTCGTTGTGGTTAACAATCCACAAAGCTTACGAGACTGTAACGAAAAATTTTTTGCAACACAATTCCCGCAGTGCTGTCCCCCAGTTCTTGTAGCTAGCGCATCTCAGAAACTTAAAGAATTTCATCGGGAGCATGAGGACGTCATATTCAAACCGTTAGATGGGATGGGCGGCAGCTCGATTTTTAGAGTAAAGAAAGATGATAAGAATTTAAATGTCATCATAGAGACTCTTACAGAAGGGGGTAGACGACAGACCATGGCTCAAAAGTATCTCCCAGAAATCAAATCTGGAGATAAAAGGATATTATTGATCGATGGGACACCAGTTGATCATTGTTTGGCAAGGATTCCTTCTATCGGAGAAAGCCGCGGAAATCTTGCCGCAGGCGGTAATGGCATAGTCCATGAATTAAGTGCTCGAGATCGATGGATTTGTGAGCAAATTGGTCCATCTCTTCAAAAGAAAGGTTTAATATTCGTTGGAATAGATGTAATTGGAGACTATTTAACAGAAATTAATGTTACTAGCCCCACCTGTGTGAAAGAAATTGATCAAGTTGTCGATCTGGATATCCCAGGCAAACTCATTGAAAGTTTGTTAAAAAAATTACCTCAGCATTGATCTAAATTGGTAAATGACTACGACTTAACTAAAACAAAATATGCATAAAGATCGCTTTGCCTATACTTTATTCCTTTCCATCAGTTTTCATTTAGTAATTCTGATAGGTCTCAGTCTCGAAATTGCTCAAAGAAAATTTGTTAATCTTGGTTCCAATTTAACCAACAATTCAAAAATTGAAAATTTTTCGGTCGAGGTAAAAGGCTTAGCATTACAAATGGACAGTCGACCTAACTTAGATTCTATGATCGTGGAGCTTAAAAAAAAGATCAGTGACCATAATCAAGACTTGAGAATTCGACCCAGGCGCGACACTATAACCGCTGTTTCCGCTCACAGCAAACAAACTCTCTACCTCGAAAAATGGCGCCAACGAGTCGAAGAGGTAGGAAATTTTCACTACCCGGACGAGGCTAGAAAGAACAAAATTTTTGGGAGTCTACGAATTTTAGTTGCAATTCAAGTTGATGGTAATGTGGAAGATTTTCGCATAATGGAAAGCTCAGGGTCTCAAATTCTAGATGAGGCTGCAGAGAAGATTGTTGCGTTGGCTGCTCCCTTTGATCCTCTTCCCGAGGAAATCAGTTTTGAGACTGATATACTTGAAATAGTTAGAACTTGGCGTTTTCACGAGGGAATTTCTTTAAAACGTACTGAATAATCTATTTAATGCTAAAAAGTCAAAATTATAGCTCGCTTGAAAATCAGTTTCTTCTAGCAATGCCTCAACTAGAGGGTTCCTACTTCGAAGATTCAGTAACATACCTGTGGAAACACACTGCAGAGGGAGCAATTGGAATAGTCATCAATAAACCGCTTCAGTATACGGAAATGGATATCTTTACGGAATTAGAAATCAAATGCATAGAGGAGCAAAAATCCGTTATTCAACGCCAAGTGTTATCGGGAGGCCCTGTTGAAAAAGACAAAGGCTTTATTATTTATGATTCCATGAATGAGTGGGAATCTTCTATAAGCGTTACGTCAGAAATAAAAATTTGCACATCTAAAACTATTTTAGAGGATATTGCCATCGGCAAAGGGCCAGAAAATTACCTGATTGCACTTGGGTGTGCTGGCTGGGATGCCGGCCAACTAGAGCAAGAAATCAAAGAAAATTCATGGCTTACCGTTCCTGCAACTCCTCAGTTAATTTTTACTCAAAATCATGCATCTAAATTCACTAAAGCAGCAGACATCTTGGGTGTCAATATTCACCAGCTACCACGGGAAGCCGGGCATTCATAATTTTTGTAAACTTTATTATGATTATTAATAGACTGCCGACCGATTGCTCTAAACCTGTGACTGTAATGTCATTTGACTACGGTACAACAAAAATAGGCATTGCTATTGGACAAAGTATTTCATCAACCGCCGAGCCATTAACCATTATTAAAGCAAAAGATGGCATCCCTGACTGGTCACAGATCAACAGTCTGATTGAAAGTTGGGATCCAAACTTTTTCGTTGTGGGACTGCCGTACAACATAGACGGGTCTAATAGCGAACTCCTTCAAAGGGCATTAAAATTTGCAAACCGGCTTAACGGCCGGTTTAATATCCCTACTTTTGGAATCGACGAGAGATTGTCATCTGAAGCCGCTAAAGGAAAGTATAAAATAGGAAATTCTAAGAACACTGTTAGAAAAGAAATAGATGACGTAGCAGCTCAAATCATTCT
>CACJAW010000010.1 GCA_902591495.1 uncultured Pseudohongiella sp.
CGCTGGGCTTTAAATCTGCAACCATGGGTGTTTTCTTTCCAATACGAGTGAAATCATCAAGTTCCAGATCTACTCCCATCGTATGTGCCATTGCTAGTAAGTGCAGAACCGCGTTGGTGGATCCACCCAACGCAATTGTAACCTTTATAGCGTTCTCGAATGCTGAACGTGTCATGATGTCTGAGGGTTTAATATCCTGCTTGATCAGGTTCATAACTGCTTCGCCTGAGTTCAAGCAGTCACGTACTTTTTCTTGAGAAATCGCATCTTGTGCTGAGCTATTAGGTAAGCTCATACCCAATGCTTCTATCGCGGACGCCATGGTATTTGCTGTGTACATTCCTCCGCATGAACCAGGTCCCGGAATGGCGGTATCTTCAATTTGCTTGAGCTGGATGTCTGAAATAGAACCAGCAGCGTGAGAGCCCACAGCCTCAAAGACGGAAATTATATTTGTATGCCCGGGGCCTGGTTGGATTGTCCCACCATAAACAAACAGAGAGGGTCTATTTAGTCTTGATAGTCCCATCATCAAGCCAGGCATATTCTTGTCGCACCCACCAATCGCTACAATGGCATCATGTCCCATGCAACCTGAAACGGTCTCAACACTATCTGCAATTACTTCTCGAGAAACCAGTGAGTACTTCATTCCTTCTGTACCCATAGATATACCGTCAGAGATTGTTATTGCGTTGTATATAATTCCCTTCCCGCCAGCGTCATCTGCGGCCTTATTTACATGCTCTGCCAGTTTATCGATATGCATGTTACATGGTGTAACCATGCTCCAGGTCGAGCAAATTCCAATCTGTGGCTTTTTAAAATCTTCGTCGTTAAATCCAACAGCACGAAGCATAGATCTGCTTGGTGCTTGCTCAACACCATCAACAACGATGCTGGAATGTCTGCGTAAATCTTTGTTATTCATGGTTATTCCGTTTAAGTAGTTTGCTAGATCTTCAAGTAAATCTTATTTTATATCGTAAGTTTGGATTTGCTCATGTAGTTCCCATCAGTTATCCACTTCTAGGCAACTTGCGTTTAGGGCGCTACTATACACAAAAAAGCTTCTTTTGTGTGCTTATGAATACGCCCTCGATTCTTGTATTTCTATACTGAATATCTTGCATGAATATTTACTATGAATATTACAAATCTCCTGTTGGAAAACTCTTATTAGTGGGAGATGGTGTGAACATAATGAAACTAGGGTTTCCTAGTGGGAAAATGAAATTGAGGCATGAACGTAATTGGACTAAAGACGGACTTCCTTTTAAACAAGCTATTTGTCAATTAGAAGCATTTTTCGAAGGTGAGCTGAAAAGCTTCGATCTTCCATTAGTTGTTACGGGAACATCTTTTAGGAAATTAGTTTGGGCAGGGTTAATGGATATACCGTATGGCGAGACATGGAGCTATAGTCAATTGGCTAATCATATCGGGCAACCAAATGCATGTCGAGCAGTTGGTTCCGCTAATGGGGTCAATCCAATTCCGATTATTATTCCATGCCACAGAGTGGTTGGAAGTGATGGTAGTCTCACAGGTTTTGGGGGTGGACTCAAAACAAAAGAATTCCTTTTAGAACTCGAATCAAAAAACGTTGATCGATAAAAGCCTTTAATTATCGGATTTAAAAGTTGTATGTTTGATTTTTAACAAGTTGTCCCTGAAATGCTAATATAACTTTGATTTACGCCATTTTAATGAAAAAAGAACCTTAGTTTATATTTTTAAATTTAGTTTTGAGAGAAACGAGTGTTAAGTAGTCAACAGCAGATAATTTCTTTCGTAAGAGAACATTTACTTCACGAAAAGTCGGTTTGGTTGTGCACCATCTTGAAGACTTGGGGGTCGTCACCGAGGCCGATCGGCGCCATGATGGCCTGCACTCTTGATGGTGAGTTAGTAGGGTCAATTTCAGGTGGTTGCGTTGAAGAGGATTTTTTAGAGGAGCTTCGAGAGGGAAAGCTGAAGGCTTTGTATAAGAGTCAGGCCAAACCGATAACAGTTATATACGGAGAAACGGAGGCGGAGCAGGCCCGCTTGAAATTGCCTTGCGGTGGGCAGCTGCATGTTTTGCTAGAACTTCTGGAACCTTCAGTTGAAAATAAAAAAGTTTTTGATGAAATTGATTCTGCACTTGAGCGCCATTCAACAACGAGTAGAATCGTGAATTTATCTAATGGAAAAATAACGGTTGGTGGTGATGATCATGCTAGAAAGAAGGCATTGGTGATTGAGAAAGAGACTATGTTTCATAGTTTAAGTCCGATGTATAAATTACTACTTCTTGGTGCCGGAGATGTCGCTAAGTATGTTGCCGAGATCGCTCTCGCTTTAGAATATCAAGTTACATTATGTGATCCTAGGCCGAATTATCTAGACAATTGGAGCGTGCAAGGTGTTGAAACTTCCTCTCGCTTACCGGATGACATAGTCAGAGAGTCCTACAATAACCCCTACAGTGGTATCGTTGCTCTTGCTCACGACCCTAGAGTAGATGATATGGCGTTAATGGAGGCTCTTAAAACCGAAGCTTTCTACGTGGGCGCCATGGGATCCGAGAGAACATCCGCAGCAAGACGGGAACGTCTTCCAGAATTAGGGTTGACGAAGGACGAAATAGATACTTTACATGCGCCGATCGGGATTGAGATTGCTAGTAAAACACCGGCAGAAATAGCCATTTCAATCATGGCTGAGATCACCGCTGTAAGGCACGGTCTAAAATCAATCTGACTAAGTAGGTTAAGTTTTTTATACCCATATAACATCAGTTAATTCGCCTACAAAAATTATATTGCATTAGAGAACAAATGCAGTGAGGTCGCTAATACTTTATTAACGCGGGCCTGCATCTGAGTAGAGTGGCCACGGATTAATTTTTTCAAGTTCAGATGCCAATTGCAAGAGCTGTGAATCGCTACCCCATGCACCTGTTAACATCACTCCGACTGGTAAGTCGTTATCGGTGCGTATCGTAGGAACGGACATACTTGGCTGACCGGTACCATTGTATATCGACGTAAAGCCACTATAAGCTCGAAAACGCTCTGTGTAATTTCTCATATCCCCACTATTCATATCTAGCCATTCCAGTTCCGCAGGAGTTTTGGCTAAAACCGGAGATAGGATTAAGTCAAAAGATTTGTGAAATTCATTGAGTTGCAGCTGCGCAGTAAAGATGTCGTCTTTAGCAGACACGAGTTCCTGAGCAGTAAGCTTGCTTCCAAGTGTAGCAATTAGCCGCGTCGAATTTTCAATTAGTGCAGTTTCAAAGTTTAAATCCAACTCTTCTAACCGAGCATTAACTCGCCTGTATATGAAAGTATTGATAAGTTTGGACATGGCAGAACTTACGGGGCCATAGTTAACAGGGGACTCAATTTCTTCTACGCGGTGACCTAATAGCTCACAATTTTTGGCACAAAGTTGCACTGCTTCCATACACTGGGAGTCTATGGGGAGGTCGAAGGGGTGTTTCGATTGTATTCCTATTTTAAGTTGGGTAGGTTTAGAATTAAGCTGTTCTAAGAAAGGACCTCTATTGTTTGGAAGCGGAAATAAATGAGGTGCTTTCAGAGTAATTAAGTCAAGTAATGCGGCACTATCTTTTACGGTTTGGCTGACCACGTGACCGACGCTCATGCCCGCCCAGCTGCCAGTCAAATCATTTTCAATACAAGTTAATCCTCTGCTTGGTTTTAGCCCAAATAAGCCGCAACATGATGCAGGTATCCGGATAGATCCGCCACCGTCGGTTGCGTGAGCAACTGGTGAAATTCCGGAGGCGACTGCTGCTGCCGCACCGCCGCTTGAACCACCAGTAGAGAAGTCAAGATTCCATGGATTCTTAGTTTTTCCATTTGCGATCGGCTCAGTTGTGAGTGTTAAACCAAACTCTGGTGTGTTGGTCAGGCCAAAGATGTTAAGTCCTGCTTTCTGGTATTGCTCAACAATTTTCGAAGACTTGGTTGCTCTATAATTTTGAAATAATCGGCTTCCAAAAGTCGCTGTCAGGCCTTTTACTGTGCTTAAATCTTTGATCAAAAAAGGTAAGCCGGCAAGAGGACTGGTTTCCAAAAGATCAGGTTTTCGATCGAAACGCTTCGCTTGTTCTATAGCTTTTTCATAATTTTCTGTAACAATAGCGTTAATGTTTGGATTAACGGTTTCGGCACGGTTTATCGCAGAGAATGTCAGCTCTTCCGCAGTGAATTCTTTATCCCGTAAATTCTTACAAAGAGAAAGGGCGTCACGCCCAAGATAATCATCGGAACTCAGCATTTTTAGGGCATCTCATTACGTCTTGAATCCTGTCAATTTCTATTTGAACAAGATGTATTAAAAATACTACTGGTTCAATTAAACCTCTTCTCTGTATACCAACCCACAGCCATCGAATTATCGTTAACTTTCTCAGCAACGTTTAAAATCAGCGCAAACAGTGCCATCCTGATCAGTACCCCGTTGTCCGTTTGCCTAAATATTGCAAGATTGGGGTGTTGGTTTAAATCATGATCAAGCTCATTTGCCTCTTCTCTTGAGTCCCTTGGTAATGGATGCATGATAACCGTATTTGGCTGACAATTTCTTGTATAGATCGCCTGATTTAACCTAAAGCGGCCTCGATAAATACTAGCTTCTAGTTTTGTACTGAAACGTTCCTCTTGTATGCGTGTTAGATAAATTGTGTCATTGTCGTTCAGCCCAGACTCCATATCGTCAGTTTCCGTGACGGTATGCCCTGCTTTTGTAAGACTGTCGACTATTTTTCTAGGCATCTTTAATTCTTCTGGAGAGATCAATGTAAATTTAATGCTTTTATAAAGGTGAAGTAATTGGGATAGGGAGTGCACAGTTCTTCCATGCTTTAAATCTCCGACCATGGCGATGCTCATCCCATCTATTTGAAGCGACTTTGAATCGAGCTCCTTCTTTATCGTATAAAGGTCCAAGAGAGCTTGGGAAGGATGTTCGTTAGCGCCATCTCCACCATTAATCACAGGAACTCGACTCGCTTTTGAAAATTCCTCTACAGAGCCCGCTTGCGGGTGTCGCATAACAATGACATCACTATAACCAGATAGCACTCGAGCTGTGTCGTACAAAGATTCTCCTTTGACTATTGAAGATGTCTCAATATCGGTGGTTTCTCGAACATGGCCGCCCAGCAGATTGAAGGCGCATCCAAAACTGACTCTGGTGCGAGTGCTTGGCTCAAAAAACATATTGCCGAGAATTGCACCCTCTAAAACTTTTGTAATTAGCTCACGGTGTGCGAAAGGCCCCATAGAATCTGCAACTTCGAAAACTTTTTCGACATCTTCACGTTCGAACTGTTTAACACTAATAATATGTGCGCCGCGAAAATCCATAATAGAATCGCTTCTTATTGCAAGTCCGCTTTATTGCGGAATTTCTATTAATATACCAAGATACGGGTATGGTACTACATCTCGGGCTGTGATTGCAGGTAAGATCTAAGTCTACGTTTTCAAGACATCTATCCCATAGGTAATTTCTCTATATGAGCTCTTCAAGTATTTACTGGTATGATTTCGAAACTTTTGGCGCAAACCCGCAAAAAGATCGAGTATGCCAATTTGCAGGAGTTCGGACAGACGAAAACCTAAATATCGTAAGCGATCCCTTGGTAATTTTTTGTAAGCCGTCAGATGATTTTCTTCCAAATCCATTTGCGTGCTTGATAACAGGAATTACACCTCAGACAGCATTAGCCAAAGGCATTAATGAGTTTGAGTTCACTCGAAAAATTAATGAAGAATTTTCTACCCCAAACACTTGCGTTGTTGGTTACAACAATATCAAGTTTGATGACGAGTTTATGCGTCGCTTGTTGTATCGCAATCTATTTGATCCCTATGAACGAGAATATAAAAATCAAAATTCACGCTGGGATATTATTGATATGGTGCGTTTATGCGGGGCTGTTCGTCCTGAGGGTATAGAATGGCCTCGGACCAAAAGCGGTCGGAAATCTTTTAAACTTGATCAGTTAACTGTGAAAAATGGCATCGAGCATGGTGATGCGCATGATGCTTTAGCTGATGTGCTTGCTACTATTGAAATCGCTAAGCTGATAAAGACAAGGCAGCCTAAACTATTTGAATATGTATTCAGTCTGCGTGATAAAAATAAAGTCCGCGCTATTGCTTCAAAAGCAGATAAACCAATTCTACATATTGCAACCAGGTACTCTTCCCAAAGAGGTTATTTGGGACTTGTTCTGCCAATATGTGCGCATCCAATAATAAGAAATAGATTTATAGTTTTCAATCTCAGTCAAGATCCTAGTAATTGGATCGGGCTTGAAGCCGAAGAGATTGAACATAGAATTCAAACCCATGGCATTAATCCATTTGGGTTAATTTCTGTCTCTAGTTGCCCGATTGTAGTCACTCCCAAAATTTTGACTGAATCGGCTATTAAAGAATATGGCTTAGATCTAAATAGTAGCTTGGAAAACGCGAGGAGTCTCCAAAAAAGTCAGACCATTAAAGCGGCACTTTCAAGAATATATTCAGAAAGAGTAGAAGAGAAGGAATCTGATCCTGACTTAATGATCTATCAGGGTTTTTTTGGTGATCGTGATAAAGCTTTGATGGAAACAATCAGAAATACAAAACCAGCAGACTTGGGACGATTAGATTTACCATTCGATGATCATCGTTTGGATGAACTATTTTTTCGTTATAGAGCAAGAAATTTTAGAGAGACTTTGACAAGTGATGAAGTGGCCAGATGGAATAAATACCGAAATAATAAATTCAAAAATGATAATTTATTTCAGCAATTTGAGAATGATATGGAAGAGGCGGCTATTCATGTGGAGAAAACAAAAATCAAGAACGGTAGTCGCATATTGGCAGAGTTAGAAGTATATGCGAATCAGGTTAGAGGATCTTTAAGGCCGTAAGTTCGTAATGCTACATCATGAAAGAGATCCCGCTTTTCTTCTTCGCTAAAAGAGCGGACTATCCTTTTAAAAGAGTTCCAGAGGACGTTGTAGCTACATGAGATTTTGTCAACGGGGAAGTTGCTTTCAAACATGCAACGTTTGGTCCCAAAGCGTTCTATGCAAAAGTTGAAATATGGCGCTGTAGCGTCTGCTAAGTCAGCAGAATTTGGTGGTTTGTCTTTTTTGTGCCACCCGAAACCCGTTGTTGCCATAGATAGCCCACCGAGTTTTACAACTACATTTTCACACTCAGCGAGTTCATTCATAGTTTTTTTCCAAGATTGAAACACGCTCTGTCTTTGAGTTTGATAGGGCCCTATTCCTAAAGGGCCACCCACGTGATCGAGAACGATAATTTGATTTGGAAACGATTTGGCAAGCTTAAGGAGGTCCTCATGCTGCGGGTGATAAAGCCACGCGTCAAACGTAAATCCATAGTCAAGTAATTTAGCGAACCCCTTTTGAAAGGTTTTATCTAAATATAGAAACCTCATTGGGTTGGTATGAGAATTTCTGATCTGATCACTTGGATCCCATCCGGACGCATGACGAATGCCCTTAAATCTATCTGGACTCGTTTCCAAATGCGCGTCAAATACTTGCTCTACTGAATCACCAAGTAGAAGATCGGCGAAGCCAACTATAGCCTTCGCAATGTTAGTATGGGTGTTGCTTTCAGTATTTGCTGTTGCAAGCTTATCAATAAACGCTGTTTCTCCAACGGGCGCCAATGCTTTTGTTGAATTCCTACGGTACTCTGACATGCACTCTACAAAAACCGTCGAAGTAACATTATGTCCAGTCTTGGTGTCATTGAGTAACTCTTCGGTTAAGTAAGTGCTATCCGGGTGTTGCCAAAGATGATGATGAGGGTCGCATATCTTTAAATTTGGCTCCAAGGTCTCTTCTTCTTCTTCAGTTTCTAACCATTTCTCATTGACTGGCATCTCGCCCCCTCTAAGTTGCAGAGTAGTTAGTCATTTTAATTATGATACTACCTAAAGGTTATTATTTTAAAATCTAAAAATTCTCATATAAAGCATTATTTCTTTCTAGTCTTATCATAGAGGATGATGACTGCTATGGTTCTCTTAAGTTCTTCAGTATGGTCTTGACTTACCAATTAAGTGGAAGTTTATTTATTACGAAATTATCTAAATTTATGCTGGCTAGGAAATTTTGTTCTGTTCTACTAATCATTACTAAATTACTTCACTTATGTGTTGCTTTTGAAACCTGGGCTGCTATGTTGTGCGGATGGTCAAGGATTCAGGCAGTAGACTAGTTACGCGAGCTTTTGCTTTTCTTAAACCTTATCGGAAGCAGATTTTTTGGGCGAGTCTGGCGCTAATTTTCACGGCAGCGCTGAACTTGGTGCTGGTCCAATATATTCGCATAATTGTCGATCAGGGCTTTGTGGCCAGCTCTACGGCTTCATTAAGTCAAGCTATAGTCGGCTTTATCATTGTAGCGGTTCTTCAAGCGTTGGGTACTTTTGCGCGCTTTTATTGGGTGACTTGGTTAGGCGAGCGTGTTACAGCTGATCTTCGTAAGAAGGTATTTTCTCATATTATATGGCTTCAGCCAGCATACTTCGAAGAGAACCTTAGCGGAGAGATTCAATCTAGGATTACTACTGATACTACCCTTATCCAGTCAGTGATTGGCTCATCTGTTTCTATTGCGCTTCGCAATCTTCTTTTGATGCTCGGAGGCATTATATTTTTATTCATTACCAACCCTAAGCTCACCAGTATAGTTCTAGTGAGCATCCCATTTGTTTTAGGGCCGATAATATATCTTGGTAGAAGAGTGAGGAGATTATCTAGAAAAAGTCAAGATCAAGTTGCTAACGTGAGTGCATATGTTGGAGAGAGTATTCAGCAGATAAAAACCGTTCAAGCATATAACCATCAAAAATTTGATACCGATCAGTTTGCCACTCATGTAGAAAATACATTTCAAGTTGCCTTAAAACGAATTAAAACAAACTCTGTTCTAATTACTGTTGTCATGACATTAGTATTTGTGGCTGTTGGTATCATGATTTGGGTTGGAGGCCTAGACGTGATAAATGGAACAATGTCTCCTGGAGAGTTAACCGCTTTTATTGTTTACGCAGTCATGGTTGCAATATCTGTGGCAGCAATTAGTGGAGTATTAAGTGAATTACAAAGAGCGGCAGGGGCGTTAGAGAGATTGTTTGAACTGCTCAGTGCTAAAATTGAAATTAGATCGCCGCTTAATCCGAAAAGTTTAGACAAAAATGTAAAAGGCACTTTATCAATAGAGAATCTTAATTTTTTTTATCCCACTCGACGAGACATGCCGGCACTAAGAGATGTGTGTCTTAAGATCGACCCAGGAGAGGTCGTGGCCTTAGTGGGTCCTTCTGGAGCTGGCAAGTCTACATTATTCGATCTTATATTAAGACTATATGACGCGACTTCTGGAGCAATTTGCCTAGATGGTGTTGATATCAGAGAGTTTGATCTCGTTGAGCTGAGAAATCTCTTCGCACTTGTTTCTCAACAGCCTGCAATTTTTACCGGAAATGTCTCTGAAAACATTCGCTATGGAAACCCTCATGCTGGCAAGGAATGGGTGAAAAAAGCGGCTATTTCAGCTTTTGCAGATAATTTTATTGAAGAATTACCAGAAAAGTACGAAACCTTTCTAGGAGAGTCTGGAGTCAGGCTATCTGGAGGTCAGAAACAACGTATAGCTATATCGCGAGCAGTATTAAAAGACCCTAAGATATTACTTTTAGATGAAGCGACCAGTGCCCTAGACGCTGAAAGTGAAAGACAAGTGCAGATAGCTTTGGATGAGTTGATGAAAAATCGAACTGCTCTCATAATTGCCCACCGTTTAGCGACAGTTAAAAATGTTGATCGAATAATTGTGATGGATAAAGGGACTGTGGTAGCTCAAGGAACCCATGATGAGCTAATAAAATCTAACCAACTTTATTCGAATTTGGCTAGATTACAATTTTCTTAATTGATCATTTCGAAGTTTAAAGTGAATAAAGATACAAAAGAAAGTGAAAGGTTCTTTTTATAGAGTGGGATGAATTTTGGAAAAATTTGACGCAATACGCCCTTATCGGGATGAAGAAATTAGAAAAGTGTTGGAGCGACTCCTGATAGATCGAGAGTTTATAGATAGTATCGCAAATTTTTTTCACCCCCGATTATCTTCTTTTATACCTCCTCTAATGAGATGGCTAGCTAGAAGCAAGCTGCGTTCTCAGCTAAAAAATGTTCATGATGTTCGGTCTATGCAAGACGTAATCGCTGATTACATGGATAAAATGATTCTCGATACGACAACTAAGTTGACACATTCAGGTATGGAGAACCTGGAAAAGGGTAGGAATTATCTTTTCATAAGCAACCATAGAGATATTACTATGGATCCCGCGTTTGTGAATTATATGTTGTACCATGCCGGATATGAGACCTTGCAGATAGCTATTGGTGACAACTTATTAAAGAAACCGTTTGTTACGGATCTGATGAGGCTGAATAAAAGCTTTATAGTTCAGAGGTCACTCAAAGGCAGAGAGTTACTCCAGGCACTTAAAACATTATCAGAGTATATTCATCATTGCATACATAGTGGACAGAACGTCTGGATAGCTCAAAGAGAAGGAAGGGCAAAAGACGGAATTGATAAGACTGATCCTGCATTGCTGAAGATGCTAGCTATGGGTCGAAGAGAACTTTCTTTAGGCGATAGTTTATCAGAACTTCATCTTGTGCCAGTGGCCATATCCTATGAATTCGACGCTTGTGATATCTTGAAAGCAGAAGAGCTTCACGCAATTGAAAAAGATGGTAGTTTCACCAAGAATGAGCAGACCGATATACATAGTATTGTTACCGGGATGATTGGCTTTAAAGGCCATGTGCACGTCGGGTTCGGATCTGAGTTGGAATTAAACTCAGACGAACCTGAATTAATAGCTGAATTGATCGATGAACAAATTTTAAAAAACTATCGCTTGAGCGATGCGAACTATATTGCTGCTGAAATGCTTAAGGAAAAAGGAGAATTGTTTGACCCGGCCTTAGATGCAGCCATTAAGGAAAAATTAATATCTGAGGAGGTCAGGGAGGTCTTTTTAGAAAGAATTTCAAAAACTCAGCCTACATTGATGAAACATCTACTGTTTGGTTATGCAAATCCGCTTATCAATAAATTAAAATCAGATCTTGAATTATAGTAGATGAGGTAACCTGATCAATGGTGTCGATTGACAGCATCAAAGAGCAAATTCAGAAAACATATCGACAACTAATAAAGTCTAGAAGCCTTACTCCTAGATATGGCCAGCGGCAAATGATTGCACAAATCACTAACGAATTATCAAAGAGTGAAAATTTGGAAAGTGATGCCCCAATTTGCGTTATCGAGGCTGGAACTGGGACAGGTAAAACTCTTGCTTATTTAATATCCTCTATTCCTCTTGCTAAAAATTATGGCCACAAGGTAATAATTTCAACAGCGACAATAGCTTTACAAGAGCAAGTCGTTCTCAAAGATATACCGGAAATATTGAGCAGTTCTGAGATGTCGTTTACATACGCGATTGCGAAAGGACGCAGGCGTTACCTTTGCTTATCCAAACTGCATATGTTGCTTTCAGGCCAGGATAGTCTGATGGCACTCGCTGATTTGCATGATTCGGATATTTCAGATTATCTAAGTTCTGATAGTGAATTGTATGAATCAATGCTATCAAAACTTGAATCCGGAAGTTGGCATGGCGACAGGGATGATTGGGATAGCCCTGTCGCGGATAAAGTTTGGATGCCACTCACGGCAGATCGTTTTCAATGCACCGGACAGAAGTGTAATTATTTTCGCGACTGTAGTTTTTATAAAGCTCGGGATGCCTTGGACAAGGTGGATTGTATTGTAAGCAACCATGATTTGGTATTGACGGACTTGGTGATGGGAGGAGGAGCAATTCTACCGGAGCCAGAAAAATGCTTTTATATTTTTGATGAGGCACATCATCTCCCTGCTAAGTCTAATAATCATTTTTCAGAATTCTCTAATATTACTGGAACTCAAGGCTGGTTGGAGGGATTAGTTAAAGATTTTTCGCAACTTAGGAGACATGATTTTTTAAAAGAAGAAGAGCATGCAGTTATCTCAGACGTATTAAATAAGTTGATGAAAAGCTTTGAGAATATGTCGCCTATCCTAGAACAGTTTTTTGATTTCAAAGATAGTATAAATAGTTATGAGAATAAAACGCTATATACCTTTCACGGAGGCAGCGTCACAGATGAAATTTGCAAGATGGCTGAGATTATTGAAACCTATTTTTCAAGGTTCATTGCTCATTTAGAAGTTATCAATGAAAATTTAATGTCCCTTTTGGATGAGCTTCCATCTCCAGAATTAAAAGAATTAATAGAAGCTTGGTGTTCTAATCTGGGTAAAATTTTGGAGCGCGCAAATTCAAATTACTCCTTATGGGCTAGCTATGCGAGAGTTGATTCGGAACAAAAACCACCTAGGGCTAGATGGTTGACCCTGACAGAGGTCGAAAATAATTTCGAAATTAGTCTCTATTCCAGTCCAGTCCTTGCTGCAGAAAATTTACAGGAATATCTCTGGGAGAAGTGTGCTGGTGCCGTCCTGACCTCTGCTACTCTATCGGCGCTTGGGAATTTTGAGATGTTAAATTTGAGGGCTGGGTTGCCACCACATTCGACTTATTTGCGTATACCAAGCCCGTTTGATTTTAAAAATGCAGCTGTTTTCTCTGTTCCAAAGTTGAATTGTGAACCCTCTGATTCGGATAATCATACTAGGTTGCTAACGAAAGCCATACCGAAACTACTTTCTTTGACAGTCGGAGCCCTGATGTTATTTTCATCAAGGAAACAGATGCAAGATGTGCGGCAGTGCCTATCTGAGCAATGGCAAGATTTAGTACTTTGTCAAGATGACTATACAAAATCCGAGCTTCTTAAGTATCATCGAAAAAGAATCGACGAAGGGAAGGGTAGTATTATCTTTGGTCTAGCAAGTTTCGCAGAGGGTGTTGATCTGCCGGGCAAATACTGTGAAAGCGTATTGATTGCAAAGATTCCTTTTTCCCTTCCGAATGACCCAATTGAAATGACATTAGCCTCTTGGATTGAGCGACATGGTCAAAATCCATTTATGGTTTTATCTGTCCCAGAAGCAGCATTTAAGTTAGTTCAAGCTAGCGGACGATTAATTCGTAATGAATACGATAAGGGACGTATCACCCTTTTTGATGAAAGGATTGTCAATAAGCGCTATGGAAAAATAATATTAAATTCGTTGCCACCATACCGTAAGGAAATTTTTTTAGAGGATCTTAGTGACTAGTCAATAATTTACCACTATCAATTTTTGTAGTATTACTAAAAAACAATGGATCGATACTGGATTTACCTTTGGATACTACCCTTAATCTTTTACATGTCGCTTGTTAAGTCAATTAACAGCCCGAAAAGAGTATATTAATGTTGCAAATCTCGATGGATCCAACGGGTCTATTTCTGTTCTACTAATTGCATCCACCGTCTCCATACCCTCGACTACCTTGCCTATTACGGTATGTTTACCATTTAGCCAAGGTAAATCATTGGTAGCAATGAAGAACTCTGGCCCATTACTGTTAGGCCCACTGTTAGCTAGGGCGACTATCGAGCGGGTAATTCGTCGTGTGGTTAGATCGGAATTGTAGGTATAACCCCCAAGTTCATAAGCTTGTTTGATGGTTAAATTTGCTATGAAGTCGTATATCTCATACTGTCGATTTGTTAATTCAGAATTTGAACCAATCCTCAGATGCTGCAATATAGGCTCAAGCAGCGCTTCTCGGAAATTGCTTTGATCGCTGATGTTTAGAAGAGAGTTGAACGCACCAAATTCATTTAACACAGGTTGTTCATCTAGTCCCAAGACATTAGCATTAATCTCATCAGCGAGAATCCTTCTGGGCATTCCTAAGGGGTGATATTGAGGCGAACCTGCTTGGATAAGCATGTTAGGAATGACTCTATGAAATTGCATTCCATCGAAATAGCGAGGATAGAAAGTATTCCCTGAGTCTTTCTCTGTGAATTCAATTTCCCCATGAGCTAATGCTAAAAAATTATCCACGTTATTAGGTGCTTCAACTTTAAATAGCTCAATATAGATATCACCAAGTGATGTGCTTAGCAGCATTAGGGGGTTAGAGTTGTTCTCCATGACCTGCATTGCTGAATTGACATCTGAAAAAGCAATGTGCGGAACAGTAAAATATAAAAGTAAAAAGTGAAATTTAACAGCTTTAATCATTTTTATAAGGTTTAATTTTTATAAAGAGAGAACGATTTTATTGTAGGCTTAATGATCAGACCACTTCAAGAACATATCAATCGATTTGGGAATTTATGTGAGCATATTTTTCCAAATCTTCGGGAGTGTCTATATCATGCAAGATTGCTGGGTCATCTACCTCAATGCGTTGAATTGCATCAGCATGAGTTTGCAGAAGCGAGCGCCCGCCAGAATCTCCACTTAGCGTCATCAGCTTTTTAAAGAAGCGCTGGCCGAATCCAACTGGATTTCCTTGCTTCCCATCAAATACAGGGACAACAATATTACTGGCAGTTAAGGATTTCGCGAGTGTCTGATATGTTGTCGTTTTTACGAATGGCATGTCAGCGAGGCAAACCAGACAAGCATTTGCTGATTGGACTAGTTTTATGCCGTACGCAAGAGTTAAGCCCATTCCTAGATTCGCTTCCGGGCATACTTTTAATCGACCGTTTTCACCATTAATAGAAGCGTAAACATTTGCGTTGGTTATGATTCGGACTTCAGATACGGCTCGCTCTACTCGAAATATTGTTTCACCTAAAACGGTATTTCCACTAGGTAGTTTCTCACACAGCTTCTGTTTTCCGAATCTTTTACTAGATCCAGCGGCCAAAATTATAGCGCTCAAGTTTGTAATCATGGCAGCATTTCTATGACGGCTGTAAACTAATGCGCAACGTTCTGGGGAGATAGACCACAATCATAATTTTTTAGCAAAGTCTAAAATGCTTTTTGAGTTAGTGAATAACTTTTGTATCTTTTTTTAAATAATTAGACTCTATTTTCCCAATATCTGATAGGGCTTTTTTCTTCACTTCACCGGTCCCTTTAGGTTGCGCGCTAAGATTGGTTGGATTGGTTTTAATCTCTGCTTCTGGGGGACATTGTTTTTCTATGCTCTGAGTTAACAACTGGTGCTCCAACTGTTCACTTAAATGCTGGCGAAGTCGATTCACGACGCTCGTCATCACTTCAATCGTCTGACTTAACTGTTCCAGAGTAATTAGAGTCTTCTCTGGACTACTTTCGTAGGGTTTTTCTAATTTTTTTTCATCACTACTCATTCAGTGGTTCCCGGATTGAGATTAGATACTTCGACATGCTGTCCCTATGCTACGTTTTAGTCCCAAGACAAGGCTCCTCCAGTTTGATACTCAATAACCCTTGTTTCGAAAAAATTCTTTTCTTTTCGTAAATCCATGATTTCTGACATCCAGGGGAAAGGGTTCGAAACTCCATCAAACTGCTCTGGCAGACCTATTTGGACCAATCGTCGGTTCGCTATGAATTCCAAGTACTCTTCCATCATTGCTGCGTTCATGCCCAGGACTCCTCTTGGCATGGTATCTCTTGCATACTCTATTTCTAACTGAGTAGCTTGCAAGATCATTTGTGTTGCCTGCTCTTTCATTTCATCAGTCCAAAGTTCTGGGTTCTCTAACTTTATTTGGTTAATCATGTCGATGCCAAAATTAAGATGCATCGATTCGTCTCGAAGGATGTACTGGAATTGTTCTGAGGTTCCGGTCATTTTGTTTCTGCGACCCATAGATAAAATTTGCGTAAAGCCGCAATAAAAGAAAATACCCTCTAAACAGCAATAAAATGCTATTAAGTTACGTAGAAGTTCTTGGTCCGTTTCCGTTGTACCGGTCTTAAAATTCGGATCACTGATTGACCTTGTATACTTTAAACCCCAAGCAGCTTTCTTGGCCACGGATGGAATCTCGTGGTACATATTAAAAATTTCTCCCTCGTCCATTGCGAGGGATTCTATACAGTATTGATAAGCATGCGTATGAATGGCTTCTTCAAAGGCTTGCCTTAATATATACTGCCTGCATTCCGGATTGGTGACTAAACGGTATATCGCTAATACCAGATTATTCGCTACCAATGAATCTGCAGTTGAAAAGAAACCAAGGTTTCTTTTCACGATCAACCGTTCGTCTTCCGTAAGGCCGTTCGGATCTTTCCAAAGTGCTATATCAGCATTCATGTTAACTTCTTGCGGCATCCAATGATTTGCACAACCGTCCAAGTATTTTTGCCATGCCCAGTCATATTTAAAGGGCACTATTTGATTTAAGTCCGCTCTGCAGTTAATCATTCGTTTATCATCAACCTTTACACGAACTGCAGATCCTTCCAGTTCTTCCATGCCTGTGCTGATATCTAGTGATTCTAAATCGGTGATTGCTTGCTGAATTTGTCTTGAGTGTTCTTTCTTGCTATCTAAGTCTACATTTTCTAGAGACTCCTGCTGGGGTTGTTCTCTTACGAGCTTCCCGGCTGAGCTTTGCCCAGTCGGGCTCTCTGCTTGTTTGCTGAGTGTTTCTTCCTGATCAAAATCTTCCCAAGACAACATAGTTTTAAACCTCTGCTAGCTTTACTTGCTCTATAAATAAAGTTTCAACTAATAAATATGTTTTAATATTTTTCCAATTACTAAATAGACTTATTGGCATGCTTCGCAATCTGGATCATCGATTGAGCATGCCATTGGTACTGCTGCTGCGGCATCGGTCGATACCTTGTTAAGACTATTGTCAGATACCGTTGATTTTTCCGTAGTTGTGGCTGCCAACGCCCTTAAGTAGTACGTGGTTTTTAGCCCTCTTAACCAAGCCATGCGATATGTAATGTCCAGCTTTTTACCGCTGGCTCCTGATACATAAAGGTTTAGAGATTGGGCTTGATCTATCCATTTTTGACGCCTGCTCGCCGCATCAACCAACCATCTGGGTTCTACTTCGAATGCGGTAGCGTAAACTTCTTTAATTTCTTTTGGCACTCTATCGATTTTTTGTACGCTTCCTTCATAGTATTTTAAATCGTTGACCATAACACTGTCCCAAAGGTTTAGTTCCTTTAAGTCTTTCACTAAGTATGGGTTTACGACTGTGAATTCACCGGACAGATTAGACTTAACATAAAGATTCTGGTAAGTGGGTTCTATGGACTGAGAGACACCACTTATGTTAGCTATCGTCGCGGTTGGAGCTATTGCTAATACATTTGAGTTCCGCATGCCGGAGTTCTTAATACGCTCTCTTAAGCCCTGCCAATCCAGACGTTGCTCCATGTTTACATCGAGATAATCTTTTCCTCTTATCTCCTCTAGTTTTTTTAATGAGTCGATCGGCAATATTCCTTGGTCCCATAAGGATCCGTGATAGGATTCATAGCGACCTCTTTCTACAGCCAGCTCAGCCGATGCGCTGATTGCATGATAACTAATCACTTCCATTGATAAATCGGCAAATTCTACTGCTTCTTCTGACGCATAAGGTATTTTTTGTGTGTACAGCGCGTCCTGGAAGCCCATTACTCCCATGCCAACCGGTCTATGCTTCAGGTTTGATTTTTCGGCTTGGGGCACAGAGTAGTAATTAATATCAATTACGTTATCTAGCATGCGAATTGCCGTTGTTATGGTCTTTTTGAGCTTTTCTTGATTTAACCCGTTTTCGTTAATATGGTTTACCAAATTAACTGACCCCAGATTACAAACCGCGATTTCATCTTGATTTGTGTTTAACGTGATCTCCGTGCAAAGATTGCTAGAATGGATTGTGCCAATATGCTGCTGTGGGGATCGGACATTGCAGGAATCCTTGAATGTAATCCAAGGGTGTCCAGTCTCAAAAAGCATTGAGATCATTTTTCGCCAAAGGTCCTTGGCCTTGACTGTTTTATATACCTCGATATCTCCAGCAATGGCTCTGCGCTCATATTCTAAATATGCTTTTTCGAAATCTATTCCGTGCTTTTCATGTAAATCTGGAACGTTATTTGGTGAAAACAAGGTCCAGTCTTGGTCGTTAAAGACCCGCTTCATAAATAGATCTGGAATCCAATTTGCGGTATTCATGTCATGAGCTCTGCGACGGTCGTCACCGGTGTTTTTTCTTAGCTCTAAGAATTCTTCTATGTCCATGTGCCAAGTTTCTAAATAAGAACACACGGCTCCTTTACGCTTCCCTCCTTGATTAACAGCAACCGCAGTATCATTTACCACTTTCAGAAAAGGGACGACACCCTGCGATTTGCCATTAGTACCTTTTATATGAGCACCCAGTGCCCGCACTGGAGTCCAATCGTTGCCGAGGCCACCGGCCCACTTTGAGAGCATTGCATTGTCTCTTATAGCCGAATAGATACCGTGGAGATCATCTGGGACTGTTGTCAAAAAGCATGACGACAATTGAGGTCTTAAAGTTCCCGAATTAAATAACTGTGGCGTTGAAACCATGTAATCAAAACTTGAAATTAAGTTATAAAACTCTATGGCTCTCTGCTCTCGATTATCTTCATTTGAGGCCAGGCCCATTGCGACCCTCATAAAGAAAACCTGAGGTAACTCAAACCTAACCCCTTCACTGTGAATAAAGTATCTGTCATAGAGGGTTTGAAGTCCCAAATAGGTGAACTGTTGATCTCTGTCTGCCTTTAGAGCTTCTCCTAATACGTTTAAGTCATATTCCAGCAGGTGTGGTGAGAGCAAGCCCAATTCCACACCTTTTTCAATATAGGGCTTTAATGTTGCGGCATAACGATAGTGCATTTCTGTGTGCGTGGCGGCTTCAGCGATGCCTAGAAATCTCAGCGCTTCGGCTCTTAGCGAATCTAAAAGTAAACGAGCTGTTACATAGGAATAATTAGGATCATGTTCGACTAAAGTTCTGGCTGTCATTACTAATGAAGTTCTGACATCTTCCATTTTAACGCCGGGATAGAGATTCTTTAAGGTTTCATTGTAAATTGTGTCTGCTGAAACGCCTGTTAAGTCGTTACAAGCTTCAGTAATCACGGTAAGAAGTCGCGACGTGTCTAACGGACCTTCTCTACCGTCTTCTAATGTTACGGTAATTTCTGGATGATTTTCTTCCCGTTGCTCTTTGTTTTGCTCCCTAATTCGAGCATGATCTGCTCTATAAATAACATAGCTTCTGGCTATTTTGTGCTCTCCTGTTCGCATTAACGCCAGTTCAACTTGATCTTGAATATCTTCTATATGTATTGTTCCACCAGATGGCATACGTCTTTTGAAAATATCTGTGATTTGTCTCGCCAACTGGGCGACGGATTCATGTATTCTCGTTGATGCTGCCGCTTGTCCGCCTTCAACCGCTAAATAAGCTTTGGTAATTGCAACAGAAATTTTACTTTCATCGTAGGCCACTACAGCGCCGTTTCTTTTTATGACTCTTAACTGTCCCGGTGCTGTATCCGTCATAGAAATTGACTCGTCATTGCTTGATTTTTCTTTGAAGGAAGAGCTATCTTTGATTCTCACATCAGGTTGCATTTTTTCTTTTACTCCGAAATTTTTCTTCCAATTAAAGCCTTTTCCCAAGGCTTGCTTCTTTGACTCTGACTCAGTTGGATTGCAGTTTTCCTAAAAATTTAAACCCTGCCTTGGTTGCGATCTTGACCCTACCTCTTTTTTCGGAAGCCCGTGGGTTGCCATTTTGCTGACTATAATTCGCTATTTAACGTTGTCAGACTCTCATACTATATATAGTGTTTTTCCTGCGAGACTTTAATTCTTTTTACAACAATCTTTTCTTTATCAATGCAATTGCACAATTTTGTATATCTTCAAGAATGACCAAGAGGGCTAAATTGTTCCTTGAATTCGAATACTTAAGCCACTTTCTTTATCCAAGGTAGCAATTGCGATACCACCGATGTCGTCGCGGCTTAAGCCCTTCCTGTACCATATGTAGATAATCGACCCTTGGATCACACAACATAATGCGGCACGTATGAATTTGCAAGCGGTTTTTCAGTGGGTAGTTTGTTTATAAAATGTTGATAGATTGTGCTTATTAGACTGGAACGCAGATAAGGGTATTCTAAGCACTTATTTGGTGCAGAATGTTGTAAATATAACTACCCGTTAGGGTGTTAATTTCAACCAGCATAAATCAAATTTTCATTGAATACTCAGTACTATATATTGTGGTAGGTGCGACGTGTACTCTAAAAGCATAAAAACTAGTTATATAAGTAATTCCAGAAGTGCTTTTTGTGAGTGCATACGATTTTCGGCCTCATCCCAGACTACCGAATCATGCGCATCGATGACATCGCAAGAGACTTCCTCACCACGATGAGCAGGGAGGCAGTGCATGAATAAAGCATATTGATTGGCATATGACATCAGCTCTGATGTCACCTGATAGTTTTTGAACGCGCTTGCTCGCTCTTTCTGCTCTGTTTCCTGCCCCATAGAGGCCCAAACGTCAGTTACAACGAGATCAGTTCCCCTCACTGCTGAGATTGGATCGCTATTTAAATACACTCTTTTTGCATTATTGGATAGCAAATTTTTGTTAGGCTCAAAGCCTTTTGGACAGCTGATTCGTAATTCAAAGTTAAAAACTTCGGCTGCGTTTATGTAGGATTGGCATACATTGTTGCCGTCACCTATCCAAGCAACAGATCGACCACTGATATCGCCCCTCTTCTCGATAAAAGTTTGCATGTCTGCCAATAGTTGGCAGGGATGAAATTCATCAGTGAGCGCATTTATGACTGGCACCCTTGAATGTTCCGCAAAATTCTCTAGTTTGCTGTGCTTATCTGTTCTCAGGGCTATGCAGTCTACAAGTCTGGAGAGCACTCTCGAGGTATCTTCTATAGGTTCACCTCTGCCAAGTTGCGAGTCTGAACTTTTTAAAAACATAGAAGATCCACCCATTTGAGTCATGGCCACTTCGAATGCTGCTCGTGTTCTTGTAGAAGATTTTTCAAAAACCAAGCCTAACGTTTTTCTGGATACATTTGCTGCGAGATTAGGGTCATTTTTCAACTCAATTGCACGCTCAACAATTCCCCGTATATCGACGACAGGTAAATCCTTTAATGTTAGAAAGTGTTGTATGGTCATAAATTATTAAATCCGAGTCTAACTGAATTTGTGCATAAGACTCTGCTGTAAGTAACCTAATTGTTTCCTAAAAAAGAAAATGGGTAGCTCTCGCCACCCATGTCGTGAACCCAATCATATCTGTTTCACAATAATGTATCAATCAGTAGCGAATAATTGCTCGGGGAGCTCTGATTCGATATTCTCAGCGTTATGAACGGTATAGATCCAATTGAACTAAATCTTTTCTCTAGCAGGGTATCTGCAATCTGCGATGAAATGGGCTTGGTATTGAAAAGGGCAGCTTTCTCACCCAATATCAAAGACCGTCTTGACTACTCTTGTGCTATTTTCGATATAAATGGGGAAATGCTTGCTCAAGCTGATCACATGCCTGTCCATCTTGGGAGCATGGCATATGCGATGCATTCAATTGTCGGGGATAAAGACTGGATGCAAGGCGACCTATTAGTCCTTAATGATCCATTCCTGGGAGGTACTCACTTACCAGACGTGACTGTCATTAGTCCAGTATTTCTGGATGATAGTCGCTTGGGTGGTTTTGTTGTAAATCGTGCTCATCACGCGAACATTGGATGTAATATACCTGGCTCTATGCCTATATCTTCCAGAATAGAGGAAGAAGGTTTAGTTATTCCGCCGACCTTTCTGTTTAGAGCTGGGGTTTTACAGAAGGATTCGGCGCAGCTCCTTGGAATTGCTGATAATGTTCTTACAGGCGATTTTGCCGCGCAGGCAGGAGCCAATAAAATAGGTAGGATTAGATTAGAACAGTTGATTGAAAAAATAGGTTGGACAACTTATCTAGAAAATATAGAACAGCTTAACAATTTTGCGGAGGGAATATCATCAGCTGCAATCTCTAAATTGAAACCGGGAACCTATAAATTCATAGACTTTTTGGATGATGATGGTTGTGGAACGGTCAATATAAAATTAGCAATAACGATGGAGGTAATATCTGATTTGGTAATTTTGGATTTCACAGACTCATCGACTATGGTAAAAGGGAATTTGAATTGTCCAAAAGCCGTTGTGGCTGCTGCAAGTTATTATTGTTTTCGCTGTTTGATGCCGTCGTACACTCCAGCTTGTCATGGTCTATTTCGGAATATAGAAATTAAGACTTGTGAAGGGTCTATTTTGAATGCAAAAAGACCTGCTGCTGTTGCGGCCGGGAACGTCGAAACCTCAATGCGTTTGGTAGATTTGATTTTTGGAGTATTAGCAAAGGCTTCTCCTGAGATGATACCTTCTGCTGCGCAGGGAACTATGAATAATATAGCGATGGGCTTAATTGACAAGGACAAAGGCAGTCGCTGGGATTACTACGAAACGGTAGCAGGTGGCACAGGAGGAGGACCGACTTTTAAAGGGCTTGACGGTAAGCATAGCCATATGACAAATACCTTGAACACGCCAGTAGAGAGTGTCGAGATGCACTATCCATTGAGGATAAGTCGATATGAACTTAGACGTCAATCTGGTGGTAGAGGGCGAAACAGAGGTGGGAATGGTATAATTCGGGAATATGAATTTCTTGATGATGCTCACGTAACGATTTTGAGTGAGAGGAGAATCACTAGCCCATGGGGTCTCCTCGGAGGAGAGCCGGGAGATCTTGGCAAGAATCTTTTTAACGACAACCCAGTTCCAGGTAAATGTTCACTCAACGCAAGCAAAGGGGATAAACTGACAATTCTAACACCGGGGGGAGGGGGTTGGGGAAGTCCATCAAGAATGTCATAACACCATTTCTATAATTTTAGACTGCTGACAATTGACCGAGCTTAAACTATAATTTCATTTTTAAACCGCCTTTGCAGGGTAAAAACATGAGCATCGAGGACACGATCAAAGAACAAATTGACGATAACGGGATACTGCTTTACATGAAAGGAAGTCCAGAGCAACCGCAATGCGGTTTCTCCGCGCAAGTTATTCAGATCCTCATGTCTTGTGGAAAGCGATTCGCCTATGTGGACGTCCTTAGTAATCCTGAGATTAGGCAAAACCTCCCTGCCGTTTCAAATTGGCCCACCTTCCCTCAATTATTCGTCGAGGGTGAGCTTGTTGGTGGGTGCGATATAATTACAGAGATGCATGATAAAGGTGAGCTTCTCCCGGTGCTTGAAGCTGCTGTGGAGGAGAATGAGCCAAAGTCTGATACCGAGTAATCAGCTTATTCACGAAGAAAACCTGTTAGGATTTGTCTGCATTTTGCAGCGGCCATCCTCCGAGATCTTTCCACTTATTTACAATCCTACAAAATAACTCGGCTGTTTTCTCTGCGTCATATTTAGCGGAATGAGCTTGATTGTCGTCAAACTCTATTTTTGCAACATCGCAAGCTCTTGCGAGAACTGTTTGTCCGTAGGCTAGGCCGCTTAAACTCGCAGTATCGAAAGAAGAAAAGGGATGAAAGGGATTTCTTTTTAATAGGTTTCTTTGGCTGGCTGCGTTTAAAAAACCATGATCAAAATGAGAGTTGTGGCCGACCAAAATTGCTCGTTTGCAACCATTTGATTTCATGGCATCTCTAACAAGCTTAAACATATTTTGAAAAACAACCTTTTCAGGCCTTGCGACTCGAAGAGGGTGATAGGGGTCGATTCCGGTGAATTTAAGTGCAGAATCTTCGATATTGGAACCCTCGAAAGGAATGACCCTGCTAAAAAAAGTTTGGTCTATCACCAACTTTTCATCTTTATCCATGTTTAAAATGACAGCGGAAATTTCCAGGACAGCATCCGTTGCTGAATTAAATCCACCTGTTTCAATGTCAATTACTACTGGTAGATAGGTTCTGAATCTATCTGCTAGCGGTGAAGAAGAGCTTTCGTGGACATCGCTTGTTGTCATTTTTCTGAACTATCTTTCAATTGCCAGTTTATCGCTTCTCCAGCCATAATCGGGACGGTCGGCACATCCCCTAGTTGATATTGCTGCGGCATCCGCCAAGGTTTAAATTCAAGAGTAATTTTTTCCTTATTTCTTGGTTGTCCGTAAAAGTCGGCGCCAAAAAAACTGGCAAACCCTTCAAGCTTAGAAAGACTATTATGATCAGCAAAAAATTGTGCATACAGCTCGATAGCGGCTGGCGCTGAGAATACGCCCGCACATCCGCAGCTAGTTTCTTTCTCAAGTCTCGCGTGAGGAGCAGAATCAGTTCCAAGGAAAAACTTTGGGTTACCCCCCAATGCAGCTCGAATCAGTGAGGTCTGATGAATATTTCGTTTAAGTACTGGAAGACAGTAGAGATGGGGTTTGATTCCACCAACGAGCATATCATTCCGATTATAGAGAAGGTGATGAATAGTGATCGTACCCGCAACCCTCGAAGACTGACTCTCAATAAATTCAACTGAGTCTTTTGTCGTGATGTGTTCTAATATTACCTTAAGGTCTGGATATCTCTCGATCAGGGGGGCTAAGATGGTTTCGATAAACACTTTTTCCCGGTCAAATATATCAATATGATTCTCCGTAACTTCGCCATGCAGGAGTAACGGCACACCGAGCTCAGCCATCTTCTCAATGATCCGATAAACGTTTTTTATATTAGTTACTCCTGTGTCGGAGTTCGTTGTCGCACCTGCGGGATAATATTTTACGGCAACAACAGATTCTTCGTTGGATAGGCTAACGATCTCTTTAGGGTCGAGGTTATCGGTTAAAAACAGAGTCATAAGAGGATTAAAACTTGAGTCTGGGGTCTTATGCTCTAATATACGTGAACGGTAATTGAGAGCCATCTTCACGGAAGTAACTGGGGGCTTTAAGTTTGGCATCACAATGGCTCTGCCAAAAACTCTAGATGTTGCAGGCACGGTCGTTTTTAAGGCTATTTCATCTCTTAAGTGGAGGTGCCAATCATCAGGTTTGGTTATCGTAACTAACTCAGCTGCGGTCATGATCCCTTTACCTCGTATTGCTATTATAACTGAAGTTTGGCTTAAGCTGAATTCTAGTTAGGAGGGCTTACAATTATATATTGATCTATACTTAATGATAGAATGTTTGAAGATACTTTGATCATAGACTAGTTTGCTGAAATAAGATTGTTTTTGAAGAGCAGATTCGGGAAAAGTAATTGGAGAGCATTAGTGTGTCGGAAATAAATAAAGTTGTACTTGCCTATTCGGGTGGTCTAGATACTTCAGTTATTGTCAAATGGCTACAGCAGGAATATCAATGTGAAGTGGTCACTTTTACTGCCGACATCGGGCAGGGAGAGGAGTTGGAGCCTGCTCGCAAGAAAGCAGAGGCCATGGGAATCCAGCAGATTTTCATTGAAGACCTTAGGGAGGAATTCGTCCGTGATTATGTGTTTCCTATGTTTAGGGCGAACCCTCTCTATGAAGGAGAATATTTGTTGGGAACTTCTATTGCTCGCCCGCTGATTTCTAAAAGGATGGTTGAAATCGCGCGGGAGACTGGTGCAGATGCAATTGCCCATGGAGCAACTGGGAAAGGGAATGACCAAGTTCGTTTTGAGTTGGGAGCTTACGCTCTAAGTCCTTCTGTGAAAGTCATTGCGCCGTGGCGGGAGTGGGACCTTACCTCTAGAGATCGACTGCTCAAATATTGTGCTGACCACAACATCCCCGTTGAAAAAAAGAGAGGAAAGAAATCACCTTATTCCATGGATGCAAATTTGTTACACATCTCTTATGAGGGGGACGTCCTTGAAAATCCTGCAAATGAACCAGAGGAGGATATGTGGCAATGGACGGTTTCCCCGGAAAGTGCTCCTGATGAGGCAACTTATATCGATCTAGAGTATGACAGGGGGGACCCGGTATCTATTAATGGAGAAAGATTATCGCCAGCTGAGTTGCTGTATGAGCTGAACAAGACAGCCGGCGCGCATGGTATCGGGAGAGTAGATATTGTTGAAAATCGCTATGTTGGAATGAAGTCAAGAGGATGCTATGAAACGCCAGGAGGCACAATTCTTCTAAAGGCGCATCGAGCGATTGAATCTATTACCTTGGATCGAGAGCTTGCTCACTTGAAGGACGATCTTATGCCCAGGTATGTCTCACTTATTTACAATGGTTACTGGTGGTCTCCGGAGCGGGAGGCCATCCAGGCTCTGATTGATCAATCTCAGAAATTTGTGTGTGGCCGTGTTCGATTAAAATTGTATAAGGGTAACGTGATCGTGGTTGGTCGGGAATCCGACAACTCCCTATTTGATGAGGAAATAGCAACATTTGAGGATGATGCCGGTTCTTATGATCAACGAGATGCCGAGGGTTTTATAAAGCTTAATGCGCTAAGAATGCGAATCGCTGCAAAAAAAAATCGATAATTAAACTGGGCTAGTTAGTAAGTTTATATTTGTAACGGCAAAACTCTGCAACTTTGCAGGACACACATTTAGGGCTTCGTGCGGTACAAACGTAACGACCTAGCAATATTAGCCAGTGATGAGCATTAAGTAAGTACTCCTGAGGAATTCTTTTCAATAAATTCCGTTCTACCTCGAGTACGTTCTTTCCGGGAGCTAGACCCGTTCTGTTAGATACGCGGAAAATATGAGTATCTACAGCCATTGTTTCCTTACTAAAAGCGGTGTTCAGTACGACGTTGGCTGTCTTTCTGCCAACACCTGGAAGCGCCTCAAGAGATTGTCTAGTGTCCGGCACCTTACCCTTATGCTCATCAAGCAAAATTTGGCATGTTTTTAAGATATTTTTTGCTTTTGTGTTAAATAAACCTATCGTCTTGATGTGTGCTTTTAATTTTTTCTCCCCAAGGCTAAGAATACTCTGAGGAGTGTTAGCTACGCTGTAAAGTTTTTCTGTAGCTTTATTTACGCTCGTATCTGTTGCTTGGGCAGATAAAATTACTGCAATGAGAAGTTCAAAATTACTGTTGTATTTTAATTCGGTTTTTGGGTTTGGGTTATCTTTTTTAAGTTGAGCAAAGAATTGTATTCGGTTGTCTCTATTCATGGGTTATGTCGATTCAGTTTTATGTCCTGGGCAATTTTTCGCTTTTGCAATGTTCTTCCGATTGCATCTTTGATTTCTTTTCTAGCATTTGTTCGTGAAAAGCTCGCTTCCTTTATCGTTGTTTCCTTGTTTGTGTTTTTAATGGCCTCGTTCGCTAAACGAGTTTGTCGCTTTGCATGCAAACTTCTCCACCTATAAGATTGGTTAAGCTCCGCACTAATTGTTTGACTTGAAACAGAAACCGTGTCTTCATTTTTTACCTCTCGCATTATAATACAATCGACAGGGCAGGGATCGATACAAAGGTCGCAGCCACTGCAATCATCGGTTATTACAGTATGCATCAGTTTCGGCGCTCCAACTATTGCATCCATCGGACAAACCTTTATGCATTTCATGCAACCAATACACTGGTCTTCAATTATGTAAGCAACTTTCTGAGTTGTGATTTTTTCGTGTTTGGGATTGAGAGCCAGGTAAGGAGTCGAAAGTAACTTAGATAGTGCCAATATCGTCTCATTTCCACCAGGGGGACATTTGTTTATGTCGTCCCCTTTCACTAGCGCTTCCGCATAAGGCCTACATCCAGCGTAACCGCATTTTTCGCATTGTGTCTGAGGGAGTATTTCATCAATGCGGTCTACCAATGACTCTTTAATGTTCGACGTTATACCTATTTTCCTCGCACAGATTCGCGGATATGGTTAACAAGAATAAGCAACTGTAAAGTTAGTCTTCATTGATAAATTCTTGTGAATGGGCAGCTGGTATTCGATATTGTTTCAATATATCTGATTCGCTTTCCATAGCCCGGTGGTGATTGATAACCATTTGATAACCATTTTTGTTTTCGAAAACGACGTTTTCTTCAGAGTTTTCCTCAAGCATATCGGTGAACTGTTTAAAGTTCTTGATCGGGCTCCCATTAACTGAATCTACAACCCAATTTCTCCAGTCGTGATAACCAAGGTTAACGTCAGCTGCCAGAACTTGCAGCGCTACTACAACTTCTTTTCGGTCAGGTGTGCTCCACTCGTTTCTCATTTGCAAGAGACTCACTGGCGCAGATCTAGACCAATCGTTACCCCACCTTTTAATGAGGTTCATATTTAGTGGGACGAACAATACTCCTCCGTAAATATAATATTGAGGAATTTTGTCGAATTGTTCTCCCTTAACAAGGCTGTAGTTGTCCTGCGCTTTTTCTGCTTGAAGGCTCACGGAGTTTTCGACTCCATCTCTAGAGTAGCGAACTAGAATTTCCTCTCCCATATGATGCATATCGATGGAATGCTTATAGTCTGTGAGTAAGTCTTCGGATAATCGTATAGTCCCATCTTCAGCAATATCGAAATCGTCTATGCTTAAAATCACATCGTTTTCTTGAAAAATTCCAGCTGCAGGAGAGTTTTCAAAAACTTTAATGACTAAAACGCCGTTTTGACCTTCTTTCAGGCCATATGCAGTTTTCGCCGCCGGACTATCTAGCGCCTGTGTTCTAAAACCTAAATCTGGGAAACCGTCATTAACGCCGTCCGTGCTATCTTTTAATACATGCTGAATAATACTCGGGGGTACGAAATAACCGAGGTTCTCTGCCCGACCTCCGCTACTGGCCTGCATTACGACTCCAACAATTTGGTTATCAACGATTACGGGTCCTCCGCTATTGCCGGGATTAATTGCGGCATCTATTTGTCCCGCCAGCAAAAATGCTCCCGCATGAGCGTAAATTTGTTGCTCCACACGGGATAGGATTCCCTTAGTTATGCTCAACGACTTCCCTCCAATCGGATATCCATAAACCGACACTTCTTGCAAGGGCTCGGGGAGTAATCCAATACTCAGAGGCTGTAAATCAGAGAAAAAACTTGGATCGTCGACCGTGATTATGGCTAGATCTGCTTCGTGTGAGACGAAAGTTACCCTCGCGAGATACCTCTGTGGGTCATTGTGTTTCTGCGCTTGAACATAACTTGCGTTTGCCACGACATGGGCATTTGTGAGAATTTGATTACCTGCGATCACCGAGCCTGAGCCACTGCTCTGGCGCGGCGTTAGTAGTCTCCATGGCGTAAAATAATCGGGTGCAGCTTGTGTTGTATAAATTTTGATGACGGAGTTTTCGATGTCTCTCAAAACGCTGTCTTGCGCGGCACACATCGATGTGAAAAATCCTAATGCCACGGCGCAAATTGTAGATAAAGATTTTCGTGAGATTAAAGAAATTGAATAATTCTTCATAAAGTTCTTACCTGAGGATGAAGCTCGTTTAATCGTATCAACGCCAAATAGTTCGGTGGAGATCAAGCTTATTACTTTCGTCAAAATTGCGCCAGTGTGCTTTTGGAACTAAATCAATTTGTTGAAGGAAAACGTCAGCCCAGTTATTTTGGTTGATCGGAACCTTCAAGTGACTCGCATACCGGGGCTTGCGCCGGAGTGTGGCTCAATAAGCCAAATATCTTTACCGCCTGGTCCCGCTGCCAAGATCATACCTTCTGAAATACCGAACTTCATTTTACGTGGTCGTAAGTTCGCGACCACTACTGTCAGCATTCCTATCATTTCTTCCGGTTTGTAGGCTGACTTGATTCCTGAAAATACTGTACGGTGGATTTGGTTACCTTTTTCATCTTTACCTAAATCCAGCTGCAATTTGAGTAGCTTGTCGGCGTCTTCAATTTCAGATGCTGAAATAATTTTCGCGATCCGGAGATCGATCTTAAAAAAGTCATCCACCGAGATTTCTGGCTCAAAAGTACCTGCAGGCTCTTTGGCTTCCTCTTTAACGGTTGGTTTGGATTCTGAACCGTGTTTTGTTTCATCGACGATCATATTCACCTTGTCGGGTTCGATTCGTTGAACCATCGCATTGAATTTAGAGATTTCATGGTTGGTTAGAATATAACTAAGATCCTTCCAATTTAGTGGATCGATTTTTAAAAATGATTCTGCTTTAACCGCTAAAGCGGGCAGGACAGGTTTAATATAAATAACAAGTAGTCTGAATGCATTAATACCGGTTGAGCAAATTGCCTGCAACTCTTCTGAATTTGGGTTTTTCTTGGCAATAACCCAAGGCTGTTTTTCATTTATAAATTTGTTGGCCAAGTCCGCTGAAGCCATAATCAGGCGAACTGCTTTACTATAATCCAACTTTTCATAAAGTTCTGCGATGTCCTGCTGTTTTGATTGAATTTCGACGATAATCTCTGGAGTATCGAGGTTTTCCGAAAGTTTGCCCGCGAAATTTTTCTCAATGAAACCGGCGCACCGACTGGCGATGTTGGCAAGCTTACCTACTAAATCTGAGTTTACTTTTTGCACGAAATCTTCGAGATTCAAGTCTAGATCTTCAACCCCAGAAGACAATTTTGAGGCGAGGTAGTAGCGTAGGTATTCCGCATCTAGATGCTTAAGGTAAGTACTTGCGTTTATGAAAGTCCCTCTGGACTTTGACATCTTAGTGCCGTTTACCGTCAGAAACCCATGTGCGTGAACGGCACTGGGTGTCCTATAGTTCGCACTGCTAAGCATCGCCGGCCAGAAAAGGGTATGAAAATTTATAATATCCTTACCAATGAAATGATGCACTTCGTTTGTAGAATTTTCATTCCAGTAATCGTCGAAACAATAATCAGTTTTATCGCAGAAGTTTTTGAAACTAGCCATGTAGCCAATGGGCGCATCAAGCCAAACATAAAAATATTTTCCTTGTGTGTTTGGTATTTCAAAGCCAAAGTATGGCTTATCTCGACTGATGTCCCACTCTTGCAACTCATCATCAAGCCACTCATTCACCTTGTTAGAGACTGAATTTTGAAGTGTGCCACTCCGAGTCCATTTCTTTAACATATCTGAAAACATAGGAACTCTAAAAAAGAAATGCTCAGATTCTTTTTCTATTGGAGTTGCACCCGAGATTACGGACTGAGGATTGATTAGCTCAGAAGGGCTGTAAGTGGAACCACAAACTTCACAGTTATCGCCGTACTGATTTTCAGCATGACATTTTGGGCAAGCCCCAACGACATAGCGGTCGGCTAAAAAAAGCTTTTTTTCAGGATCAAAGAGTTGCTTAATGGTCCTTTTCGAAATATGGTCATTTTTTTCTAACGCTAAATAAATTGACTCTGAAAATTCTCTATTTTCTTTCGAATGAGTCGTGTAAAAATTATCGAAATCTATTAAAAATCCAGCGAAATCGTGCTCGTGCTGCTCTTTAACATCATCAATCAATTCCTGGGGGGAAATGCCTCGTTCCTCGGCACTTAACATAATGCTAGTGCCATGTGCATCATCCGCGCAGACGTAAACGCAATCGTGCCCTTGTAACTTTTGAAATCTGACCCATATGTCTGTTTGCACTACTTCCATTATATGGCCAAGATGGATATCTCCATTCGCATAAGGCAGAGCACTGGTAACTAATATCTTTCGAGGGTTCACCGTTTTGTCCTTTAAATCTGATTAAATATTCGATCTTTTTTCTTATTTATGTATTTGCAACCTAGTCTGCAGCGAGCGACTTATATCTCATACATTTCAAAATCTTCTTTGCCAACACCGCAATCTGGACACATCCAATCATCGGGGATATCGTCCCATCTCGTTCCTTCGGGAATTCCATCCTCTGGAATACCCTTTTCTTCATCATAGATGAACCCGCAGATTATACATTGCCATCTTTTCATGAGTTTTACCCTTATGATTTTGTTGCAATATTCCCGGCCGAAAACCGGTTTTCGGAAAATTTCCTACCTCTCGGAGTTTAGTCAATTTGCATTTGTTGATCAGAGAGTGGTTTTTGAAATTGCTAAAGTATACTGATCTTTCAAATTTGAGGGTATAATATCGCAAAAGCCGAGTTGTTTGCTCATCCTTTATTGAGATTATGTCGGTTATTGCTAAATTTCATTATTCTTAAATCAACAACCAAAGAAAATTTCTTTAAATTGAAACTCTAAATTATTGCAACCGACGAATTTTAATGTGGAGTCCTACTTGAAATGAGTATTAAATCAGATAAGTGGATCAAACGAATGGCATCGACGGAGGCGATGATAGAGCCTTTTGAATCAGGTCAAGTACGTTTTATTGATGACCAGAAAGTTATTTCGTATGGAACTTCAAGTTACGGATATGATGTTCGATGTGCTTCTGAATTCAAAATTTTTACCAATGTCCACACCACCAATGTTGTAGATCCTAAAAATTTTGATGAGACGAGTTTCGTAACTATAGACGAGCCGAGTTGCATTATCCCTCCAAACTCTTTCGCGTTAGCAAGAACAATAGAATATTTCCGAATACCAAAAGATGTTTTGACAATTTGCCTGGGCAAGTCAACCTACGCGCGCTGCGGGATAATAGTGAATGTAACTCCACTAGAGCCGGAGTGGGAAGGTCATGTAACTCTCGAGTTTTCAAATACTACTCCCCTGCCAGCAAAAATTTACGCTAATGAGGGCGTAGCTCAAATGCTTTTTTATCAGTCTGATGAGCAATGCGATGTCACATATAAGGATCGAGGTGGCAAATATATGAGGCAGACCGGTGTAACGCCACCCAGGGCTTGAGAATTAAGATTGCTCCAAAAATTTGGTACAAACTTTTGCGGAGCTTTGCACTAGCTAAAGACTCTGATTCTTGTTTTAGTCTCTCTGGAATGAACTGATTCCAAAATGTATCTTCCGACTTATTTCCCAAAGTTTATAGTCGCGTCTTAACGATGGTTTATTGACGCGAATCTTTGTTAATCAGCCAAAATTTTGACGCTAAATCTTTAACTTTAAAAATGGAAAATAGAGCTAATAAGCGCTAGCCCGCGTAATCCGGGTGATAGCGAAAGAGTCGCACGTTTATTTAAAATTGGAACAGTTATTGCACCATCTTTATGAATGAAGTTTAGCCGGATCAACATTGATAATTTATATCTATTTATTCGTCAGCTAAATCAAATCATTTAGTAAAACAAATAAAAATCGGGATAACTGATTATGAGTGCAGCAACAGGAGCTTCCTTACTAGAACAAAATGTGCAAATAGACAAGGACGGGTCGGTTGCTCCGTTGAGCGATGTCGTAGAGCGCTATGCTCCCTTAGTTAAAAGGATTGCTCATCATTTGCTTTTAAGGATGCCTGCCAGCGTTCAAATTGATGATTTAGTCCAGTCCGGCATGATAGGCCTTCTTGAAGCTGCAAAGAAATACGATATTTCAAAAGGAGCTAGTTTTGAGACTTACGCGGGTATCCGAATTCGTGGCTCCATGCTGGATGAAGTTCGCAAGGGAGATTGGGCGCCTCGAAGTGTTCATCGGAAATCGCGCAAAGTGGCTGAAGCCATTAAGTCTATCGAAGCGAGAACGGGTAAAGATGCACGAGATAAAGAGATAGCGAAAGAGTTAGAGATAGACTTGGATTCTTATTATGCCATCTTGCAAGACGCATCTGGATCCAGACTCTTTAGTTTTGATGACATCATGGAGGGTGACGATTCTGCTATAGAGTTGGCGGCTGGGGAACTGCCCGGGCCTTGTGATGGTTTGCAAAGGGATACCTTTAAGAAGCATTTGGCAACGGCTATAGATGGTTTGCCAGAAAGAGAAAAGTTAGTGCTGGCGCTCTATTATGACGAAGAGCTAAATCTCAAAGAAATAGGAGAGGTAATTGGCGTGAGTGAGTCACGAGTGAGTCAAATTCACAGTCAAGCAGCTATGCGCCTCAGAGCGCGCCTGTCTGATTGGAATTAAACGTTTGTGGCGCAAGAACGTGAAATTCAGAATGTTCTTCAAGCAGAAAACCTTTTTTGCGAGCGGGATAATAGAGTCCTTTTCAAAGATCTAAACTTTACTGCCCATCGAGGGCAGGTGATTCAAATTAAAGGATCCAACGGGAGCGGCAAAACTACTCTGCTTAGAATCCTTTGTGGATTAAACGACGCGTTTCGAGGCGAATTGACATGGTTTAGCAAGCCCATTCAGGATCATTGGGAGGATGTACGCTCTTCCCTAATCTACATGGGTCATCGGGTCGGTGTGAACAAAGTTTTGACGCCTCATGAAAATCTCCGCTGGTCTGTTGGATTGTCGACTAGCGTAATAAATGAACAAATTGACCACGCTCTTGGAGAGATGGGTCTTCGAGGGTTTGAAGACTCTCAGTGTTTCACTCTCTCGGCAGGTCAGCAGCAAAGAGTTTCTCTATCTCGACTACTTCTTAATAAGTCCCTTCTCTGGGTTCTAGATGAACCTTTCACTACGTTAGACCAGGAGGGGGTTAATCTTCTTGAGAGACTACTTAGCCAGCATGCAAACAAAGGTGGGGTAGTGTTCGTAACTACTCATCATGAATTACTACTTCCTAATTTAACGTTATTAGACTTAGGATAAAAATCTATTAATGGATCAAGTGACTACAATTGAAGCCTTCACAGCGACTCTGAAGAGGGATTTGTTGGTCGCCTATAAGCGTAAAAACGATATCTTTAATCCTTTCATGTTTTTTTTAATTGTTTGTTCTTTGTTTCCTATTGGAATTTCTCCTGATCCAGCTAGGTTAGGTGAAATTGCCTCTGGAGTCCTTTGGATTTCTGCACTTCTTGCGTCGCTGCTGGCTATGGATAGTTTGTACCGGAACGATTTCGAGGATGGGTCCTTGGAACAATTGCTGCTAAGTCCTCATCCACTCTATTTTTTAGTGCTTGCGAAGAATATGGCCCATTGGCTGGTCAGTGGTTTACCGGTGGTGATCGTCTCGCCTTTGGTCGCATATATGTTGAGTTTGCCCGATGACGCTTACTGGGTGATGTTTTTAACATTGTTGTTAGGGACCCCGATACTGAGTTTGCTGGGCTCAATTGGAGTTGCTCTAACGGTTGGTCTTGGGAGTAGGGGGCTGATTCTAGCTGTAATCACGTTGCCGATGAGTGTTCCCGTTTTGATTGCTGGAACATTGACGGTTCAGGAGGCATTAAATGGGGCTTCTTTGTCCGGGTATATGGCGGTGTTGGGCGCGATGTTTTTTGGTTCTCTCACTCTAGCCCCTTTGGCGTCTGCCACGGCATTACGAATTAGTGTGACCTAGCGTAGAAATTTCTCTACTGTGGTCTAATTTTCTGATTACCCCGTAATTACAATGAGTTACAATAAGAAGCATGGATACGACATTAGGGCATGATATAGTCGTAAACTTCATGGTTAGTGTAGGAATAATGTTTTATGTGGATGTGGTTCGCAAAATTAGGTTCCCCTCGCTGGTTCTACGAAATCTCGACCAAGTGGCTACCTTGGCTTGCTTCCGCGATGTGTATCCTAATGATAGTTGGAATAGTATGGGCACTCCTGTTCTTGCCGCCAGATTACCAGCAGAGTTTTACAACACGTATCCTAGTAATTCATGTTGCTGTTGCCGGTACCTCCCTCGCATTTTTCCCTTTGATGGCCGTTGCGGGAACAATAACGTTGGTATGGAAAATGAAGTTAGCAGATATGGTTGCCAAGCATGCGGCTCCTCTGGGTGCCTGGTTTTCATTCGTTACATTGGCTACTGGCTCACTATGGGGAAGTGTCATGTGGGGGACTTGGTGGGAGTGGACTGATGCGAGATTAGTCTCAATGTTGTTTCAGTTTTTTTTATTACTAAGTGTGGTCGCTCTTCGCTCGGCGATAGAAGATCCTGATAAGTCAGCGAAAGCTTGTGCGCTCCTGTCAATCGTTGGTTGCATTAACGTTGTCATTATTAAATATTCAGTAGAGTGGTGGAATGTACTGCATCAGCCCTCTAGCCCGCTATCAACTTCAAATGGAAGCGCAAACGGTCCGGAATTTTGGATGGCGACCGGTGTAATGATACTTGCTGTCTATCTATTTTTTATAGTCAGCCTTACACTAGCAACAAGAAACGAGATTTTACAGAGGGAGCGGCGCTCCCAATGGGTCCAAGAGATCGTTCGAACAAGTTAAATTAGGGGTGATAAATTAGGCAGATATGCTCGAAGCAATTCAATTTTCCAGTTTAAGAGAATTCTTTGAAATGGGCGGCTATGCATTTAACGTCTGGTCGGTATACGCAATTTTTAGCATTTTTGTATTAGTAAATATGCTTTTACCAATCCTTCGCAAGGAGAAGATAATCAAAGAGCTGAAACGCAGAGCATCTTTTGAAAAAGCTGAAACTAATTCTGTGCGCGAGCCGTAATAGCTTTATACAGAACCTGGGAGTTAAATTGAAAATACATCGCAAAAAAAAACTTGGTGTAATTTTGTTCGTCGCCGCAGGACTGAGTGCAACGGTCGGATTGACCTTATTCGCTCTGGGCCAGAATATGAATATGTTTTATACGCCTTCCCAGGTAGCCATGGGTGAAGTAGAGACAGGTCGCCGTTTTCGCATCGGGGGAATGGTTAAGGAAGGCTCCTTTATATCCGAGTCGGATAGCCTGAAAGTGAGATTTGAAACGACTGATTTTGTGCATGCGGTCCCTATTGAATATGAGGGAATTCTTCCGGATTTGTTCCGTGAGGGACAAGGAATTGTCGCTGAGGGGAGTGTTGATTCCAGAGGCGTTTTCAGTGCTTCTAAGGTACTAGCTAAGCATGATGAAAATTATATGTCCCAAGAAGTGAAAGCAGCATTAGATGCTGCCGATGCGTTGAAGTCTAATAATTCCTTACAAAGTATTTCGGAAAGATAGATGATTCCTGAGCTCGGGCAGTTTTCGCTAATTTTAGCACTATGTTTAAGTATTCTACTCGGCACCATTCCTATTGTAGGAGCAGAAAAAAGTAATGCCCTTTGGATGAGTCTCGCGAGGCCTTTGGCTGCGGGTGTCTTTGTGTTTTTGGCAGTCTCACTTGTATTGCTGGCATACGCATTCGTCACAGATGACTTTTCCGTGCAGATTGTCGCCGCTCAGTCAAATTCTTTGTTACCGATGCGCTACAAAATCACTGCTTTGTGGGGAGGGCATGAGGGGTCCTTCCTCTTGTGGACTTTCATGCTTGCGGGTTGGATGCTAGCAGTTAGTATCTACAGTAAAAGCATGCCAGTGCAATTTGTTGCCAGAGTGCTTGGTGTGTTGGGTGTCTTATGTGTTTGCTACATATTATTTATGTTGGCAACCTCTAATCCTTTCGACAGAGTTACTCCTTTACCGCCTGTAGATGGTTCAGATTTGAATACGGCGTTACAAGATTTTGGATTCATCGTCCACCCACCCACTTTATATATGGGCTATGTCGGGTTTTCGGTGGTATTTGCGTTTGCGATCGCGGCGTTACTTAGTGGTAGGTTAGATTCAGCGTGGGCCCGCTGGTCAAGGCCATGGGCAAATGTAGCATGGGCTATCTTAACGATAGGCATTGCTCTTGGCAGTTGGTGGGCTTACTACGAATTAGGTTGGGGAGGATGGTGGGCCTGGGATCCAGTTGAAAATCCCCCATTGATTACATGGCTGTTCGGTACAGCTTTGATCCACTCCCTAGCCGTTACTGAAAAACGAGGAGTTTTTAAAAGCTGGACCGTTTTACTGGCCATTCTCGCTTTCGCTGGAAGTTTACTAGGTACCTTCATTACTCGCTCGGGTTTATTAACTTCGGTTCACGCGTTTGCCAGCGATCCTACGAGGGGCGTTTTCATATTAGGTATTCTATTGCTTACAGTGGGAGGAGCTCTGCTGCTCTACGCTGTTCGTGCTCCCCTTATGAAGAGTAATTTAGGTTTTTCATTAGTCTCACGAGAAATTTTTCTGCTTATAAACAACGTGTTGCTCGTAGTTTCAGCGGCCTCTATATTTCTGGGAACTTTATTTCCTATGGTTTATCAGGCCCTCACTGATGACTTAATCTCCATTGGTCCTCCGTACTTCAATGCGATATTTGTTCCTTTGATGATTATACTCGTGGTTTTTCTGGGCATTGGCCCGATGAGTAGGTGGAAGAAGACTTCCATGGAATATCTGATTCGGCAGGTTTCACGAGTCTTTTTAGCCAGCTTGTTTTTAGGTCTTTGTCTGCCACTCGTAATCCTGTTGGAGTTTTCTTTAGCTGCAACAATTTGCGTCAGTCTAGCGTCTTGGATTTTGCTTACTATTGGTAAGGACTTAAAGAATAAGCTTGCCAATAAACCTTCCTTAAGATCGGGTCTTTCTTCTTTGTCTTCGAGTTACGTAGGTATGGTTTTGGCGCACACTGGAATTTCAGTCATGTTAATTGGCGCCGGGTTGACCACTTACTTTAGTCTTGAGAGAAGTATCTTGCTTGGTCCAGGCGAGCAGGTAGAGTTAGGCTCATACGCTTTTATATTCAATGGTCATGAGGAAATACGTGGCCCTAACTACATTGGTGATCGCGCCAACATAAGCGTTCTGCGAAACGGCAGTGAGATTGAGGCTCTATATCCCGAAAGGCGGATTTATCTGGCGTCAGGGACGCCTTCCACAGAAATGGCAATAGATGCTGGCCTTTTGCGAGATTTGTTTGTTACGCTGGGAGAAGAGAAAGAGGGCGGTTCCTGGTCGATGACAGTATATGTTAAGCCGTTTGTGCGCTGGATATGGCTTGGAGCCATATTTATGGCAATGGGCGGTACGATTGCGGCTATAGATAAGCGGTATCGATTGTTGCGAAGGCGTAAAATCGAAAAAAGTAAGGAAAGGGAAGTTGCAGCCGATCTTGCCGCAACATAACAAGTATCATGAGTCGACTTAAATTTTTTATGCCAGCCCTTTTTTTTATAGCCCTAGGCGGACTGCTCTGGCGAGGACTTTACCTAGACACTCGAACCTTGCCCTCAATGTTGATCGACAAACAGATGCCAAAGTTTTCCTTGGAGACTATTGGAGGTGACATTGTAACTAACGAAGATCTTCCGGAGCAGATCTTCTTATTGAATGTATGGGGAAGCTATTGCTTGCCGTGCTTAGTTGAGCACCCAACATTCATGCGTTTGTCAGAAGAGGGAGAGATACCAGTAGTGGGAATAAATTACAAGGACCGCAATGACCTTGCAAAAGGTTGGCTGGAAACCAACGGTAATCCCTTCGCTTATAGCATTGAAGATGAGAATGGGCGCTTCGGTATTGATCTGGGCGTTTATGGTGCACCTGAAACCTATCTAGTGGATTCGGAAGGTGTGATTAGATATCGGCATGTGAGTGTGCTCGACGAAACAGTATGGCTAGAAGAATTTTTGCCGGCAATTGAAGAGCTGAGATTGGAGTCTAATTAGGTACCCTGTCTATGAGGCGAATGAGCTTCAACAATCTTTTTCTAACGTCAATGAGTGTGTTTTTGTTAATCACACAACCGAATATTTATGCTCAGGTCGACACTTTTGAGTTTGACAATGACGAGCAACAAGGTCGGTTTAGGCAATTATCCAACGAGTTGAGATGCCCCATGTGTCAAAATACCAATTTGTCTGGTTCTACTGGTGGCGTGGCGGAAGACTTGAGGCGTGAAATCCACCGCATGATCCTTGAGGGAATGTCTAACGAAGAAATCGAGCAATTTATGTTTGAAAGGTACGGTGACTTTATATTTTACCGACCGCGTTTGCGAGCAGAGACGATTCTCCTCTGGTTCGGACCGCTCTTATTTTTGATTATTGGTGGCTTTATAGCCTATGGTATATTTCGACGAGCGAACTCAGTTGATCGAGTAACTGTCGATCTCGATGAAGAACAAGAAGCTAAGCTGAACGAGTTGGTCGGCAAGTAGCTGAATTGGGAGAAGATTTGTTCTGGATATTGACAGCAGCCCTCTTTACATCAGCGATGCTCTTCGTATTGGTTCCCTTATTGCGAAAGTCTGATTTGTCGGAAGACGGAGAGAAAGCGCGTAATGAGGCAAATATCTCCCTGTTTAAGGAAAGAGAACAAGAGCTAGAAGCAGAATTGGCCGCAAAGAGTATTGACGTCAAACAATTTAACTCGTTACTTATAGAATTGAAACAGAACCTTTTATCAGATGTAGTTGACGAAAGTGATCAATCTATTTCATCTAAAAGAATAAAAAAGACCCAAGGGAAAAGGTTAACTAGTAATAAAAGCGCGCAGGAAAAGTTTTTAACTTGGAACATCGGGTTTCCCATACTACTGACTTTCCTTATCCCCTTACTGGCGTATAGCCTATACGACCGCTGGGGATATATTGACGAAGTTGAAATGATGGATTTATACCAAAGAACCGTGCAAAACGTCGATGATCTCGAGGAAGCTCAAGCGCTCATTGTTAGCCTTGGGCAGGCCGTTCAAGAAGACGATGGTCAGCCATGGGCATGGTATTTCCTTGGGGAGAACTTTTCTAACATTGGCATGTTTAACGAAGCGGAAATAGCATACGTCCGATCAGCCGACTTATTTGACGCGACTCCGGAAAAAGCGTTGGTCCTTGGAAGAGTGGCCATGGTTAAGTACATCAATGCAGACCTGCAGCTAACGCCCGAGGTGACGGGTGTCATTGATGAAGCTCGTGCAATAAATCCCAATGAAATTACTATACTTCAATTGTTAGCATCTGACGCGTCGTCAAATGAAGACTATACCGCCGCAATTAGCTATTGGCGATTGTTAATTCAGGCAGACCCCAACTCTCAACAGGCACAGACTCTCAGGGCTAACATTACTGCCGCACAACAGATACTAGCCCAGCAGTCGCCGTCATCTGAAGAGGGTCCGGTGATTGACGTGACCGTTTCTCTAGCCGATGATTTAGAACTTAATAGTAGTCTGAGAGTCTTCATAGCAGCAAGAAACGCCGATAGGGAGGGTATGCCGCCCCTGGCGGCGACCGATCTTGTGGTTGGTAATCTGCCTATGACGGTTCGACTTGATAACTCTTCTGCTGTTGGACCTTTTAATTTAGCTTCGGCGGAAAATGTTTATGTGTCCGCATTAGTATCCCAAGCCGGAATCGCAGCTCCCCAGCCTGGTGATTATCGAGTAGTATCTGAGAGTTTTTCGCACAATAACGAGCAAGCTGAAATTAGTCTCATTATTTCTGAAACAGTAAACTAACCATAGCTATCTAAAATCTTTTATGTATTGGGGCGAATTCTTCACAATAGCTATAGCTCACCTGTTTGCGGTAGCATCTCCTGGGCCGGATTTTGCGGTCGTAACTCGTCAATGTATTACATCTGGCACGAAGGCAGGAATTTGGACGAGCCTTGGGGTTGGGTTTGGGATTCTCCTTCATGTCACCTACTGCATATTCGGTGTGGCACTACTTATCTCTCAGTCATCTTTTTTATTTAATGCAATGAAGTATCTTGCTGGTGCCTACTTAATCTATCTCGGAGCTCAATCTGTAAGAGCTTTTATAGAAAGCGTGGAACATTCATATGTTGAGCAAGCGACCTCAGAGCAGAGTGTGCGGAAGGCTTTTATGTTAGGGTTTCTAACAAATGGGCTAAACCCCAAAGCAACCTTATTCTTCCTTGCGCTTTTTACTGTGGTAATAGGAGAGGATACGTCAACCATGGTTCAAGTTTTGTATGGACTCTATTTGGCTGCAGCCACCTTCATTTGGTTTTCCTTGTTGTCAAAGTTATTTGGGATAACGATTGTTCGTTCTAGGTTACTCAAAATGGGGAAGTGGTTCGAATTAGGGATGGGTATCGTATTGATCTTGGTTGCTCTTCAGATAGCGTTAAAAATTCTCTAAGCGAAGTAAACATGACGTCCTGGACAACAAATTAATGCATTTTTGCGTGTATCTGTGGGTGCAGGTGGGATATAGTTATGTTTAGTGGAGAAACGAAATGTCGCAGAAAGAAAATAGCCTAGTCGATAAGTTTGGTCGGAGGGTGGATTATATCCGCCTTTCGGTTACTGATCGCTGTGATTTTCGTTGTGTGTACTGTATGACAGAAGACATGACTTTCTTACCTCGAGCCCAAATCCTTTCTCTGGAAGAACTTTATCAGGTAGCACGTGCATTCACCGAACTCGGAGTTAAGAAGATTCGTCTAACTGGCGGTGAACCCATGGTCAGATCCGATGTAATGTCGTTGATTAATAGGCTAGGGAAGCTTCCGGGATTGGAAGAGCTCCTCTTGACTACCAATGGTGCTCAACTTGACAAGTATGCAGTACCGTTGAAAGAGGCGGGACTGAGTCGTATAAATATCAGTATCGATAGTCTGGATGCCGAGAGATTTAGACGTATCTCTAGGGTAGGGAAATTAGAGAAAGTTCTAGCAGGTATTGATGCCGCTAGAAGGGCAGGGTTTGATAGAATAAAACTGAATTCTGTGATTATGCGCGGCTACAATGAAGATGAAGTAATTCCCCTTGCAGATTACGCGCTCAGTCGTGATATCGATATTGCGTTCATAGAAGAAATGCCACTAGGTGAAGCATCTGATCATTCTCGAGAGGAGACTACTTGCAGTAATGAATGGGTAAGGGGTCAGATAGAACAAAAATATCGATTGCTAGACTCAGCGGAAAAAACCGCAGGTCCTTCTCGCTATGTGCAAGTCATTGGTAAGAAGAGCCGTATTGGATTCATTTCGCCAGTTAGCCATAATTTTTGTGAAGATTGTAATCGAGTGCGAGTCACAGTAGAGGGCCGACTGTTGTTATGTCTTGGAAACGAGCATTCGGTTGATTTAAGGGAAATTCTGAGAGGCGAAAATTCAAGTCATGATGATTTGAAGGAAGCGATTATTAAATCAATGGATCTGAAACCAGAGCGTCATTATTTCTATGACAAGGACCATGCTCAGCCGGTCCGCTTGATGAACATGACGGGAGGATAAGCTGCGGTGCAGGTAGAGACTCAACTTAATATAGCAGTAGTGACAGTTTCAGACACCAGAACAGAGGAAACCGATACATCCGGAAATGTCTTGGTCGAAGCTCTTGAGAGTGCGGGCCATTCCCTCCATTCAAAGAATATCATCAAAGATGACGTTTACGATTTGAGGGCATTGGTCTCAGCGCACATAGCAGACCCTAAGGTTAATGCAATTCTCACTACGGGAGGGACAGGATTTACTGCTCGTGATAATACGCAGAAAGCACTTCAACCCCTTTTTGATTTGCATATTGACGGATTCGGTGAGCTATTCCGACAACTATCTTATGAAGAAATCGGAAACTCTACGGTGCAGTCTAGAGTTTTTGCCGGCCTGGCCAATGGGACTATAATTTTCTGTCTGCCTGGTTCACCAGGCGCTTGTCGGACAGGGTGGTCTAAGATCATAGTTGACCAGTTGGACAGCGGTCATAAGCCGTGTAATTTTGTTGATAAGCTCCGAATCGAATAAAGCGCACAAGTTGAAAGTTTGTCCCCTGCTTTAGACTTGATTGAACAAGATGTCCGCGTGCAATTAGATGCCGGTACGACTGTCTTACGCTTCTATCATACTATACAGAGAAGCCTTATCAGATCCTTTAAATCGCAGTGAAGATAATAGCGGCTGGTACTGCTAATGCTGTACCAACGAGCACAACGGTTACCAACGTCGCTTCGATAATAGGTTTGGCTTCTTTGATTACCTTGTTCATATTTTTCCCCTTTTCTGTAATTTCTATTTAAATTCGTATCTATCTTAGATAATGTAGATTATGGTAACATATTTAGTCTGATAAAGTAACACTTTATGTAAAATATACTTCTGTATGGATAGAAACGTAACAATCCGATTTTTGGTTTAGAATATCGTCGAAAAAACAGCAATTTAACTGCTATTATTTCATTTTCTTTTCGTATCCTGTTGTCCTGTGTGTTTGCCTATGCCTCGGAAAGTTCTTCGTTTTTTAGGCAAGGATATAATTGAGGGGGTATTGTATGTGTTACCTAAAGTAACTTTTCAGAGAATCTTATTGCGTATATCGCTTTGTATAACTGAAAAACTGGGTGCAAGAAACACTCCAGAGTGCGATATCACTGATAGGTTTAAGCTGTTAGCACCTAAGCATGGAAATATGACGCTTATACCTGACTGGTTCCTAATTTTGTCTGGATGTAATATTACAAGCTTCTAATACTGAGGGAAGGTTTCTACAACTCATGCGAATAATGACCTTTAATTGCAACGGCGTTCGGGCAGCAGCTAAAAAAGGCTTTTTCGATTGGTTGCCAGATCAAAACGTGGATGTTGTTTGCTTGCAAGAAACTAAGGCCCAGGTCCATCAATTAGAAGATGCTATTTTTCACCCGACTGGTTATCAGGTCTGTTATTTTGACGCGCAAAAAAAGGGTTATGCAGGCACGGCTTTGTTTTCAAAATTGGAACCAAAAAAAATAACAAAAGGGCTAGGTTTTGATATTTCGGATACTGAGGGGCGATTTATTCAAGCTGACTTTAAAGATTTGAGTGTGGCTTCTATGTATTTGCCGTCAGGCTCCTCTGGAGAAGAGCGTCAAGCACGCAAGCTGAAATTTATGGATGAATTTATGAAGTTTATGCAGGGACTAAAGAGCAAGCGACGGGAATTTATCATATGCGCCGATTGGAACATATGCCACAAGCAAATTGACCTCAAAAATTGGCGAGCCAACCAGAAAAATTCAGGGTTCCTCCCAGAGGAGCGTCGCTGGTTAGATAAGCTTTACGATGAAGAGGGTTTTACTGACGCTTTCAGAGTAGTTAATACTGCTGCGGAGCAATACTCTTGGTGGTCAAATAGGGGGCAAGCGAGAGAAAAAAACGTCGGATGGAGACTTGATTATCAGGTTGTGACGCCTAAACTCAAAGATAAGGTAGTTTCTGCCGAAATCTATACCAAGGAGAGGTTTTCTGATCATGCTCCGGTGACTATAGAGTACGATCTGTGAAGGTTTATTGATTAACTCTCAAACAAATCATTTGTGAGATTACAAATTTATGGCACGAATATTTCAATCGAGTTTTAGAGCTTGTGTATTAATTGTCCTGATATTTCTGGGCACTTCTATCTATGCTCAAGGGCTGGTGGCGATCATTGATACTTCAAAAGGAGTTATCGAAGTTGAATTAAATGACCGAGCCGCTCCTACAACAGTTGCAAATTTTATTAATTTAGCCATCCGAGGGTTCTATGATGGTCTGACTTTCCATCGTGTTGAACGGAACTTCATGGTCCAAGGTGGAGATCCTCTTGGGAATGGCAGCGGAGGGCCTGGTTATAGGTTTGCTGGAGAAATAATTTTGAAGCACAATCAACCTGGTATTCTTTCTATGGCAAACTCAGGGCCGGGAACAGATGGCAGTCAATTTTTTTTAACCCACCTTGCGACACCACACTTAGATGGCCTTCACTCAGTATTTGGAAAAGTTATTAATGGCCAAAGTATAATTTATGATATTCGAAGAAGAGATGTCATAAATTCAATTTCGATACAGGGCGATCCAACGAATTTATTCGAGAGAAAAGCTGAGGACCTGAAAACCTGGAATAAAGCACTGGACCTGAACTATCCTGATTTAAAACCTGCATTTGATGTCGGTAATAACTGAAACAGTTTAAAACACTCTCTTAAAAGGCTTTACTGTTACTTTTTTGTATACCCCTGTATCAACATATGGGTCATCTTTGGCCCATTGTTCAGCCTGTTCGATACTATTGAATTCTGCAATAATAAGACTACCAACAAATCCTTTGTCACCGGGGTCTTCATTATCAACAGCTGGATGAGGGCCGGCGGTTAGAATACGACCTTGCTTTTCAAGCTCATGAAGTCGCTGAAGATGAGCCGGCCTACTTTTGACTCGTTTAGAAAGACTATCTCTTTGATCCTCACAAATTATTGCATAGTACAACTACTCTATCTCCTCAGCTAAGTTGATTCTTTTTCAATGTCTTTATTTGTTTCTGGTTCTTCAATATATTTAGCCAGCAAAGGCATTTGGCCAATAATGAAGAGGAATGTAATGATTAGATTGCCAAAGACCTTGAACTGGAGCCAAGATGCCTCGCTGAGAGAGTAAGCAACCGCAAGATTTATTGCTCCGAGTACAATGAAGTAAATAACCCAGATATTATTTAATTTGTACCAAATATCTTTTGGTGCATTAACAGCGTGGCCCATCATATGTTCAATCGCTGGTTTATTGCTGAATGATCTGGATGCAAGAAACACAGTCGCAAATATCCAGTTGACGACAGGAGCTTTCCATTTAAGGAAAGTAACGCTTTGAAAAACAATTGTTAATGTGCAAGCGAAAATGACTCCAACAAAGGTTATCCATTGGAATTTATCTAACTTGCCAGCAAACAGGAAAAGTCCGCCGTAGACGCATATTGAAGCGATGAGCAAAAAGGTTGCTGCATTGAAAATTCCACCAACAGCTACACTTACACCCAAAATAGAAATTACTCTCTCATCCATAGCCCAGACTGAGAAGAATAATAATAAAGGTATGTATTCTAGAAACTGTTTCACAGTTTGCTCCCTTGATAATGAGAATGAATTTTAGATCATTTTACAGCCTTATGTCTTTAATTTAATTTGAAAGGGTTCTTATATGAATTCTATGAATAGTTGTAATAGATACAGAACTTCAGCTCTCTTCATATGAACTATGCAAGAAAATCTCGAAATTGACTGCATTCACTCAGAATGAGAATCGCTCTAAAACTTCTCACAGTTTTGCAAGTTGGTAATGTTATAATCTACTGATAGTTTCTATTTACGCGGTTGGATATAAAGAAGAAATATAAATTATGTCTAAAAAGAAATGAGAGACTGATTCGTTTAAGCAAGAAACGTCAATTGATGATCAGCAGTGTTGATTTATAGATTGTCTCTTACGGGAAAAATCCAGAATAACGTGCGTTTTGACTGTGAAAGTATCGACGCTAAGTGCACGTATGTTTATTTTAAAGCGAATACCTTTATTGCCGAGAAAATAGAGGTTGAAGCAAGAAAAGGTTCACTGACATAGGGGTTCGGCGGGATAGAAAATTTTAAGTTTTAACAAAAAGCACCGCAGTGTTATAGAGTTAACAATTTAATCTAAAGTGTAAGTTCTTTAGGTGTTCTAGGAGAGGTTTGTGAGCAACAACAAGAGAGTTTTGACTGGAATTACTACAAGTGGTACGCCTCATTTAGGAAATCTAGTTGGAGCGATTAGGCCAGCGATAAAATCAAGTGGTGATCAATCTACTTCTTCGTTTTTATTTTTGGCAGATTATCATTCGCTAATCAAATCTCAGGATCCGAATTTAACTCATGGTTCGAGTTTTGAAATTGCCGCAGCTTGGCTAGCTTGTGGGTTAGAACCGGAAGTCGTCACATTTTATAGACAGTCAGATATTCCAGAAATTATGGAGTTAGCTTGGATATTATCTTGTATAACTGCAAAGGGCTTGATGAATCGGGCTCATGCGTATAAGGCTGCACTTGCGCATAACAGCGAGCAAGGAATTTCCGACTTGGATAAAGGAATTTTTATGGGATTATTCAATTATCCTGTATTAATGGCTGCAGACATCCTGGCGTTTAATGCTGATGTGGTGCCGGTTGGCAAAGACCAAAAACAGCACATAGAGATGACCAGAGACATTGCTGCTCGCTTTAATCATCTCTATGGGGATGTGTTTAACTTACCTGAGGCATTGATTAGTGAGAGCACTGGTGTCTTGCCGGGTATCGATGGGCAGAAAATGAGTAAGAGCTATAATAATACCATCCCAATTTTTCTTGAGGAAAAAGCCCTGTTAAAGATGGTGAGAAAAATAAAGACTAATTCTTTAGAACCTGGTGTTCCAAAAGATCCAACTAATTGTAATGTGTTTAAATTATTCAAGGCCTTTGCTTCAGAGACTGAAACTAAGGATTTGGAATCACGTTATTATGAAGGTATAGCCTGGGGTGAAGCGAAAAATGTTTTATTTGAGCTGCTTAATGCTGAACTCAGCGAGTTGCGAGAAAATTACAACGAAATTATTGGTGATAGGAAAAAACTAGAGGAGACTCTTGTTCATGGTGCTGGTAAGGCCAGAGAGACGGCATCCGTTGTTTTAAAAGATGTTCGACACGCAGTTGGAATAAAGAGCTTTACCAGTTAATTGACATTAAATTTTAAATTTAATCGAGGAGTTACCTTTTTGATTACTTTCAATCGATAATTATGCTTTTTAGATAGAATTTACTTGGATTGCGTATTCGACATATCTGAGATTTTTTCGATAAACTAGGTTATCATCCTTCAGCAAGAAGCTAAGAGAGAATTTAGATTGAGTATTGTCAATGACGAAGCCAGAGACGATAACCTTTCAGAGCATGAAGGGCTTGAGGCCCTCTCAAAAACCCCGTCAAACAAACCTACTTTGAATGTGAAAGCTGCAGAAATTCTATCAGAACAAGGGGAGATGGTCTTTGCGCGAGTAGAGGGAGAAGCGCTTACTGAGGTTCCGAAGGACCTTTACATCCCGCCCGATGCGTTAGAAATATTTCTCGAGAAATTTGAAGGCCCATTAGACCTTCTGCTGTATCTTATTAAACGTGAAAATTTGGATATTCTTGAAATTAATGTTGCCGACATCACTGATCAGTACATGGCGTATGTTGAACTTATGGAATCCTCTCAGTTCGAGTTAGCTGCGGAATATCTTGTCATGGCTGCGATGCTCGCAGAAATCAAATCTAAAATTCTACTGCCTCGAGACAAGGAAGAGGTTGAAGAGGTTGATCCAAGAATGGAGCTTATTCGCCGACTACAAGAATATGAGCGGTATAAGCAGGCAGCAGAGAATATAGATACTTTGCCTAGACTAGATCGCGATCTACATATTGCAAAAGCTGCTCTACCAGTAATTGAAAAAGTTCAACCAGATCCAGTGGTTGATTTGACTGAAGTTTTGCTGGCTCTGTCTAACGTGTTGAGAAGAGCAGATAGATTTGGCCATCATCATATTCAGCTTGAGACTCTTTCAACACGCGAAAAAATGTCCGACATACTTTCGAATCTATCTTCTAGCGACTTTATGCCACTGACGTCGTTGTTGAATAAACAGGAGGGACGTTTGGGAGTTGTTGTAACGTTTCTAGCAATAATGGAGTTGATGAAAGATGCGCTAATTGAGATTGTGCAAACTGATTCTTTTGGCCCGATCCATCTTAAATCTAGAGGCTAAAAAAGTGGGTGATTTTGATAATAAAGTTAAGATGATTATTGAGGGCCTTCTGCTCGCCGCCTCAAGACCTTTGAATCTAAGCGAGATAGCACAAGTTTTTGATGAAGATGAAAGGCCTGATAAAAAAGAACTAAAAAAGATAATTGAAGTAATAGAAGTGGATTGTTCTGATCGAGGATTTGAGCTGCAGGAAGTATCATCCGGATATCGCTTTCAGGTTAAGCAAGAACTAAGTTCGTGGGTTGGCAAGTTGTGGGATGAGAGGCCTCCGCGTTACACTAGAGCTCTACTAGAAATATTAGCACTAATTGTTTACAAACAACCTATTACGCGCGGCGATATTGAGGAGATTAGAGGAGTTAGCGTTAGTCCTAATATAATCAGAACACTAATCGATAGAGAGTGGGTTAGGGTAGTCGGACATCGAGATGTCCCAGGAAGACCCGCAATGTTTGCAACAACAAAGACATTTCTAGATTACTTCAATTTAAAAAGTTTACAGAATCTTCCACCCTTATCAGAGATTAAAGAATTAGATAACTCAGATTCAGAACTTAACCTTAATGAAGAGTTATCTCAGAGTCGCATCTTAGATATGCCTAATGTTGATGATTCTGAGGGGGACTTTTTAACCTTATCAGAGGATGAACTGTTAGCGGAAGAAGAGGCAATTAATCTCTCTAAGAAGCCATTAGATGAAATATTAGGTTTAGAAGACTTAGATGAGCCGCCTTCGACAGATAAATTTGAAGTTGAAGTTGAAAAAGACGCTCAGTCTAATGTTGGAGACTCGTCTGTTAGTGAAAAAACTGACGAACCTGAATTGAGACAAGATGTTGATTCCATCGATAATGATTACAATTCAGACGCATAAATGAAAAGATCTGGAAGTGATCTCATAAAGAGCCCCTAACTTAACGTATCTGGTATGTCAGAGAAACTACAAAAAGTCCTCGCCAGGGCCGCCTTCGGCTCTAGGCGCGAAATAGAAACTTGGATAATTCAGAAAAGAATAAGAGTAAATGGAAAAATAGCGCAGATTGGTGACAGGGTTAGTGACGCTGATCAAATATTTGTCGATGGGAAACGCGTGAGCTCGAGGCAGGGTTTAGATAAGGGAAAACACAGATACCTGCTTTATAATAAAAATGAGAATGAAATATGCTCCAAGAAAGATCCACGAGGGCGGGCGACCGTTTTTGATAAATTACCTCCTTTAAAGCACGGGCGATGGATATCTATTGGGAGGTTAGACTTTAATACGACTGGCTTGCTGTTATTTACGACAGATGGTGATACTGCGAATCTACTGACTCATCCAAGCTCCATGATTGAGAGAGAGTATGCGGTAAGAGTAATGGGTAATGTAGAGCCCTCTATGATCAAAAGCATGCATGAAGGAGTGCTAATAGATAATGAGATTTACCGATTCACTGATATTCAATATTTTGGCGGTGACGGTTTAAATCGTTGGTACCATGTTGTGGTAATGACGGGCAGAAATAGAGAAGTGAGAAAGCTATGGGAATCTCAAGGGGTAAAAGTTAGCCGCCTCAAACGAGTTCGCTTTGGTCCCATTTTCATGCCTAGCAAATTAAAAAGGGGGCAACATCAGGAACTCTCTCAAAAGGAAGTGGAGAAGTTGTTGAAATTAGTCAAGTCTTAGTATTATTTCAAAAAAACGATGAAACGATTCTTTGTAAAATTAACCTGACTTTATATGAGTTAAAGGATCAAAATCTTTAAAGTTCAAAGATTCTCCGTGTATTCCCTTAGACTCTGGACTAAACAAATATAAGTATAATGGCATTAAAATTTCTGGTGATGGCACTGATTCTGGGTTTTCTGCAGGATAAGCAGCTTTTCTCATGTTAGTTCGGATTCCCCCGGGATTTAGGCTATTCACCTTGATACTTGATGTGTTTTCTAATTCTTTGGCCAAGACCTGCATTAGTCCTTCGCCAGCAAATTTTGAAACAGCATAAGCTCCCCAGTTTCCTCTCCCTTTCCTTCCTACGGATGATGAGGTAATTAAAATTCTAGCATCATCGGAGCGTCTCAAGGATGGTAGTAAAAATTTGGTTAGGAGGAAAATCGAAGCAGTGTTGACTCTAAATGTTTGCTCCCAAGTCTCAACCGGATAATGTTCAATAGGGCAGCGAGCTCCTAACATGCCGGCGCTATGTATTAATCCATCAAGCCTATCATATTGATCCTCTATTGAATCTGCTACTTGTTTATAATCGGATATTGAAGCTGCCGCAAAGTCTAGAGGATGAATAGTGATACTATTTGGGTTAGAAGTATGAATCGAATCATAGATTTTTTCCAATTTCTCGGTTGATCTTCCTAGTAAAATCAAGTTTGCCCCATGGTTCGCAAAATTTAATGCACAGCACTTCCCTATACCATCGCTTGCACCGGTGATTAGGATTGTTTTATCGGAAAGAAAACCTTTGGGAGGATTAAAGGAAAACATTAGTTTAACTAAGCCTTATCGATTCTAATAGTTTTAAGATCATTGAGGATTTTCTGGCTATAAAATCTGCACCCCAGTCTTCCGCATTAGTTTCGGGACCTAAATAACCATAGGCAGCCGCTATGGAGAGCGCTCCTGCTTCTTTTGCTGCAATAATATCTCGTTCGTGGTCTCCAATGTAAATGGACCTAGTCAAACAGCAATCAAGTCTTTCGCATGCTAAAACTATTGGTTCAGGATCTGGCTTTCTTCTTTGGACATGATCGGGGCACACTAATACTCCACAACTGTTATGCAGACTCAATTTTGTAAGTAATTTCTTTGCATATAGCTCAGGTTTATTCGTGACTATTCCCCATGGTATTTGGTTGCTATCTAAAGTGCTTAGTAATTTTTCAATGGCCGGGTATAGAGTTGACTCTGTAGTTTCTAGTTTCTTTTCATAAATTTTCAAAAATTTCTTAACTAAGTCTTTAAAGTGCTTATGCTTATCATCAATCTCAAAACCAAACTTAATAAGCTCGCGCGCCCCGTCGGATACCTTTGAGCTGATAGCTTTTGCATTGATTGGAGTTCTTTTTTGTTCTTGAAGTAAATTATTCAGCGCGTAAACGAAATCCGGCGCAGTATCCACCAATGTACCATCTAGATCGAATAAGACGCATTCTAGATTACTATCAAAATTCACAGATTGAGCTCTGCGGCCGATTGGGGCTTTTGGTAACAAGCAATGTAGTTTACATCAAGATTATTTTGCAAAAAGTAGCGTTTTGTCAGAGGATTATATCCCATCCCGATCTGGTCATTAAGTTTCAAATCGACATCTCTGCACCATTGTGCCAACTCAGAGGGCTTAATAAATTTGCTATAGTCGTGAGTACCCTTGGGTAATAAATTTAAAATGTACTCTGCGCCCACTATCGCAAAAAGATACGATTTCGGATTTCGATTAATTGTTGAAAAAAAAACATATCCTCCAGGTTTAGCTAGACTGAAACATGCCTTGACTATAGATGCAGGATCAGGGACGTGTTCTAGCATTTCTAAGCAGGTTACTATGTCATAACGTTGCGAATCTTTTTCTGCCGTTTCCTCAGCCGATGCAAAACGATAGTCTATGTCTAATTTGCTCTCTAGTAAGTGGATCTTTGCTACAGATAAAGATGCCTCGGCCAAATCAATTGCAGTAACCTTCGCCCCATGGTTTGCTAGTGCCTCCGCTAAAATTCCTCCCCCACATCCAATATCCAGTATTTCTTTTTCCGCTAAACCTGTGGTTTTCGATATGTAGTTGACGCGCAGAGGGTTTATGTCATGTAGAGGTTTAAATTCGCTATTAGGGTCCCACCATCGGTGAGCGAGGGCTTCAAATTTCTGAATTTCTATGTCGTCCACATTTTTCATTTTTGAATATCAACCTTGTTCAAAGCGATGTTGCCAGCACTTTGCCTTATCTTTTATCGCATTCATGTCTATGGTTTCTAAAGATCTATCCCTAAGAACCATACGCCCCCCTATCCAAACATGGGTCACTTGAGTTGAATTTGCTGAATAGACTACTTGTGACAATGGATTATTAACTGGCATCGTATTCACTGCTTCAAAGGAAATTGCGGTTATGTCAGCTAATTTACCAACCTCAAGGCTGCCAATTGATGCCTCTAAACCTAATGCTCGGGCTCCATTTATTGTCATAACTTCTAGAGTTTTATGGGCAGGTAGTGAGCTGGCATCCTGACTACTGATTTTTGCTAAAAGAGAGGCAAGGCGCGCCTCTTTGAGTAGATTCAATTCGTTGTTACTCGCAGCGCCATCTGTTCCAAGACAAACGTTAGTATCATTCTTGATAAGGTGAGAAACATTACAAATACCACTGGCTAATTTCATATTGGAGGCGGGACAGTGAACAATATTTGAGCCTGACTCGGCGATCAATTCAATTTCACCTTCATTTAGCTGAGTGGCGTGAACGCAATTAAGTCGGGGACTAACCAGGCGCAGATTGCTAAGGCGCCTTAGAGGTCTACAACCAAACTCCTTCATGGAGTCTGAAATTTCTTTTTCAGTCTCATGGACATGTATATGGATAGGTATGTCGAGTTCCTCTGCCAGCGCACCTATTTTTTTAAGAGGTGCATCGGAAACTGTGTATGGTGCATGAGGCCCGAAAGCAACCGAAATAAGTTCGCTATTACGATAGTTGTCATGGATTGTTATTGTTTTCTGAATGTACTCATCTGCAGACTGCGCCCAAATGGTTGGGAAGTCCAAAACTGGACACGCCAGCTGCACCCTCATATTGGAGTCAATGGCTTTTTTTGCTACACAATCTGGATAAAAATACATATCAGCAAAACAAGTTGTCCCAGATAAAATCATTTCGGCTATCGCCAGTTCAGCTCCGTCCTCCACAAATTCTTGACTAATAAATTTCTCCTCCAGTGGCCAGATTTTCTTGTTTAACCAATCCTCTAAAGGTAAATCATCAGCGATACCTCGCAGCAATGTCATCGGTGCATGACAATGAGCATTGATCAATCCTGGAATTAAAATATGATTATCGAGTTCTATTATGTTAGAAGTGATGAACTTATCTGTTGCCTCTTTGTGTGGGCATAATGCCACAATTTTTTTATTATTTATGACGATGGCATGATCTATGATTAAGGATTCTTTTGAATCTACAGGAGCAATCCATTTGGATTTGATTATTAAGTCAACATTCATAAAAATTCAGATACCAGGTTTAAGAAAAACAACGCAAAGTTACCGTAAATTTCCTATTCAATAGCAATTTTCTAATAAATTTTCGAATTATGAGTATACCAAACATTTAACTTTGTTGTTGTGTTAAAAATAGCATAGTTGAAGCATTTTAAATAACTGATTTATATAAATAAATTAGTAAAAGAAAATCCAAATGATAGTGTCCTTTTAATCAGAAATTATGATAGAATAATGCAATTAAAAAGCCCTTTTTTCAAACCGAGAAAAATCAAAATTAACAGCCTAAAATAATACAGATTGACCTAACCAGATGTTCTTTATGAAAAGTAAAAAAAAATTCAAGTCAGGGAATAATTATTTAACAAACCCGCTTTCATATTCCAATCCGGTAGTTATTGGAAAATTTATCGATGTCTGAATTTGCCAAACAGGTTTCGCCCATCGCATTAGAGAGCGAAATGCGAGAGTCTTATTTGGCGTATGCGATGAGCGTTATAGTCGGTCGCGCATTGCCAGATGTCAGGGACGGACTTAAACCCGTACATCGACGGGTTCTTTACGCGATGAATATCCTCTCGAACGATTTTAATAAGCCTTACAAAAAATCTGCTCGAGTTGTAGGGGATGTCATTGGTAAGTATCACCCCCATGGAGATACGGCTGCTTACGATACCATCGTTCGGATGGCTCAAGATTTTTCGTTACGCTATCCTCTGGTGGATGGCCAGGGTAATTTTGGATCTATCGATGGGGATGCGGCAGCAGCGATGCGCTACACAGAGATACGCATGGCAAAAATTTCCCATGACCTTCTCTCCGATCTTGATAAGGAGACTGTAGATTTTTCGCCAAATTATGATGGAACGGAAAGCATACCAGATGTCTTGCCAACTCGGATTCCAAATCTTCTGGTCAACGGTTCTTCGGGTATTGCAGTTGGTATGGCAACCAACATCCCTCCCCATAATCTAAATGAGGTAATTAATGCGGCAATTGCTTTATTGGATAATCCGGATGCCGAAATTGACGATTTGATGGAACATATCCAAGGCCCAGATTTTCCGACAGGAGCTATTATTAATGGCCGTGCAGGGATTATCAAAGCTTACAAAGAGGGTCGAGGGAAAATCTACGTCAGAGCTAAAGCTCAAGTGCTGTCTGACAAAGCCTCTGGTAGGGAAACGATCATTGTCTCTGAGATACCTTATCAGCTAAATAAATCAAAGCTGATAGAAAAAATTGCGGAGTTAGTTAAAGACAAAAAAATAGAGGGAATTTCCGAATTACGAGATGAATCCGACAAAGATGGTTTGAGGATTGTCATAGAGCTTCGAAAAGGAGAGTTGGGTGAGGTTGTTCTAAACAACTTATATGCGCAAACTCAAATGCAATCAGTTTTTGGTATAAACATTGTAGCTCTTGTTGATGGTGAGCCGCGCTTACTAAACCTCAAAGAAGTGCTCGATTCTTTTGTTCGTCACCGTAGGGAAGTTGTATCTCGACGAACAAAATATTTACTCAGAAAAGCCAAAGAAAAAGGTCACATACTTGAAGGGTTAGCAGTTGCGCTGGCAAATATAGATGAAGTAATTGAACTGATAAAAAAATCTACTACTTCGGCTGAAGCGAAAGAGGGCTTACTTAACAGGTCATGGGAGTCAGATAGCGTCTTAAAAATGCTTGGTGAATCAGGTTCCGATGCCTGTAGGCCCGATGGTTTAGGTGAAAACTATGGATTAAAAGGCAATCAATATTTTTTAACCCCAGAGCAGGCACAAGCGATTCTCGATTTAAGACTTCATCGGCTCACTGGTATGGAGCAGGATAAGTTAATTCAGGATTATAAAGAACTCCTAGATCAAATCGCGGATTTTTTAGATATTTTGAATAATAAATCAAGGTTGATTTCTGTTGTTAGAGAAGAGCTTGAAAATGTAAGAAATGAGTATGGTGATGAGAGGCGCACGGAGATAGTTGAATCTCAGTTAGATTTAACCATGGAAGATCTTATTTCGGAAGAGGATCGGGTTGTTACTATCTCTCAAAACGGTTATGCCAAGTCGCAGCCTCTAACTGACTATTCAGCTCAACGCCGAGGTGGGACGGGTAAGGCTGCCGCGACTGTCAAAGAAGAGGACTTTGTCGAACATTTATTAATCGCAAATACGCATGATACGCTGCTCTGTTTTAGCAGTGTGGGGAAAGTGTACTGGTTAAAAGTTTTTCAAATCCCCTTGGCAAGTCGGACGTCTCGCGGGAGACCTATTGTTAATCTTCTACCTCTGGAAACGAGTGAAAGGATTACTAGTATGTTGCCGGTATCGAAGTTTGATGATGAGAGATTTGTATTCATGGCAACGAGTAACGGCACTGTAAAAAAGACCTCAATAGGCAATTTTGCGCGCCAACGCAGCGTCGGTTTGAAAGCCATCGAATTGGATGAGGGAGATGAGTTAATCGGAACAGCAATAACTGATGGATCGCACGATGTAATGTTGATTAGTAATAGCGGAAAAACTATACGTTTCAAGGAATCAGATGTAAGGGCGATGGGGAGAACTGCGAGGGGAGTGCGCGGTATTCGTATGTCAGATGGATTTAAGATGATATCACTAATAATACCAAGTCTAGAAAAACAGATACTTACTGTTAGTGAAAATGGTTATGGTAAAAGAACCAATAGTGATGAATACCCAGTTTATGGAAGAGGTGGTCAGGGTGTGATTGGCATGCAAGCTAGCGACAGAAATGGAAAAGTAGTGGGCGCAGTGCAAGTTAGTGAGAGCGATGAAATTATGCTGATTTCTGATAAGGGAACACTCGTAAGAACCAGAGTTGATGAGGTTTCCGTGCAGGGAAGAAACACACAAGGCGTCAGATTAATCAAACTTAGAGATGGCGAAACACTTGTAGGTTTAGAGCAAGTTGATGAGCCTGATGTGGAAGAAGATTTGTCAGAGGCATCAGAAGAGACTGGTGAGTAGCAAGGGCAGCAGGTCCTTTTGAAATTTCTTGGGATGTACAGAGCTACTCTTATCTATTTTCAAGGGAAAAATTATTGGAAACTCCAGATTTGATTGCATACCTTGGGCCTGAGGGAACATTTTCTCAAGCTGCAGTGCTCAAACATTTCGGTAAAACATCAAACCTCCACCCATGCGGCAATATAGAAGATGTGTTCAATGCTGTAGAAACGGGGGAAACAAGATTTGGCGTTGTTCCCATAGAGAACTCTACCGAAGGAGCTGTTAATAATACACAGGATTGTTTGCTGGAAAGTAAGGTGCTCATAAATGGAGAGGTGGTGATTCCGATTGAACATCATCTACTCGTTGCTAAAAATACGAAAGCGGAAACTATTGAAAAAATAGCTTCTCATAAACAGTCACTAGGGCAATGTCGAATTTGGCTTTTGAAACACTACCCAAACGCGGAATTAATTGAGTGCTCGAGCAATGCACAAGCGGCTCAATTGGCAGCGACTACTAACAATACTGCGGCGATTGCTGGTGAGACTGCAGCTGGGATTTATAACTTAGTCTCGTTAACAAGGCATATCCAAGATCGAGAACACAATAGCACGCGATTTATTGTTTTGTCTCAGGAGGAGAGTCAAGTAAGTGGTCGGGACAAAACCAGTATAGTAGTTTACGCCGAAAATAAACCAGGAGCTTTATTTAGAATTCTAGAGCCATTTGAGAATTTAAAGATAAGTTTAACTAAAATTGAGACTAGACCTGCTAAAATCGAAGCATGGGAATATGTGTTTTTTATAGATTTTGAAGGCCATTTAGGAGACCAAGTAATTCAAGAGCTTTTCGATAAACTAAAAAACTGTGTCGCTGAGATTAAATTTTTGGGCTCCTACCCGATGGCTCAAATTAAAAATTAGATATTCATAATAGGTTGAAATCTTGCTCTTATTAAGCGAATCATCAATTGGCATACTGGGACTTGGTCTTATCGGGGGAAGTATTGCTCGATCGTTAAGGCTTCGCTTCCCCACTATTAATTTGATAGCCCATGATGAAAGTGATACAAATATTGAAATAGCGTTAAAAGATAAAACCATCGACGCCTGCGATACTTTGGAGAATGTCGCTAAGGGTGTTGATATTTTAATTCTGGCGCTACCCCCCCTAAATAATATTGAAATTATCGAGAAGCTTCCTAAACTCGTTAATGCCGACACGGTTATTACAGATGTTTCTAGCGTAAAGTCAGCCATAAATATTGCTCTAAATTCAACTCCAACCTCCTTTAAAAGAAATTTCGTGTTAGGACATCCACTTGCAGGGTCAGAGCAAAGTGGTTATTCAGCATCGTCAAGCACTTTATTCGATGAAAGAAATGTTATTTTGACACCCAATGAAAATACCTCCACTCGAGCTGTGGCAGCCATTCACCACCTTTGGCACTCCATTGGTGCTAATGTGATTGGTATGAGTGTTTGTGAGCATGACGAAATGCTCGCGGCAACTAGTCATTTACCTCATTTGCTGTCTTATACACTAGTAAATGTCTTGATAAAAAAAAATAAGGGTAATGATATATTTCGTTATGCTGCTGGAGGGTTTGCAGACTTTAGTCGGCTTGCTTCCAGCGACCCTGCTTTGTGGGCTGAAATTTTTCTAACTAATGCGAATGAAATTGAGGCCATATTAGATGCTTACATTAAACAACTTACGAATTATAAGGATCTTCTTTTTGAAAAAAATAAGGATTCTCTAGCTATGGAATTTGCCAGGGCAAAAACGGCTAGGAAGTATTTTATGGAAAAACACTTTAACTCGCAGAATTCCTCAGAAAATATGCCTGTAACAAAAAATTATGTTGTAAATCCTTCGAGTCGAATTAATGGCTCTTTGAGGGTTCCAGGAGATAAATCCATATCACATCGAGCGATTATCCTAGGTTCGATAGCAGAAGGTATAACAACAGTCCGAGATTTCCTTGAGGGCGAAGATACACTCAACACGCTTGCAGCCTTCCGAGAGATGGGGGTGACGATACTAGGACCAAGCAGGGGAAAAGTGGTCATCTACGGTGTGGGCCTCAGAGGCTTACAAAAACCGAGAAAGCCATTGAATATGGGTAATTCAGGGACGGCTATGCGTTTAATGGCTGGGATTCTATCTGCACAGAATTTTAATTCTATCCTGGTAGGAGATGAGTCACTGAGTAATCGCCCAATGCAAAGGATATCAGAACCGCTTGCTGAATTCGGAGCAAAGTTGAGTCTAAAAAACGACAACTTTCCACCGTTGAGTATTAATGCAGCGAAGTTATCTGGTATTCACTATAAGATGAAAATTGCCAGCGCTCAGGTCAAATCGTGCTTACTACTCGCCGGTATATATGCAAAGGGCGTTACAAAAATTAATGAACCAGTTGTCTGCAGGGACCATACAGAGCGAATGTTAGCGGGTTTTGGTTATCCTGTAGTCCGAAATGA
>CACJAW010000011.1 GCA_902591495.1 uncultured Pseudohongiella sp.
CTTTTGTCAAAATATTGCTTTTACCCTCTAGGAATAGTCTAGAATGTTCAACATCTTTTGCATAATTTTCTAAAGATATTAACTTCATGCATGGAGCGGTACATCGTTTTATTTGGTATTGCAAACAAGGCCTGGCACGATTTCTAAAGTACGAATCCTCACACTGACGAACTCTGAAAACTCTCTGTAAGATTTGTAGTGTTTCACGTGTTGAGTTAGCACTGGGATACGGACCGAATAACTTGCCTTCTACTTTCCGACTACCTCTGTAAAAAGTTAATCTTGGATATGTATCCTTACTGGTCAATCTAATGTATGGATAAGATTTATCATCCCTAAGCTGAATATTATAAAAAGGGCGGTAAGTTTTAATTAAGCTTTGCTCGAGCAGGAGCGCCTCAGTCTCACTACTGGTAATACTAATTTCTATACTCTGAATTTTTTCAACCATTTTCAGGGTCTTTGATTCCAACCCAGAACTCCTAAAATAGCTCCCAATTCTTTTTTTCAAATTGCGAGCCTTACCCACATAGATCACTTTACTATTTGAATCTAGCATTTGGTATACGCCAGGTTTGACGCTTATTGTGGAAAGGAATTTCTTATGATCAAATTTTTTAGTCATTACGTTGGATGCAATAAATTTGAATTAACGCCTATAATTCTTACCTCTGGAACAAGCATAATTCCGAAATTATCTAAAACACTAGATGACATTTTTTTTGCCAAATCAAGAATATTTCTACCAGAGGCATTGCCTGAATTTATTATTATCAAAGCGTGCTTTGGGCTAACAGAGGCGCCCTCCAAAGTTTTACCCTTCCATCCAAGATAATCTAAAAGCCATGCTGCTGGTATTTTCAAAAAGCTGGAGTTCTCGGTCTTATAAAAAGGAATATCAGGAAATTTAGTTTTGAGCTTTTTAAATTCATTCATGGGTATTATAGGGTTCTTAAAAAAACTCCCAGCATTGCCTATTACACTCGGGTCGGGAAGTTTATTACTACGTAATTTGCAAACCTCATCAAAAACAACTGAAGCCGTTGCTTTTTTAGAAAAAAATTTCGCAGACAACTCCTTATGATTTAATCTGGGTTCCCAATTTCGAACCAATTCGAATATTACGCTAAAAATTATGAACCGATCCGAAGTTTTAAAAATACTGCTCCTATAATCAAAACCACAGTTTTTCCTCTCAATACTAATCCATTTTTTTTTAATAACATCGAACACTTTTACGCTTGAAATAAATTCTTCAACCTCAACTCCATAAGCACCAATATTTTGTATCGGCGCACCACCAACAGTTCCAGGGATTAGGGCCAAATTTTCAAGCCCGTATAGATTTTTCTCTAAACATCGAGTCACAAATTTATGCCAATCCTCTCCAGCCGAAGCAGTAACTTTTTGCTTGTCACTATCCTTTACTTTATCCCATAATATACCTTTATTCCGAATACGAATAACCATACCCTTAAAATCCTGAGCAAACAAAATATTGCTTCCGCCTCCAATAATTTCGAAAGGAATACTTCTCGCTGAAGCATAATCTAGCGCCTCTTCTAATTCTTGCTCTGACGTTATTTCAGCAAAAAAATCAGCGGTAGCATGCACTTTAAATGTATTTAAAGAGGTTAAATTTTTTTTCTTCTGAATCTTCATAATTCAAGTTTCTAACTCAAGCTATGACTTGAAATTACATGCTCCAAAAATCCCTCACAAGCATCCTCAACTAAGTCTAGAACTAATTCAAAGTCTGAACTTCCACCATAAAAAGGATCCGGAACCACTATTTCGGGTGACGATCCAAATTTCAATAAAAGATCTAACTTATCTTTATATTCTTTAGGACAAATTTTATCTAGTTCCCTCAAATTATCGCTGTCCATCGCTAATATATAATCAAAGTTAGCAAAATCCATAATCTTCACTTGCCGAGCTATTAGGGCACGTAAGTCGTAGCCTCTAACCTGTGCAGCTGATATCGAGCGTCTATCTGGCTTTTCACCCAAATGCCAGCATCCTGTACCAGCTGAATCCACCTCCAGATAGTCGCATAGCTTTCGTCTTGTTATTAATGCAGAAAGAACACCGTGTGCTGTTGGTGATCTGCAAATATTTCCCAGACAGACCATCAAAACTTTTAGTGATTTCCGAGTAGACATAAATGATTACGTCAATAATGCAACTACAGCTTCCAAGTCTTCTGGAGTATCGATACCTGGAGGAATATTAAAATCGGAAACAGCCACGTAAATTCTTATACCGAAGGCTAGAGCTCTTAATTGCTCTAACCTTTCTAGTTTTTCATAATGAGTAACAGGAAAGGCTGTAAGTTTATTTAAAATATCAACTCGATAGGCATACAATCCTATATGTCGTAAATAGTCGTCTGTATTTTCAGAATGTGGAATTGGGGCACGACTAAAATATAAAGCCTCACCATAATTATTCAGGACAACTTTGACTATATTGGGATTTTCGATGTCTTTGTTGGATAACTCGCATAAAGTAGAAATGTCAAAGTTTTTTCTTTCATTTAAATCAATCGCTACCCTATCTATGGCTTCGGGCGGCATTAATGGCTCGTCCCCTTGGACATTGACAACAATGTCATCAAGAGAAAGATTTAAAATATTAGCTGCCTCTTGGACTCGTTCAGTTCCTGATGTGTGATTTTTTGAAGTTAGTAGGGCTCTTCCTCCAAACTTCTCAACGCAATTAAAGATTCTTGAATCATCAGTAGCTACTACAACGTCTTTTGCAGAGCTTTTTCGAGCATTTTCGTAAACATGTTGAATCATTGGCTTACCTGCAAGGTCCTTCAAGGGTTTTCCTGGAAAACGACTAGAATCATAACGGGCTGGAATAACGACAAAAAATCTCACTGATATTTTTCTCTTTCGGAAATACTTATTTCTCGTGCTTCGCCTTCTAACATTACAGGAATTCCGTCTTTCACAGGAAATGCTAGTAGATCTGATAGACAAATTAATTCTTTTCTACTTTTATCGTAAATTAAATCCTTTTTACAAATCGGGCAAACTAAGATTTCAAGTAACTTTTTGTCCAACATTTTAGCTTCCTAATGGTGTGCGATATCTTTTTTAAGATAGTCTATTTGGCTTGTCAAAGCATCAAAGAATGCATCGTTTAATTTAGTATCAGTCGTTAGCATCCAAAAATTATTGTTTGCAAACGCCCCACATTTTACGGCATCTTTTTCGGTCATTACTACAGGCTGGTGTTCATCGATTTTTTCTGAAACAAAGTCATCTGAAGAAAATTCGTAGTGATCGGGATAATATATTTTCTCTATTGGATAAGGTAGATCCTCCAGAGTTTCAAAGAATCGATTCGGATTTGCTATTGCTGTTATGGCTTGTATTCGGTTTCCGATATTAAACGGAGCGCCGCCAAAAGGTTTAACTTCGTTTGTAGAAAGATTGACAAAAGATTTGGGAATCTTCTTCATCTCATGTGTTTTAACCAGAAGACTTCTGGATATATCATTTTGATTAATGCCGTTTAGTACAATAAGGTCTACTTCTTCGAGACGACTCAACGGTTCTCGCAGCGGACCCGCAGGAAGACAATTATTATTGATAAGCACACCATTTTCGTCTACCACACAAATTTCAACGTCTCTATACATTTTATAATGCTGAAGGCCATCATCACTCAAGATTACGTCGACATCGAATTCGTTTAGCATGAATCTCACGGCCCTACTCCGATCAGCATCAATCACAACTGGACATTGGGTATTTTTAGCTATCAACAGCGGTTCATCACCAGTGACTATAGCATCACCGTTAGATTCAACAGAAAAAGGGTAATGCGGAGCGTGGGCCTGATATCCTCTACTTACAATTCCTGGCTTATAACCAAGATCAACTAACTTATTGGCGATCGTAATAGTGAGCGGAGTCTTACCAGAGCCGCCCACAGTTATATTTCCTATCACAACAATCGGAACAGTAAAATTCTCAGGTCTCTCTGTTTTGTATAACAATCTTTTTCGAATAAAAACTATAAGTCGAAACAAATAAGCGAAAGGCAAGAGCAAGACCAACCATAAAGATCTTTCTCGCCAAGAATTTATAACAAACCTCATAAAATCGATTCCGGTTTATTGGGCTCCGAGTAACCACTGAGTAATTGATTATAAATCGAACTATTCGCCAAAAGCTGATCATGAGTTCCGAAATCTGAAACTTTTCCATCTTCTAATACCAAAATCATATCGGCCTTTTCAATCGTAGATAATCGGTGGGTAATAATAAACGTCGTTCGACCGGCCATTAAATTATTTAGGGCTTTTTGAATATTTTTCTCTGAGTCGGAATCTAAAGCTGATGTTGCTTCATCAAGAATTAATATGGTTGAATTCTTGTGTAAAGCTCTAGCTATTGCAATTCTCTGCCTCTCCCCTCCAGACAACAATACTCCATCGTCGCCAACTTGAGTTTCCAGACCCATAGGGAGTTTATCAATAAAATCCATAGCATATGCGCGTTTTGCGGCCTCAGTAATTTTTGAAAAATTAGTCGTTTCACTGAAGTAAGCTATGTTTTCAGCGATAGTTCCCTCAAATAACATTACCTGCTGCGTTACCAACGAAATCTGATTTCGCAGACTATTGAGACGAAAATTTTTAATATCAACATCGTCAATTAGCACTTTTCCAGAACTGCATTCATAAAATCTTGGGATAAGATTAACAATTGTCGACTTACCACTACCTGACTTACCAACAAGTGCTACAGTCTGACCCGCCTTTACTGTAAATGAAATATTACTAATTGCATTATCACCCCGACCATAAAAGAAGCTAACCTGCCTAAATTCAATTTTGCCCTTAACCTCTGTAGCGTCTTTTTCTCCTAAGTCAGCTTGAATACTCTCGTCCAAAATTGAAAAAACACTTTTGGAAGCAGATAAACCTCTTTGAATAACAGAATTAATTTGCGTTAATTGACGGATAGGCTTTGCGAGCAATCCTGCAGCTCCCAAAAAGGACACAAAATCACCTGGGCTTTTATTTGTAAAAAATTCAGGAGACATCGCCAGCCATACTAAGAAAGATAAAGCAAGAGCAACGACGAATTGAACGAGTGGCGTGCTAGCGCTGCGAGTAATTGCCATTTTAATATTTTGAGTTTTATTTTTCTCACTTGCTCTAGTTAATTTTCTGCCGACGTATTTCTCTGCATTAAAAGATTTTATGACTTGGTGCCCTTTAATCGATTCATTAGTAATTTGAGTTAACTCACCCATCGATTCCTGCATTTGCATACTGTACCGCCTAAAATATTTTGACGCGACACCCACAACTTTTGCGACAACGGGAGCTATTAATAAAAAAGTTAATGTTAATTTCCAATCTGTGTATATCAAAAAAGCTAACAAACCTATTACGGTGAACCCTTCCCTAACAATAACAGCAATTGCATTTGAGACTGCCCCAGTAACCTGCGCAATATCATATGTAAATTTTGATACTAATTTCCCCGAGGTAACCTTATCGAAATAACTAGCAGGCAAAAGCATAAGATGTCCCATGAGTTCTACACGCAACTTATGGATTACACCGTTAGCTAAAAGCGCTAAAGAATAGCTACCACAAAAGCCGCCAATACCTCTAACAATCACAATGACTAAACACAAAAGTGGGCTCAAGACCCTGAATTCTTCAAAATTTTCTGAGTTAATTGCATCAACAGTAAATCCTAGCCACCATGTAGTAGCAGGCGTTGTAGCAGCAAAGACAATATATCCCATAAGACTTCCAAAAATCGCCACAGGAAATCCTTTAATATATGCAAGAAGTCTTAAATATAAGTAAGTTGCTTCACGTCTCTGTTCGTTGGAAGTTTTATCTGACATTTTGGTTTTTTATAATACTCTTATCTTAATTTGATACTCTCTCAGACTCGATCGCTAGCTGTAGCCCTTCGAAGCCTATATTCTTAATGATACTCATAATATTAACGACAGATTGATGGGAAACTTCTCCGTCTGCGTACAGAACTACAGGCTTGCTCATATCCCCCCCTGATAAACTTTCAAGCTCCTTTATCAAAATCATTTGATTGCTATTCGATATAGGTGAACCATTTACAAAAACTCCTCCGTCCCTTTCAATAGCTACTTCTAAAGGTTGAAAAGAGGATTCAACTTGTTCTACCGTTGCATTTGGGAGATTGATTTCAATACGATTACTATTTTCTAATATCGGGGTTATTACGAAGAAAATGAGCAACAAAAATACCACATCAACAAGTGGTGCAGTATTAATGATCAAATCATACTTATTTGGTCGCTTAAATTTCAATATTTTGACTATATCTTCTGTGTTTCACTCGTATAAATTGATGTAATAAGTTTAAAGGTCTCTTGTTCAAGATTTAAGATCAAAATTTCAATTTTTCGGGTAAAGTACCTATGAAATATGTAAGCTGGTATCGCGACGATCAATCCAGCAGCGGTAGTGATAAGCGCCGAGGAAATACCCGTGGCTAAAGACAGTGTAGCCGGGGAAGAAGAAATAGTCTCACCAAAAACCTGGATCATGCCAGTAACCGTCCCGAGTAGTCCGAGAAGTGGACAAATCGAAGCAATAATTCCTAAGGTTCCTAAATTATATTCCATTTCATGTATGACAATCGATGCTGCTGTCTCTGTAGATTCAATCATTGCGTCCTTACCACTTTTGTATGAACTTAACCCAGCAGCGAGAATCACGCCCAATGGGGAGGATTCGCGAAGTTGTTTCAACTTTGTAGAATTTAATTGGTCGTTTTTTAGCCATACCCAAATTTGTGGCACTAAATTCTTAGGCGATACTTTTTTCGCATCTAAAGTCCATAGTCTTTCTATTACGATTCCAGTTATTAAAACAGAACAGATTACTATCGGAATCATCAACAATCCGCCGGCACGCATTAGCTCTATCATTGTGCTTCTCCAGTAGATACTTTTTCATGAGTAATAATTTTTATCATTTACCTCTTCTCATAAAACCACTCTAGGGGGATCGCAAAGACTCTGCCGGAGGAGTAGAAGCTGCCTTTGATGATGGATAGATAGTTGCAAGTATCGAAAGTAACAAGACACCAGTGACCACACTTCCTACATCGAATATAGAAAATTCAGATGGTAAAAAATCTATTGGATAAACATCTGCATTCAACAAATTGATGGAGAATAGATTCTCTACGTAAGCCGCGAGATTACCAATTTGAAAACTCCCGACAATACCTAAAATTACACCAAATAAAATTCCAATCAGCCCGATTAATACTCCCTGCCAAATAAAGATACTTCGTATCATCAAAGGGCTAGCACCTAACGCACGTAATATAGCTATGTCACTTGCCTTACCCTTTACAATCATAATAAGACTAACTATCAGATTAAAAGCAGCAACCATTATTAATAGCCATAACATCAAGCTAATTATCGAACGCGAAAAATTTATATTTTCATAAATTGCCCCGAATTGAGACTTCCATGAAACAACTGAAACGCCAGGCAGTGATAAATTGGATATGAGGTTCTCAGTTTCACCCACTTCCAAGACATTGTGAAGTTTTATTCGAAACCCATTGTATTTATGCCGAATGCGAAATACGGCCCGAACAGCTTCCATGTTTGCAATTACAAGATTGCTATCAATTTCCTGATTACCCACCCTAAAAATTCCAACTACTTCAAATGAGCGGAAGGGAACCCTTGGTGTTAGAGGATTTATAACTATTGTGGGGGAAAATAAGTCAATGGACTCACCTAATTGAACGCCGAGATTTTTAGCAAGCGACTCTCCTAGAGCGATACCCCAACGATTATCCGCTAGATTCTCTAGTTCACCACTCACAAAGAAGTTATGAATTACAGATACACTGGATTCACTACTTACTTCTATACCATTAACAAGCACCCCGGCACTTCCCACAGATGTCGCTACAACGCCTCCCATATTAATTGAAGGAGATGCAGCCTCAACATTTGCAAGAGCCATAATGGAATCCTCCATCTGATCCCATTCATGAGACTCGAGACCTTCTCCAGATGAAACCGTGATATGCGGTATAACGCCAAGGATGTTTTCTCGCAATTCTTTATCAAAGCCATTCATTATTGACGAAGCCGTTATTAATATACCTACACCAAGCGATAATCCAAATATTGAAATAGCCGACATAAATGAGACAAGATGAGAGTGACTTTTGCTACTTATATATCTGAAGGCAATTAGTCTTGAAACAGAGACTTTCGGCTTATTCATGAAGTGTTCCACCTTCTAGAATAAGTTTCCTATGCATGCTATTCGCCATCAGTTCATCATGTGTAACCAAAATGAAGCTAGTATCAAAAATTTCGTTCAAGTCAATAAGTAAAGACTGTATTTCACGGGCAGTAAACTTATCTAGATTCCCCGTAGGCTCGTCTAATAAAACACATTTGGGGGAGTTAACCAATGCTCTCGCAATTGCCACTCTTTGCCTTTCTCCGCCCGATAATTCGCTAGGCTTATGAGAAAGTCTATTAAGGAGTCCTACCTTAGTTAGCATTATTTCCGCACTAGCTTCTGCTTCTTTAGGGGGGTGCCCATTTATAAAAAGTGGCATAGCCACATTCTCGATAGCTGTAAATTCGCCTAGAAGATGATGAAACTGAAACACGAATCCCAAATATTCATTCCGTAAAAGTCCTCTCTCAGAATCATTAATATTGTTGAGGTTTTTGCCAGCAACAGTCACATTGCCAGATGTAGGCAAATCCAGCCCCCCAAGAATATTTAACAGCGTAGTCTTACCGGACCCTGAAGTTCCAACTATTGCCACTCGCTCAGCAGCCTTGATATTGAGATCAACCCTGTCAAGGACAGTAATGGTATTGGATCCTTGTTTGTATGATTTACTGACCCGACTACAACTAATCACACTGTCATTAACATTCGTCATCTTATCGTCTAAGTCTCCAAAGTTATTCATATCTTAACACTTCGGCAGGGTAAATCTTTGAAGCTCTATACGCAGGATAAAGAGTTGCAAAAAAACTAATTAACAGCGCTACAGCACCAATAGCTATGACTTCATAAGGATTTACTTGGGTCCTCAAATGAGAGATAAAATACAAGTTACCACCAACCACGAATTGATTAACTATATTTTCACCAATCTGACTTATTGAAGGCGCATATAAGGCAAAAAAAGTTCCAAGAGAAACACCCAATAAAGTGCCAAGTATTCCAGATATCATGCCTTGAACCACAAAAATTTTCATAATCGTAGACTTCGTTGCACCAAGCGTTCTCAGAATTGCTATGTCAGAGCTTTTATTTGAAACAACCATCACTAGAGTCGAAATGATATTTACAGCTCCAATCACAATAATCATGACTAACATAATGCTCGTTAAAATTTTTTCTAAATTCAATGCTGTAAATAGACTAGATTGCGCTTCATCCCAGCTAACCACATCCACCATTGGATAAATATTTTCGACCTGCTCTCCAATCAGTTTGGCGTTGTTAATATCGTCTACACTTAATCGCAATTTAACGCTACCGTCCGGTTCTCCCTCAAAGAAACTTTGAGCATCCTTCATATTTATGAGAGCTAGATTGGAGTTACCATAGAGACCAAAGTCAGCAAATCCAACAACTTTGAAACCCTCTATATCCATTGAAGATCGCTGAAGTAAACTCTCGAGTGATACCGCATTTATTGATTTAGCATTAAAAATATCAAGAGAAGCGGCCAACTGAGTGCCTAAAATAATTCCTTGCTCGGTATTTTTGAGGTCATGTAACACTTCTAAATATTTCTGACTTGGATTACTTATTACGGTCTGCTCTCTCTCTGGGAGCACACCTCGGATTTTTATAAATTCTAAATTACCTTGATTTCTGACTACCGCCTCACCCTCAACAAAGGGAGCTACTGCGTTAACGCCTTCCAAATCTAATATTTGATTTATACTTTGATTCCAATTTTCTAAAGGAAAGATTCCTTGGATGACTGCATGCGGAACAGACTTAAGTGCCTCTAACCTCATCACGTTGATAGAACCATTAATTACAGAAGTGGCAACAATTAAGACCAAAACCCCGAAGCTAACACCGAGCATTGAGGCAAGTGAAACGAAAGACAACAATAGATTATGTTTTTTTGCTAAAGAAAACCTTAACCCTATAAAGAAAGATAGTGGCCGGCGCATGAATTTTTTTATTCTCCTTGTTCAGAGAAAAATATGTTTCGCTAGATTTTTGATCCTAACGAAAAATCATAGTCGGTCTGCATGTCTATGCAAAAGTCTTTGGACTGTTTTAAAACTGACTGGAGCTAAAGGAGTAGAAACCTCATCTGAAATCGATCGAAGAGATTTACCTGCTTTTTTTAGATCAAGAATTTTTTTTAGCAAGCGTTGCTCAATTGGGTTTTCAATCAACTTTCCATTTTCATGAATCATATAACCAAAAGGTCTACTTCCACCTAAATATCGCCCTTTACTTTTTTGCTTGTGTTTTACGCTTTTTATTCTTTCTGCAGATTTCCTTCGGTCGAGTTTTGAGAATAATTCAGCTGCGATAGAAAACTCTAACATAAAAGTTTTATTCGTTATGTCGCCTCCTAATTCTACAATGTGCAATTGAACCTTGCGATCTCGAAGAACATCTACAAGCTCCCTAGCCTCAACGCTACTGCTTACCAATCGCTCTAAACGACTACATATAATTATGTCCCCACTTGATACAAGATTGAGCAGCCGAGCACCATTGGTTCTATTTTTTAAATTAATATCCCATTCAATACCAAGATCCTGAAATCTTTCAAACAAATACCAATCTCGTTGAAGACAATAAGTCTGTATCGCCAATAATTCCGCATCCAAAACTAATTCAGTTTCACCATCTGCGACCAGAGTCTCAAGTACCGACGTTCGGTAGTAGGAATAAACTTTCATGAATTTCGTATCTAAACCTCTAATTTGATTTTAAATTTTAAGCTTTTTGCCTTACTTAGAGCTAAATTTGTGTTTTGTGCAGGAACACTTACGTCCTAGATACAAAACTAGTATTTGTACCATTCAAAACTCTTGATCTTTGCCTAAATAATAAGTGTCTGTGTTTGAGCAAAGGCACTCCAACGGATTCTACCGCTAGGATAAAAACATAAGCAAGAACGAACTTACCGCATTCTTCATGTCATTTTTAAAGCATAAATGCTAAATTTGCCAGCAAGACACTGTTTTTTATGAATTTTATTGTAAAAATTAATGAAATTTTTTATTGTCCTATCTCTCTCGTCCTGATATAGTCCTCATATTCTAGGTGTCAAGATCGGCGTCTAGGACTAAAAAGGTTACCAATAGGTGAGATCGTCAGGTACAAAACCTGTTTGTTTGTAGATTACTTTAAAGCAAGTGATGCTTAAGTAGCGATCAAACAAAGTCAAAAAAGGCCTCGTAAGACTTCTTGTACTAAGATAGCAGCGGTCGGCAGTTACGGTCAGACTATAGATTAACTTACTAACTATTCACGCTAATTATCGTGGATAAATATGATATCTCAAAATTAAAGATTGAGAGTAAAGCAAAATTAGGAATTCAGATACAAACCGGCTTACTGGATAAAAAGTTCCAGAAGCGGACGAAACGACAATAGTTTTTTGAAACATGGATTTATTTAAGTAACGAGAACGATAGAATCAGCTGTAAGTAGTTGATATACATTATTTTTCATGTTTTCGTGGTAGCAATTCAGTTCAATGCTTCAGTGAGTATCACTAGATACGTGTTAATGCACTTGTAAGAAGCCAGTCGTTAGTTTGGTCTAGCCTCAAAATTCCCTCCGATGCTTTCTCTCTATTCTATAACTAAGAATATGGAAAAGTGGCAAATATGAAAAGAATGTTGATTAATGCGACTCAAGATGAGGAGTTGCGCGTAGCGCTCGTGGACGGTCAAAAGCTTTATGATCTGGATATTGAAAATCGAACCAGGATTCAGAAAAAAGCAAATATTTATAAAGGTAAAGTTACGCGAGTCGAACCTAGCTTAGAGGCCGCCTTCGTCAATTTTGGTTCCGAAAGACATGGGTTTCTTCCACTCAAAGAAATTTCTAAACAATATTTCTCCAAAAACACAAATGGTGACTCTTCAATCAAAGACCAAATTCCTGAAGGCACCGAATTAATCGTTCAGGTCGAAAAAGAAGAGAGAGGAAACAAAGGAGCCGCACTTACCACCTTCATTAGCATTGCTGGGCGCTATCTAGTTCTCATGCCCAACAACCCAAAGGCAGGAGGGATATCACGTCGCATAGAAGGTGATGACCGCACAGATATTCGTGAAGCATTGAGAGGCCTTGAAATACCCGATGGTATGGGACTTATTGTTAGGACGGCAGGGGTTGGTAAACAACGAGATGAATTACAGTGGGACTTGGACTATCTTTTGGCTCTTTGGGGCTCGATAGAGGAAGCTTCCGCTCAAAGGAAGGCCCCTTTCCTTATATTTCAAGAAAGTAATGTCATTATCAGAACTATTAGAGACTATTTAAGAAAGGATATTGGAGAAGTCCTATTTGACACAGAGGAATCATATCAAGAGGCAATTAGTTTCATTAAACAGGTAATGCCACAGTATGAAAATCGCATAAAACTCTACACCGAAAAACTTCCATTATTTAATCGTTATCAGATCGAAAGTCAGATTGAAAGTGCATTTGAGCGTGAAGTCAAACTGCCTTCAGGCGGCTCGATAGTGATTGACCCTACAGAGGCACTAATTTCCATAGATATCAACTCTTCCCGTGCAACACGAGGGTCAGATATCGAAGAAACAGCGCTGAATACTAATCTTGAGGCAGCGGAGGAGATAGCTCGGCAACTTAGACTTAGAGATATGGGAGGGCTCGTTGTTATTGATTTCATAGACATGATGTCTAATAGAAACCAAAGAGAAGTTGAAAATCGAATTCGCAATGCATTAGAGAGTGATAGGGCACGAGTTCAGATCGGAAAAATTTCACGGTTTGGATTGCTTGAGATGTCTAGACAAAGATTACGCCCTTCACTTCGCGAGACCAGTGGGATTGTCTGTCCGAGATGCCTAGGTCAAGGGACCATTAGGGACGTGGAATCTTTATCACTCTCTATTCTCAGGATCCTTCAAGAAGAAGCAAATAAGAACAAAAGTCAGGAGTTAAGAGCTACGGTCCCATTGGTGGTCTCTTCATATTTACTTAACGAAAAAAGAAAAGCGATTTCCGAAATTGAAGAGCAAAGTAATACTAGAATTCTTATAACGCCAGATCCGTCTATCGAAACTCCTCACTATGAAATTACCGGAATAAATCAAAACTCCGAATCTTATGAAGTAGAAGTAGTAAATGAACCAATAGAAAACCCCAATATTAAGAAAGAAGTAGAACAGGCCACTGTGCAAAGAGCGACTGTTAGAAATACTCAACCCCAAAGGCCTTCTCCTCGCAAGCCAAATATCTTTTCAAGAATTTGGTCAGCCATATTCGGCAGCTCTACAAACAAAAAGAAAAATACTCATAAGAACCGTCGGAGAACTAACAATCGTAATCAAAATAGAGCGGGTGCAAAACCAAATAGAAATCAAAGATCTGCTAATCAAAATCGCGGCGAACGGCATGACAACAAAGAATTAAAAGATCATCAGAATAGAAGTAATAGCCAAAATAAAAAAACACTGTCTAGCCAGAATAAGGAGCAAAATAACCACAGAAACAAAAGGAACAAGACAACTGATAGAACAAATGAAAGCTCAGAAAAAAGTCAGCGCAGACCTGCTTCAAGACGCGCAAAGAATACCAACCAACGACGGAGAGGCCCAAGAAGTGAGGTTCCGAAAACTGCAGAGACAAACAAAAGATCAAACGATGAAGAGGTTCACTTAGATACACCTAAAGACATAAGCAAAATTGAAAAAAACAACGAAATAAACAGTGACATCAGAAGTCAAGATAATCGTATAGATGAAAAAAATCACAGAGAAAATGAAAAAGATATTATTAACAAAGACAATATGGAAAATGCAAATGAGGCTCAGCGCGAAATAGAGTTGCAAGAGACCACTCAGGTTAGATCTCCCACAGAAGAGACTAATACTGAAAATACTGTGAGTGATCATATAGAATTTTCGACTCAAATTACTGAGACAAATCCTGTAGAGTCCCCTTCGAGTAATTATGAACGTCGGGAGCCGAGCGTTATCCCTACAGTATCTGAAAACAGATCTCAAACGGTATCTACGGCCGCCGGTAAGCAAACCCACCGTAAAACTGATGCCACAGTTATAGAGTCGATACAAGCAGAAGAAAAAGCGAATCAACCCCCGTTGGAGGAGTCGCCCTCTTTAGAAACCGACCCTACTCGGAAAGTTTCTTCGCCGACAAACAAAGGCGCTGGAACGATCGGAAGAGCTCCGAATGATCCCAGAGAGGTACGAAGACGACTAAAAGAAGAGTCGAGATAACCCCTTAAGACGCCTTGTAGGGCTTATAAGGCGTCTTCTAACTCCGGTAGTATAGCGAACAAATCTCCGACCAATCCGTAATCGGCAACTTGAAAAATCGGAGCTTCTTCGTCTTTGTTAATCGCAACGATAAATTTGCTGTCCTTCATTCCAGCAAGATGCTGAATAGCACCGGAAATTCCGACTGCAATGTATAAATCTGGGGCTACTATCTTTCCTGTTTGGCCCACTTGATAGTCATTTGGCACAAAACCGGCATCTACGGCAGCCCGAGATGCACCTACTGCCGCATTTAGCTTGTCTGCTACTTTTTCTAAAAGCTCAAAATTTTCGCCATTCTGCATTCCCCTTCCCCCAGAAATTATTATACTCGCTGATGTTAACTCCGGACGCTCAGACACAGATAGTCTTTCATCTACAAAAGTAGATAGTTCCTGCGGATATGCCATATCAATATTTTCTATAGGCGCTTGCTCCTGACACATTTCTGCTTCGGGGAACGCAGTAGTGCGGACCGTTATGATCTTTATTGAATCCTCTGATTCAACAGTTGCTATAGCATTACCTGCATAAATAGGTCTTTTAAATTGGTTCTCGGACTCTACAGAAATAATGTCTGAAATCTGCGCCACATCCAGTAAAGCTGCAGCTCTTGGTAATAAATTCTTACCGGTAGTGGACGCTGCTGTTAGAATATGACTATAGTTCTTCCCTATATCTGCAACCAATGGCGCGACAGCTTCTGCTAATTGATGTTCGTACATGGCGTTATCAACGCTAATCACCTTCGATACTCCCTTAATCAAAGATACAGTCTCGGCTACAGAACCGATTTCTTTTCCACAAACCAGAATATCTACAGTATTATCAATTTTTAAGCCAGCGCTTATGGCATTTAAAGTACCAGCCTTCAGAGCGCTATTGTCATGCTCTGCTATTACTAATGTAGTCATTATTAAAACCTTTAAATTACTTTTGCTTCGTTACGCAGTTTGTCTACCAATTCAGCTACTGACTCAACTTTAACCCCAGCTAATCTCTCCTCAGGAGGAGATACATTTACGACCTTCAACTTTGACTCTATTTCTACATTCAACTCCTCAGGAGTTATAAAGTCTATTTCTTTCTTTTTTGCCTTCATAATATTCGGTAGTGACGCATACCGAGGCTCGTTCAACCTCAAGTCGGTTGTTACTATTGCAGGTAGCTTCAGGCGGACTGTTTGTTCTCCTCCATCGATTTCTCTGCTAACTTCAATATCATCACCAGACAGTCCTGCTTTACAAGCAAATGTTCCTTGCGGGTAATCTAGCAAAGCCGCTAACATCTGGCCCACCTGGTTATTATCTGAATCGATAGACAACTTTCCCAGTATGACTAGGTCGATCTGCTCTTTGAGTACTATCTGCCTCAAAACCTTAGCCACCGATAAAGGCTCAACCACATTTTCTGTTTCGACTAATATTCCGCGATCTGCTCCAAGTGCTAGTGCAGTTCGAATCTGCTCCTGACAAACACTAGAGCCTATAGAGACAGCAATTACTTCAACATTCTCTCCAGACTCCTTTATCCGAATTGCCTCCTCGACTGCTATTTCACAGAATGGATTCATGGCCATCTTCGCATTCATGAGTTCCATTCCCGATCCATCCGCCTTAGGACGAACTTTTACATTTGCGTCTACAACTCGTTTGATTCCAACTAGAATTTTCATGTGCCTACCAAGTTCACTCAGTTAATAATGTGTCACGCGTATCGATTTTCGAATGCCAAAAAAGGCGGCTAATGATGCCCCGTAACAACCATTTCGTCAATCGCGATGGATTGTTCATGGCCCGATAAATAACAAAAAATCATGACTGACGTATAGTTTGAAACGATCCCGCACTCCAGACACCGAATTCCTCTTCTTTTAAGACGATTAAATCTGCCAAGCGGTAATAAACACTTCGGCATATTCCAGCTTTCAAGCCGTTTCTGATATGCACAAAGGGCACACATTCGGGTTTATCAAGCTCAATCGTTATCGGATTATGTTCTTTAACCTCGAATTGTTCTCCAACGTTTGTCGTAAAAAAAATAGTTTGTTTCTGGCTATACCCAATAACTTTCATTTCCGTGACAAGAAAAGGGTACTGATCGACCTTAACCTTGATTTTCTCTTGGGGTGAAATCAGATAATAATGGCCGTCATCTTTAATACATAAAATAGATGCAAAAAGATTAGTAAGCTCTTTTCTTCTAATAGGGCTCCCCTCATGCACCCAAACCCCATCTTTTCGAATAACTAAATCCATTTCGCCGCAGAATGACGGATTCCACAAATGAGTCGGTGCTGGTTTCATTTCGATACGCTATTCGCTTCGATGTAGATTGCTATAAAAATAAGTCAGAAGTTGAAGCTTCGGTAGTTTTATTTCATCATACCATCCGAAAGGATTTCATCTAACCTTTTTATATTAGCTTTGTATATGTTTTTTGTTACATAATGATTTTAAAATCGACAAACTTTATTTAACTAAACTCCTCAGAGATGTCCAAAACCATTGGTTCCGCCAGTTTTGTAAGCCTAATCAAAAACCAGGCATCTTTTCTCGACGTCAGAGCACCAATAGAGTTCGAGCAAGGCTCAATCCCTGGATCTGTTAACTTACCTCTCCTCAACGATGGCCAACGAGAAGCTGTGGGAAAAACTTACCGAAAATACGGCAAAGATGAAGCAATATACCTTGGGCAGAGACTAATTTCAGGCAACACAAAAAAATCCAGACTTTTCGAGTGGGCAAACTTTTGTGAAAATCATGAAAATCCCACGATTTGCTGTCACAGAGGAGGTCTTCGATCTCAGATAGTCCAGAATTGGCTATATGAAGAAAAAGGTATTGAGGTACCGCGAATAAGTGGTGGTTATAAGGCACTTCGTCTTTTCGCTATCGACGCCTTGGAGAAAATACCAGCAACTCCAAATTTACTCATAATAGGAGGAAAAACAGGCACGGCAAAAACACAGATAATAAATGGTTTACCTCATGCGATCGACTTAGAAGGCCTAGCAAATCATCGAGGATCAGCATTCGGAAACAGAATAGAGCCGCAGCCTTCTCAGGCCTCATTTGAAAACAAGATAGCTTATCAATATATCTTGAACGGTTTGGCAGAACAGACTAAATTTTTTATGGAGGACGAGAGTCGTATGATTGGATCCTTAAATATCCCATTGCCTCTTTATGATTTTATGCGAACTTCTCCGATCGTATTAATAAATTCAAAACTCGAGGAACGAATCGAAATTATATTAAACGATTATATTATTTCTAATTATAAGGAATATGCTTCTCGTTCCGAAGAAAACAATGCCAACATTTTTTCACGCTACCTTCTAAGTAGCTTAGGTAAAATAAGAAAACGATTAGGCGACCAAAATTATGAAGCGATTAAGGCAAAAATGCATCAAGCTTCTAATTATGAAATCAGTGATACCTTCAAAGAAATACATAGAGAGTGGATCCAAATCCTAATCCAAAAATATTATGATCCGATGTATGAATATCAGCTTAGGAAAAAAGAGGACCGAATTATATTTGAAGGAACACGCAAAGAATTCTCTGAGTGGATTCAAAAATGAAGCAAGAATACATTAGACCTCAATGATTGTAAGAAGATTAAATATTAATGGGCTAAAAGGATATCTTGAAGATGGTGATACTATCCTCGTTCCGAACTTACGATCCAGAGACGCCATTCTCTTTCAGTATCTCAACGATAGTGATCAGACCCCAAAACCTACTCCCAAAATATTCCCTGTAGACATCTTTATACAGAAACTCTGGGAATTAAATTCTCGAACCGGAACATCTCAATGCAGTCGCTCAAGGATTATATCTCCAGAAGAGGAATTAATCCTATGGGAAACGATTATCGAAGTATCTTTGGAGTCAATACCTCTCCTGAATAGCAGCGAAACCTCTAAAGCCGTGTCACATAGCTACCACTTAGCACAACAATGGATTTTAGATGAATCTGAGCTCGAAAAGTCGGGTTCCAATTTCATGAAAAAGGACACCATAATTTTCTCTAATTGGAGACAAAAATTTCAAGAACATTGTGACGAGAAAGGAATTATAACTCTCGTTGATGCAACCATATCTCTGATCAAGCTTATTAGCTCAAGAAAAATTAATCATCTTCCCGAACGCACAGTCCTAGTAAATTTTCACGAAAGTCCGCCTTTGTATAAAAAATTCTTCGATGTCTTACCTCAAACCGTTGATATATCAACTTTTGAAGTTATTAATAGCATCGAAGAAGAAAATCAAACTCTAATCGAAACTAAAGATATAAACCAAGAGGTAGTGCTATGCGCCAAATGGGTCAAAGGGATTTCCCAAAAATTTCCCCATGCACATATCGGCATTCTAGCGCCCGACAAAAATTTATATAAAGAAAAATTTGAAAAAGCGCTTGCGAATGAGATAAGAGCAGACAATCTATATGAGGATTTATCGATAAGACCCTTAGTCAACTCAGCAAGTGCTGGGTTGACACTATTTGACTCCGCCTCAATATACGACGCTTTTCTAATACTTAAATTATGTAAGGCAGAACATTCCATAAACGACATAGTAAGGCTTCTGCAATCACCCTTTGTTACACTTGAAGAAGACAGAAATGATTCTACCCGACAGGAATGCATGGCACTGTGTAGTTCCTTACGAAAACTCCCAATAAGCACTATAAGCGATCGAGAGTTCTTAAATTTTCTAGATAATGAGAAGACCAATTTTTCGTCTGAAGTTTTCTCACTAAAGCTTATACATTTTCGAACTAGATTAAGAAATATGCGAGAGAAAAATTCCGTTATCATATGGGCTGAACTCTTTGAGGAATTACTTCAGTATGGTGGCTGGCCAAATAAAAATAGTGGGCAGAAACTGCCGATCCGCACATTAAATCAATGGGACACACTATTACAAAAATTTAGATATTGCTCTGACATTTTACCCAAACTCGATTTTGAATCTGCCTTAAAAATCCTTGAAAAACTAGCAAAGTCAATCCAACAGAAATCAAACTTCAATGGTTTTCTATCTCTCTCTTTCTTTTCAATTAATGAAGCAGTTAGTTTAGATTATGACTATTCTTGGCTGCTTGGTATGAATGACAGCGACTTTCCGAAACCAGCGAATCCTTCCCCCTTTATTCAATATTCACTACAAGAAAGTGTAGGTATGCCATTCTCTAACAGTGAAACAGAATTAAGAAACGCGAGAACGCAGCTTAGTAAAATTATCGGCTCAACTAAAATTGAACTTATTGCAAGCTTTCATAGATCTGATGAAAAACAGCGCTATGAACCGAGCCGTATATTAGAGGAATTCAACTTTTCTACCTCTGATGATAGCCAATCGATACTAAAAGAAAATCCGAGGCAGCGACCTTCCATTGAATTTGAAACGATATTCAATGAGAGTCTCGCCATAAGCGAAACAGGAAAAATATCTGGTGGTTCGGAACTGCTAAGTGACCAATCACGATGTCCTTTTAAATCATTTGCAATAAATCGACTAGGAGCTATACCTGACCCTGCACCAACTATTGGTATAAGTAAAATGACTAAGGGCACTGCCCTTCACATCGCATTAGAATTTTTATTTACTGAAATTCCATCCAAGGAGGTATTGCTCTCACTCTCTGAGTTAGATTTAGAATCTCTTATTGAAAGCGCCGCGCAGCGATCAATTAACTACCTCTTGTCGAAGCATAAAGATCTCGCAACACCAAAAATTCTCAAAATAGAGTTTAAACGAATTACCAAGCTCCTCGAAAATTTTATGAATGAAGAAAAGAATCAGACGCCTTTTGAGATTATTTCTTTAGAAAAAAAATTATCAGCCACATTTGGTAACGTAACATTCAACATCAGAATAGACCGAATTGACAAAACTCCAAGTAACAACTTAATTCTGATCGATTATAAATCGGGAAAATATGCGCCCTCTCCCCGTGATTGGATTAAAGAAAGACCTTCAGACATGCAACTACCCCTCTACTATACTATTTATAACAATAACGACGCTAAATCGATAAGCGCTGTTTTAATCGCTAGTATTAATAGAGAAACACGATCTACCTATTATGGTGTTAGCTCAGAAGAGTCCATTAAGACTGGAATTAAAGCTGTTAAGTCTGCAAAGCTTGGGATTGCTTCATGGGACGAACTAACAGAGCAATGGGAAGAAAAAGTGTTCGAGTTATCTACAGACATTAACAACGGCAAGTGTGATGTTAACCCGATAAATGAGTCTGAGACCTGCAAGACCTGTGGCTTGCAAGCGCTATGCCGAAAACATGAACTTATGTCACTTTATAAAGATACTTCAACAAGTAAAGGTTCATGAATATTCCATTAAAAGACCAAAAAGCTCGACAAGAAGCATTAGACATTAATCGCTCGTTTATCGTTCAGGCACCAGCCGGTTCCGGAAAAACTGAATTACTTATACTCAGGTTCCTAAAACTATTGCTATTTGTGAATAAACCAGAGCAAGTTCTGTCTATCACTTTTACACGCAAGGCCGCAAGCGAGATGCGTGGGCGAATCATAGATGCACTTATATCCGCGGACAAAAATGAATTACCCAACGACAGTGGAGAAATAACACCAGAAAGACATCGATTAATTTATGCAAAAAAAGTGCTCGAAAGAGACACTGAGATGGGCTGGGAGATAATCAAAAACCCAACTCGCCTTCGAATTCAGACGATTGATAGTTTTTGTCTTTATCTCTCCAACCAGCTACCTATTTTAAGTAGATCAGGGAGTAGTCCACAAATCGTACAGGATCCGGAGTTAGTCTTTAAAGAGGCCGTGTTTAATACATTATCTAGTCTAGAGAATGAGGAACCAGTTAGCACTGATATAGAAAATATACTCCTGCATCTTGACAATGATACAACAAAGCTCCAAAAACTATTGATCGGCTTATTATATAAACGAGAGCAATGGCTGCCGTATATTTTTGAAATTAACTCTAACCACACCACTAGGCAATATCTGGACAATTGCATTATAGAATTAGTTCATGAATCGCTTACAAAACTTAAAAATGGACTCTTGCCTTTTTACCAAGAATTAGAGCCGCTCGTAAAGCATTCAACCACAGCAAGAGAAGGGTTTAATCCTAGCATTAAAGAGATACATCAACTCCCTGAGACATCAATCGATAATATCCCCTACTGGCAATGGATTATTAGTTTATTACTCACAAAAACAGGTGCTTGGCGCAAAACTATCGGAAAAGATAAAGGCTTTCTAAGTGGAGACAAGCAAAAGAAAGATCTAAAAATTCTAATAGAGCGAATGAGCTGCAAACAAGAAATTAATCACCTTTTGAATAGTGTAAAAACCCTGCCAACCTCGTTGCCTGATTCGCAACAATGGAAAGTTTTGAATTCATTGACTAACTTACTCCTCAGGCTAAGCTCCGAGCTAATAGTTTCTTTTCGTAATAATGGGGTCGTAGACTATACAGAAGTCAGTTTGGCTGCGAGACAAGCGATCGGTAGTGAGGACGCTCCAACAGATCTCACATTGGCATTAGATCATAAAATTAAACACATCCTCGTTGATGAGTTTCAAGACACATCTCGACTACAACTTGAAATCTTAAAGACACTAATAGCAGGTTGGACGTCAGAAGATCAACGGTCTCTGTTTTTAGTGGGAGACCCCATGCAGTCTTGCTACAGTTTTCGCAACGCCGATGTTGGTATTTTCCTCGATATCGCGCAAAGAGGGCTTCCTAACTTAAACTTAGAGCCTTTGCAGTTGAAGGTAAACTTTCGCTCAAGCTCGGATTTGATAGACTGGGTAAATAAACACTTTATTTCTGCATTTCCTTCTGCACCCAATCTGTCTATCGGTGCAGTACCCTTTTCTCCCGCCATTCCGATTAAGCCTTCAATTTCACAGGAAACAATAACCACTCAGATTATTACCTATGACAAAAATAACAGATCGGACGCGAAAAATGCTGAAGCTTTAATGGTCATCAAGAGTATTAAAAATCTTAGAAAAAGATCACCGACTGAAAGCATAGCCATACTCGTTCGGAACCGAAGACACTTGAATTCCATTATTCCAGAGCTGGATAAGAATGAAATAAGTTGGGAATCGAATGAAATTGACAATATGGGAGAAATACAGATTGTTGAGGATTTGATAAACCTCACAAGAGCATTACTAAATCCCCATGATAGATTTTCTTGGCTTACTCTGCTGCGAGCACCCTGGGTAGGACTCACGATTGCGGATTTGCACACTATAGCGCAAGCATCGAAAGAGCAATCGATATGGGAAAGCTTAAACAAACTAGAATCCATAGAAGGCTTGACCAAAGACGGACGAATACGCCTAGAAATGTTTGTACCGAGTGCTCTTAAAGCCATGAGTTATCGATATCAAATTCCATTAACAGATTTAATTCAAAGCACATGGAAGTTGTTTAATGGAGATTCCATTATTCAAAACAATAAAGAACGAGTAAGTGTCACTCAATATTTTGAAATTTTAGGAAAATATAGCTCATCTGGAGGCATCGACGACTTTAACTTTTTTCAAGAAAAAGTTCGAAATTCTCTGATCACTTTTACAGCATCACAACAAAGCAATAACAATCAGTTACCAATACAAGTACTAACAATTCATAAAGCAAAAGGACTTGAATTTGATCATATAATAATCCCTGGACTAGCGGATGCGTTAAAAAGTGAAGATAAGTCCATTCTTCTTTGGCATGAACGATTAAACGAAGCAGGTCGACCGAAATTATTGATCTCGCCAATTAATTCAGATGATAGTGAAGAGCATGATGTTTATAAATTAATCAAGCATGAAAAAAAGCTTAAAGTTCTACTCGAGGATACGCGACTCCTGTACATTGCGATAACACGGGCAAAATCAACAGTAAAACTGCTGGCAACAGCGGCGCTAACGACCGATGAGGAGTTAAGTATTCCTGCAAATAGCCTTCTTGCGCGAGTCTGGAGTGAAATTCAACGCGAGTCTAAAATACTCCAAATTTTACCAATCGAAGAATTACGTGCTAACGGCAATCTAACAGAGACATGGGACTCTAATGATTTTCCAGTTCCTACGCCACTCCGTCGTTTCAAAGATTTATCCTATTTGAATGAAGATGAAAACGGGTATTTAATAAGCAAGTCTCAAGTCGAAGATAATACTCTTAAATTACCGGAAACTAAGACATATTCCTCTGAGACTATATTCGATGCAAAAATTGGAGAGCTAATTCATGAAGTACTTGAAGACTATGCGATCGAGAAAGATAAAGCTGAATTTTTGAACAGCCTCTCTCATAGGAAAATTTTCTGGAAAAATCGAATCAAGCATCTCTCTACCAATAAAAACCTCTTAGATCAATCGGTTCAATTTATATACGAGACGATAGAAAAGTGTATAACTAAAAACGAACTAGATTGGATTTTTGATGAATCGAATAGCTCTAGTCAAAGTGAATTTCAAATTTCATGGTCTAAGAATGGTAGAATAAATTCATACATAATTGATAGAACCCTTGTTGATAAAAATGATGTCCGCTGGATAATTGATTATAAGACCGGCACGCCCAGAAACGAGTCGATGGAAGCGTTCATAGAATTTCAAAAATTAACTCATACACCTCAGTTGGAAAAATACTGCGAAGCATTTAAAAAATTAGAAAACAGGAAAACGAAGGCAGCCCTTCTTTTAACTTCAATCACTAGATTGATTACAATATAAACTCTCTCAGGCATTTAACTAACAAATTTAACACCAACATCATTAACTAAAACTCAAGATCAATTGCCAGCTCGACTAATCAAATTTTCGATACCATCAACTGTTGTAGTAGGAAATGCGAAGTCAGCCTCATGAGAATGAACAATCTGGATAATTCTAAGCATTACATCTTGTTTTATTTCATGATAGCGAATCCAGTTAGTAGTTTTAGTAAAGGTGTATATAAAAAAGTCTAGCGAAGATGACGAGTAAGCATTAAAATTTACCATTAGTGTTTGACTAGTATCTATCTCATCATGCTGTTCTAACATTGATTTCACTTCGGCAACGATATCACCCATCTTGTTAGCATCCTGATACCGAATACCTATTGTTTCCTTGATTCTCCGATTACTCATTCGAGAGGGGTTCTCAACCGTTAATGTTGTGAAAACAGAATTGGGTATGTAAAGTGGTCGCTTGTCAAAAGTCCTGACAACAGTCAATCTCCAGCCAATACTTTCCACGGTTCCTTCGATTTCTCTGTCTGGTGATCGAATCCAATCTCCTATGGTAAATGGCCTATCGAGATAAATCATAAGCCCACCGAAGAAATTTGATAAGAGATCTTGTGCCGCAAAACCAACTGCCAGACCACCTACACCACCGAAGGCGAGAAGCGCGGTAATCTCAATACCGACAGTGGGGAGTGCAACAAGTACTGCAGAGATTACAATCGAAAGTCTAAGTAGTTTTGCAAGCGCAAGGAGTGTCGTTGGGTCAAGACTCGTTTGTTCAGAAGACTTATCATTTTTTATTTTTATGAGTACTCGGGCTTCAGCTAATGAGATGAACCTAATCAGAAAGACCGCTATTAAGGTTATAAAAGCGAGCTGTCGAGCCAAATCCAAATTTTCAGGAGAAAAGAGCTCAGTTTGAAAATAGCCATCACTGATTTCGATAATCCAGGCAACACCAAAGATGAGTATGAAGTAACTTAACGGTCTACGGGCGGCCTCAAGAAGCGCGTCATCCCATACGTTTTGAGTTTTTTGAAGATGCCGGCTGAGCACTTTCAGTAAACGCATCGCCAAGTACCTAACGATAAGCGTCGCGGTTACGACAACGAAAACCTCAAGACCCCAGCTAAGCTCGGCCAACCGGCCTAATGATAACCAGCTCACAAAATCCCCCTTAACTTATTCCTTAAAATACGAACGGATTGTTTGAACACGGCTTTTCCATAAATCTTGCTCAAATATATTATGAATCTTATGCGAAGGATTTGCTCGCATGTTGTGAATGATAGCACTTTTTGGTATTGATTCTGCTTCAAGCCAATTTGAAACCTCTATTGCAGCTTGTTGGTCGTTACATACAAGAATCATATCGCATCCAGCCGCTAAGGCGCATTTTGCCCTCTCTATCGGAGTTGGAATAGCTCGCGCAGCCGTCATCGATAAGTCATCAGAGAATACTATTCCTTTAAAGTTTAATTCGCCCCGTAATTTATCTTTAATCCAGACCTTAGAAAAACCAGCAGAAGAGTCATCTACCGCGGTATAAAGGACATGGGCAGGCATTATCCCACCTAAAAATTTTGTGAGTTGAGCAAATATATTATAGTCATTAGCCTTTATTTCTTCCCACGGTCTGTCATCAACTGGAAGCTCGATGTGAGAATCTGCTCTTACAGTCCCATGGCCAGGGTAATGTTTACCACAAGCGCTCATGCCAGCCTCTGATAGTCCAGAAATATACGATTTAGCCAAGGTGATAACTGTATCAGGGTCTGAAGAGAAAGAGCGATCACCAATCACTTCACTTCTCATGTTTTGAAGATCTAATACTGGGGCAAAGCTCAGATCTACGTCATACGAAATAAGTTCCGTAGCCATTACCCAGGCGCATGTTTTTGCCAGAGATTCACCCAGTTCTGGCTCTTTTTTATAGATTTTTCCGATATCACCTAAGCTAGGAAGACTTACAAAATCCTTGTCAAAGCGCTGGACTCGCCCTCCTTCTTGGTCGACCGCTATCAAGATATCACGATTTATAGCCCTAATTGATGCCACTAAATCTTTAAGTTGCGCCGGACTTTCATAGTTGCGGGCAAATAGGATTAGTCCGCCAACCGAGTCTCTCTGAATTAAATCCTCTTCCAATTTTGTGAGCGATTTCCCCTCAATATCCAACATCAAGACCCCATACGAGGGTTTTAGCCGGCTCATAATCGATACCTATTTGAGATCTGATTTGTCTTCATATTTAGATATTAGCATTATAATTTTATGAAAGGTCTCAATAGCTTATCAAGTAACCCTAAAGTTGCCTTGCTATTGGCAGATAACTGTATATAATTACAGTAATCGGAATCTTGGATGAGATTATGAAAAATTTAACGGTGAAACAGCAGCAGATTCTTGAGTACATTAAAGACCACTTGAATTTAACTGGGTTTCCCCCAACAAGGTCAGACATTGCTAATGAGATGGGATATAAATCGCCCAATGCAGCAGAAGATCATTTGAGAGCTTTGGCCCGCAAAGGAGCAATAGAGATTATACCGGGTACATCTAGAGGTATACGTCTCCCTATCAATGAACAACTAGGCTTACCAATCATAGGGCAGGTTGCCGCTGGATTCCCTATTCTAGCGGAAGAATCGATCGCGGGTTACTCAGAAGTCCCACCAAGTTTCTTTACTCCTTCTGCTGACTACCTATTAACTGTTAAAGGCAGCAGTATGATAGATATTGGTATATTTGAGGATGACTTGTTAGCTGTTCATAAAACTGACCAAGCTGCCAACGGCGATATTGTAGTTGCGCGTATCGACAACGAGGTCACCGTAAAGCGCTTTGAGTATCAAAAAGGGAGCGCTAGAATAAAACTCATAGCTGAAAACCCTGACTTCGCGCCCATTAATGTTAATTTGGAAGAAGATGATTTTTCTATTGAGGGAATATCCGTAGGTGTCATCCGCCGTTCCATGTCATGAAACTAAAAAATAGTCAGGGATTTGTAACTTCCCATCTACCGTTTCGATAAAAGGCCTTCCAGCCCGTAGCTTTCTTATTCACTTCACTTTGAACGTACTGTTCTTTGGTCTTCCTGCTAAATCTAATCAATGTCTTGTTACCGGCATCATCTTCCGTTGGTGCATCAAAAAGATGGGAATATTTAGGGTCAATTTCGTCTTTATGGGGCAGCAATTCTGAAACTAATGGAGCCCGTGTTTCTCTATTTCGCGGGAATTTACTCGCAGCCAAAAATAGCCCTGACGCTCCATCTCTAAGGATATAATGATCATCAACCGTTGAGCACTCTAGCTCGGGCATTGGGACCGGATCCATTTTAGGTGGGGCAGCTTCACCATTTCTCAAGAGCTTCCTTGTATTTGGACATTCTTCACTAGTACAGCCAAAATATTTGCCAAAGCGTCCAGTTTTCAACTGCATATCCTGCCCACATTTATCACACTCGATTACAGGCCCTTCGTAGCCTCTTATCTTAAAGACACCCTCTTCTACCTCAAACCCATCACAGTCTGGATTATTTCCGCAGACGTGGATTTTGCGATTTTCATCAATTAGATAAGCATCCATTGCAGTATTACAATTTGCACACCGCCTCTTTTTTCGTAATAGAACATTCTCTTGCTCCTCAGCTTCTTCCGCCGTATCGGTTCTAATCGCTTCATCACCCGGCGTCAGGTTTATGGTGCTCTTGCATCGTTCTTTTGGAGGTAACGCGTAGCCAGAACACCCCAGGAAAACGCCTGTTGAAGCTGTTCTGATTTGCATATGTCGGTTGTTGCAGTCCGGTTTAGGACATATTATTGACGTATCTGTTGGGTCATTTTTTCGCATACCTCCATCGATGGATTGTGCATCTTCCAACTGACGACTAAAGTCCGAATAAAATTCATCCAGCAAACTCTTCCAATCCTTTTTACCGGAGGCCACTTCATCAAGCGACTCTTCCATATTCGCGGTAAAATCATAGTTCATTAAGTTACTAAAGCTCTCTTGCAGTCTCTCCGCAACTATATCTCCCATTTTAAGGGCAAAAAATCGCTTGTTCTCAACCCTGACATAACCACGGTCCTGAATCGTTGAAATGATCGCCGCGTAAGTAGAAGGCCTTCCAATACCTTTCTTTTCAAGTTCTTTAACTAAGCTCGCCTCTGTATATCTGGGGGGTGGTTTTGTGAAATTCTGAAACGGCTCTAAGCTCTCCAATACAAGAATGTCAGCAACATTGATATCGGGAAGAACGACGTCCTCTTCTTTAGTGGGCATCACCTTTAAGTAACCATCAAACTGCATGATTCGACCCTTCGTACGGAGCTCATACTTATCGCAGCCAACAGCTATACTTGTGCTTAGATATTTTGCTGGAGGCATCTGACTCGCAACAAAATATTGCCATATAAGCTGATACAACCTGGCTGCATCACCCTCTACATTTTTAAGATCTTTCGGCAACACATTTACATCAGAAGGTCGAATAGCTTCATGAGCTTCCTGTGCACCCTCTTTTGAGCTGTATATTTTTGGATTATCCGGCAGATAGTCTTTCCCAAAATTTGAGTGTATGTAATGTCTACAAGACTCTAGTGCTTCGGTACTTAAGTGGGTTGAATCTGTGCGCATGTATGTGATGTAACCAGCTTCATACAAGCGTTGAGCCAGTAGCATAGTTTTCTTAACACCAAAACCAAGACGAGTGCTCGATGCTTGTTGAAGTGTTGATGTGATCAGTGGTGGCTTTGGCTTTGAAGATGTTGGGCGGTCGTCTCTTCTTAGCACTTCAAACACATTTTCTTTTAATAATTTCAGAGCTGCATCAGTCAGTGCTTTATTATTAGGTCTGAAGTTGTTATCACCCTCTTTTATAACCTGAAATCTAACCGAATCGTTCGATGTCGTCTTGAGTTGCGCAAATACCTCCCAGTACTCTTCTGGAATAAATGCACGAATTTCTTGCTCACGTTCGACCACAAGCCTCACGGCGACGGACTGAACCCGACCTGCAGACAAGCCCCTTGCCACTTTTTCCCAGAGCAAGGGGGATACCATAAAGCCAACAACTCTATCTAAAAAGCGCCTGGCTTGCTGAGCTTCAACATAGCGCATGTCAACTTCGCCAGGTTCAGAAAAAGCATCCTCAACAGCACGTTTTGTGATCTCATTAAACACAACCCTTTTATAACGAGTTTGATCTCCCCCTATAGATTCTCGCAAATGCCAAGCAATGGCCTCACCCTCACGGTCTAAATCTGTTGCAAGATAGATTTGATCAGCATTTTTGGCAGCCTTCTTTAAATCGGAGACCACTTTTTCCTTGCCTGGAAGTATTTGATACTTCGCCTTCCAGCCCTTTTCAGGATCAACCCCCATACGAGCTACAAGCTGTTGTTTTGCCTTCTTTTTTTTGTGAATAACTTTCTCTTCAGGACTCATTTTTCGGGTTAATGCTGCGGCGGCGGCTCTAGCCTTAGCGTCAACCGGTTTTCCGTTACCACTCGTAGGCAGGTCTCTAATATGCCCGACGCTCGATTTAACAACGAATTCGGCCCCTAAATACTTATTAATAGTTTTAGCCTTCGCTGGTGACTCGACAATTACTAAAGATTTGGACATTTCGTATCAACTACCTAAAAATCATCTCTGTTAGTTCAATTAATATAGTAGATCTTGATATCTAAGCGCGCACATATATAAGTGAAACAATTCTATCGGTCAAGTTTTCTCTGATATTTGTGCTGAAGAAATTTTTGAATTATGTCTGAGAGCTACCTAAATTCTAAGACTGGCTTGCGGAGTACATATAAGCTAAGCTTTAGAAATTAACGCTCAACGAATTAAATTTAATGACATCAAAAACTGAAATATAATATATTACGATAGGCAATAAAATAGATATGGCGCCTCTATCAACTAGAGCCCTAAATTAATTGAGTGGAGCCATCCATATTTATCTTCAATTTCTCCGCGCTGAATACCTACAAGCAACTCATAAAGTTTTTTCATAACAGATCCATCACTATTTTCATTACCTGGCATTGCATGCCACTTTTCATCAAACCATATTTTACCTACAGGGGCTAATACCGCCGCAGTGCCACAAGCAGCCATTTCACTGAAGTTTTGAAACTCGGAGCGAAGGTCAATGGGTCGCTCTTCCGTCATTAAATTTAATTCTATTTCTGCTAATTCCATAATAGAGCGGCGCGTAATACTCGGCAGAATAGCATCGGAAGATGGGGTAATAAATTTTTCATCCTTAGTGAAAACGACAATATTGGCTGATCCAGCCTCGTCAATAAATTTATTATTAGCCGAATCTAGATATAGAGCTTCATTCGCACCTATTCCTTGGGCATTCAAAGTAGCCAAAAGTCCACCAGCGTAGTTAGCACCAGCTTTGTATTTCCCAGTCCCGTTTGGAGCGGCGCGGTCAAATTCTGAGACTGCGAGACTTATCATCGCCATCCCAGAATCCTTATAGTAAGGACCTACAGGAGAAACAAAGACTCGAAATTCATATTTCTCGGCTGGTTTTAAGCCTAAATTTTCTCCAACTCCAATGAGCATCGGCCTAACATACAACGCTGCTCCGGAGCCGTAAGGCGGAATCCAAGGATAATTTGCGCGAACCGTCTCCTCGATGGCACCAAGGAATAATTCTCTGGGAACCGCGGGCATTAAAAGACGCGGCGCTGTGGAATTCATTCTTTCCCAATTCAGGGAAGGTCTAAAAAGGCAGACATCACCGCTAGCTGTCGTCAGAGCCTTCATACCTTCAAAACACTGCTGAGCGTAATGCAATGTCGGCGCACCCTCATGAATTAAAATTTGATCATCTTCAATAAGAGATCCTTGATTCCACTCTCCATTTTCATAGATCGCACTATAACGGAAATCTGTCCTGATATAGTTAAAACCGAGTTCAGTCCAACTAAGATTTTTTTTGCTTAATTTATCGGTCAATTTGTCTTCTCAAGCGTCTGAAAAATATAAACTATGAACATTATGAGATATCTTATCTCTAATAGCTAGGTAGCATATAATTACTTAATATTCTCCCGACAATTAGATCTTGAGCACTTTCAATAATGACATTTATAGATATTGGGGCAAATCTTACCCACGAATCATTTAAAAACGACTTAGATTTGGTGCTAACCAACGCTAAGCTCGCCGGAGTAATACACATAATAGTAACTGGGACCGACTTAGCTAGCAGTAGAGAAGCAAACAATTTAACGAAATTAAATCCTTCCTATCTCAGCTCTACGGTTGGTTTCCATCCGCATACAGCAGACAATGTAAAGGAATCTGATTTTAAGAGAGCCATAGAGTTAATTGAACTCAAGAATGTTGTGGCAATTGGAGAAACTGGTTTAGATTACAACAGAAACTATTCCTCAAAAAAAGCGCAACTAAAAATCTTTGAGCAACAGCTTGAATTAGCTACTCAGATCAAACTCCCCCTATTCTTGCATCAAAGAGACGCGCACCTAGATTTCTATCCGCTGCTGACTAAATATCGTCATAGAATAGTAGGGGGCGTAGTACATTGCTTCACTGCGAGTAAAAAAATTCTAGACTCATATCTAGATTTAGATATGCATATAGGCATTACTGGATGGATTTGTGATGAACGAAGAGGACAAGATCTTCAAAAAATAGCCCATAACATCCCCGAGAACAGATTGTTGATTGAAACAGATTCTCCTTATTTACTTCCGAGAACTATAAGACCTAAACCTAAATCGAGGCGAAATGAGCCTAAGTTTTTACCTGAGGTCGCAAAGTCAGTCTCAGAGCATTCGAGGAAAACACCAGAGGAAATTGCTACGATTACAACTCAAAATGCAATAGCCCTTTTTAACTTGCCAATTAAAGATCTTATCGTTAATAATCCAGTAGATTAACTACACCATCTCTATCAAAAGGCCAGTAGAGTGCCTCATTATTTTCAATATTCAGCAAGACAGGAATACTGAGTCCGTATTTTTGTACAAGATCTTCCTCAGTAGCGATATCCACAATCTCCATTTCAAAGATGAACCGATCATGCAACTCATCTAATATGAGACCGGCCTGCTCGCACAAATGACAACCTTCAGTCGTAAAAAACTTTAATTTCTTCATAGTATTGAAGGATGTCAGTGTAAACGAATTTCATCAATAGTACCTGAGACTAGAATTGCACCAGCCAAGCCTTTGGCTTAACCCAAAAGAGACTTGGAGTTCAACCCTGTGCTAAACCGCTTATGTTAAACGTATAATCTAACCAAGATACACTCAAATACAAACTGCGCCTAGACATCGACCATAAAACGTTTACAATCCTTGGATTTGCGGTCAGAGCACCTTGACAGAAGAGAATTCTAATTATGAGTCACCACGGAATTATTACAGAACTCAAAAGCTGGTTATCACAGCAGATTATCGGACAAGAGCGCTTACTCGACCGCTTATTGATCGCTTTGTTGGCTGATGGACACCTCTTGGTAGAAGGCGCCCCCGGACTGGCAAAGACTAAGGCAATTAAGGACCTTTCAAGAGCTATTGAAGGGGACTTTCATAGAATACAATTTACACCTGATCTATTGCCGAGCGATATTACGGGCACGGAGGTATTCCGACCAGAAGACGGTACTTTTCGCTTTCAACAAGGGCCCATTTTTCACAATCTCGTTTTAGCTGATGAGATAAATAGAGCGCCTGCCAAAGTTCAATCAGCTCTTCTGGAGGCCATGGCTGAGCATCAGGTAAGTGTAGGAAGAGAATCTTTCGAACTCCCTCCACTATTTTTGGTTATGGCCACGCAAAATCCGATTGAACAGGAAGGAACGTACCCTCTTCCGGAGGCACAGTTAGATCGATTTCTAATGCACGTTACTATCGATTACCCAGTGATTGAAGCCGAAAGGGATATCCTGCACCTTGTCCGAGATGAAGCTCAGAATAAGGTTCAAGAACCCCCTAAAATAATTGCACAAGAGAACCTCTTTCAGGCGAGGCAAGAAATTCTTGGGCTCCATATGGCGCCTGAGGTTGAGGAATATGTTATTCAACTAATCATGGCTACCCGACAACCAGAACTTTACGGCGAGGATCTCGCTTCTTGGTTAGAATACGGAGCAAGCCCGCGGGGCACAATCTCTCTAGATAGGTGTGCTAGAGCATTTTCTTGGATTCAAGGAAGGGATTTTGTGAGCCCTGACGACGTCCAAGAAGTCATGTTTGATGCCCTTAGACACCGGATCCTCCTCAGCTTTGAAGCTGAGGCTAGTGGAATCACTCCTGATAAGGTCCTGGAGACAATTCGCGAGCGGGTCCCCTCAGCGTAGCGGCGCGGATTAGCGTTATGCCAGTAAAATCTCACCTTGATCCTCACTTTGCTCGTTACCAAAGTAGTGGTGCGGTGATAACCCTTCAGCAAATGCTGATTCAAAGGCACGCCGCCAAAACTCTTGACTATGTCGCTCATAACAGATCGATCGCGGGCATTTCTGGTTTGCATTTATCTAAAATGAGAGGCCGAGGAATCGATTTTGAGGAATTTAGACCTTACCAAGCAGGCGACGACATAAGGCTAATAGATTGGCGGGTGACAGCGAGAACAAACCGCCCGTTTACGAAAGTTTTCAGAGAGGAGCGTGAAAGACCGGTAATTATAGCCGTCGATCAAACACATAATATGTATTTTGGAAGCAAGGTCGCTTTCAAATCGGTTATCGCAGCACAAGCTGCTGCTGTCTTCTGCTGGTTAGCTATAGATAATGGCGATCGTGTGGGAGGTCTAGTTTTCTCTGATAGTGAGGCTAATCTGGTTAGACCTAAACGCAGTCGACGGTCAGCTCTTCACTTGCTTAATCAAATTTACGAGTATAACCAAAGATTGACTGAGGTAAAAAATCCCGAGAACCACTCCAACAATGATCCTGACTTCCAGCCGGGCCTCGCTCACGCTCTAGGTCAGATTAGAAGAATAACGAAGCCTGGGAGTACGCTATACGTAATATCCGACTTTATGACCTTGGATGAAAAAGCTTTACAGTATCTTAATCAGTTATCTAGGCACAATAATGTGATCTGTTGTTTGGTGTACGATACGCTAGAGGAAACTCTCCCAACACCGGGGATATATAGCATCACAGATGGAAGTAAGAAAGGATCTTTGAATACCCATAATAATAGGGCCAGAGCTCGGTATCGAGACCTTTTCATTGAACGTATGGAAAGCATTCAGAAAGAGTTAGATAAACTTCAAATTCAACTTGTCAAAATGCGAACAAATGACCTCGTTGTGGAGCAAATTCGAAAATGGATAACGAAGAGTTATTAGAGCAGCTTGCAGATATCCATCTGCCTATAGAAATCAGCTATTGGCCACCAGCCCCGGGCTGGTGGATATTAGCACTCTTTTTGCTCTTAGCAATTTCGTATCTTGTGAGAGCCTTTATGACTAGAAGGCATCTCCAGAAAATTTGCAGAGCAGCTTTAGCTGAACTTGATAAGTGTTATGACAAATTCGCTGCCGCGAGTAGTCTCGAAGTTAATGACTCAAAGATGCGCTACATCAATGAGGTTAATTCTGTCTTAAAGAGAGTAGCGATGGTTCACTACTCGCATTCCGAGGTAGCGGGCCTAGGCGGACGCGGCTGGGTTGATTTTATAAAGGAAAAAGGCGACTCTTCTTTATTAAATCCTGAAATTGCTGAGGCACTTAGTTTTGGGAGATTCCAAACTCAATGCGAGTTTGACGCCGAAGCTCTAAACAAGCTGGGGCATTCGTGGATTAATAGTCTTTACCTTACGAACAACAGACAACTCTCAACTTCGCAAGAGAAAACAAACTGATGCTAGAATTCACGTGGCCATGGGTGTTTTTAATATTGCCCCTACCAATACTTGTTTATCGAGTCATGTCGCGAGCGCCCAGACAGGAAGCAGCGTTGTATGTTCCGTTTTTTAGTGCACTGAGCCGCTTGCAATCTGAAAACGAAAATCTCACGAGCGGCCGACTATTAAATCTTATCTTCTGTACGCTCATATGGCTCTTATTAGTGTTGGCAGCAAGCAGGCCGCAGTGGCTTGGCGAACCCGTTCAACTGCCCTCTACGGGCAGAGATTTGATGCTTTCCGTGGATATTTCGGGAAGCATGGAGGCTCAAGATATGGTTGTCGGCAACCGTCAAGCTTCCAGAATAGATGTAGTGAAAGCTGTAGTAGGTGATTTTGTTGAGCGGCGCGAGGGAGATCGATTAGGACTAATCCTATTTGCGGCACATGCTTATATCCAAGCACCTTTAACATTTGATCGAGAAACTGTTGGACAACTATTAGAAGAAGCTGAAATCGGAATAATTGAAGAATCAGCAACCGCGATTGGTGATGCTATTGGCCTGAGTGTCATACATCTTAGGTCTAGGCCAGAGAATAGTCGAGTTTTGATTCTACTGACTGATGGTGTCAATAATGCCGGAGCAGTATCTCCAGAGCAAGCGGGTCAGCTCGCCCAGCAAGAGAGTATAAAAATTTACACAATCGGCATAGGTGCTGATCAGGTCGTCCAACGAACATTTTTTGGTGCGCGAGCTATCAACCCTTCAGCTGAATTAGACGAAGCCGTATTAACTCAAATAGCTGAATCAACAGGGGGTCGTTACTTCAGGGCAAGAGATGTTAATGATTTGGTAGATATCTATGAAGAACTTGACCTCCTAGAAGCCATAGAGCAGGATGAGCAAACATACAGACCAACTCGTGTTCTTTTTTACTGGCCATTAGGTATCGCGATTGTTCTAAGTTTCATACTGACACTGTTATCAATTCCGTGGTTTGCTCTTTTTGGCATCAATTTAAGAAAAGATCCCGACGACTCAGTTGAAAAACAAACACAATCCTTAGCGAGCAGAAATATTTAATGGAAATCCTAATACCAGCGAGCATTATGCAGGATTTCCATTTTTTGAGACCTGTGTGGCTATTAGCGACAATTCCGGCAATTCTCTTGGTTGGCGTTATGTGGCGAGTAAACAGTAATGTTACCGCTTGGGATAAAGCCATTGACAAAAATCTCCTACCTTTCTTACTAGATAAAAGTAAGAATGCCGCACAGAGAACACCATTACTCATGCTTCTTCTCGCATGGATTCTCTCTGCCCTATCAATGGCCGGTCCAGTTTGGGAAGAACTCCCCCAGCCAGTTCAAAAGCGTGAAGATGCGTTAGTAATCGTATTAGATTTATCGCTATCTATGTTTGCTCCAGACCATAATCCTTCCAGATTAGATTTAGCCAAACGAAAGTTGCGAGACATCTTAGCCCTGAGAGAGGAGGGTCAGACCGCACTAGTTGTCTATGCCGGAGACGCACACACGGTAACGCCCTTAACGGATGATGTTGTAACCATTGACGCACTGGTCCCATCTCTCAGCCCAAATATCATGCCTTTATTTGGCAGTGATCCAATACCAGCTATCGATATGGCTATTAGCCTTCTGGATGATATTGAATCTTCTGACGGCAGAATCCTACTTATTACGGACGGAATAAGCGGTTTCGATCAAGAACAGTTGATTACAGATCAAATGCAGGACACTGGTTATGAGCTCCTTGTAATGGGAGTTGGTACCGAAGAAGGCGCCCCAATTCGAACGAGTGACGGTAGCTTTCTAACAGACCAAAATGGAGCTATGGTCGTTCCAACTCTAAATAGAAATGTCCTGCAATCTCTCGTCAATAGAGTCAACGGCAGGTACCATGACATTCAATTGTCCGATGCAGATCTAGCCTATCTTCTCACGGAAAATACCCTTTTAGATAATGAGGAACTTACAGAAGTTGAAGAGGAATTTGATGTATGGAATGAGGCTGGTCCATACCTTTTGCTACTTGTACTTCCTTTGTGTGCATTAAGTTTTAGAAAAGGCTGGTTGTTTACCACCTTTTTAGCGTTCGTCATAAATTTTCATCTCCCTTCGAAAAACGCAATGGCTTTTGAGTGGATAGACCTATGGAAGACAAAAGATCAACAGGCCGCTGAGGCTTATGCTAATGAAAACCATGAGTTGGCCGCCTCACTTTTCGAGCAGTCTGGCTGGCGTGGCGCTGCAAATTATCGGGCAAAAAATTATGAGAGTGCAATCGCTTCTTTTAGTACCACTGATACGGCTGATGGTCACTATAATCGTGGGAATGCTCTTGCATTAGCAGGAAATTTGCCTGAAGCAATTGCAGCTTATGATGTCGCTATTTCTCGAGATCCAGAACACTCCGACGCCATCTATAATAAAGAAATTGTAGAGCGACTTCTTGAAGAACAGGAATCTGAGCAAGGTGAAAACCAAGAAGGAGAAAATCAAGAAAACCAATCAGAACAAAATTCTCAAAGTGAATCTCAGGAGCAAAATCAGAATAGCGAAAATCAAGACCAAGAGAGTCAGGAGGGAAATGAGGAGCAGCAACAGAACGAACAACAGAATGAAGCTCCAGAGGAACAAGAAAGCTCTGAGTCTAATAGTGAGCAGAATACACCTAGTGAATCTAGTAATGAAGAGTTCGAGGATCAGCAAGCACTGGAGCAGTGGCTTAGGAGGATTGAAGATGACCCAGGCGAATTACTGAGAAGAAAATTCAGATATCAGTATCGCCAGCGTCAATTGAACGGGACCGCGAATAGCATTCAGAATGGGGGACAAATTTGGTGAAATTTCCCCCAAGAATATACATTACATTGGTTTTTTTAACATTAGTTTGTTCCATAAAGATCAATGCTCAGGACCTTGAAGTATCCGTAGACCGGGCTGAGCTCGCCAGAGGCGAAACGCTCACATATACAATACGTATATATGAACAACGGCAAGGGATGCAGCTTGATTTAACACCTTTAACCGGAGATTTTGATGTTTTAGGCACCAGAACATCAAGTCAAGTCCGAAGCATCAATGGTCAGGTCGAATCGTGGACCGATTATATAGTGACGTTGTTTCCGTTAACCGAGGGTGAGCTAACCATACCATCAATAGAAATTAATAATCTTCAAACAGAGCCGATCGTGATATCAGTCGTAAATGAAGGTCCAAGATCAAATCAAGATAGTGATGAATTGTTTCTAGAAATCGAAGTTAACAAGGAAGCGCTTTATGTTCAGGAGCAGTTATTATTCACCATCAAACTCTATTACACAATAAACGGCATTCGAAACCCTCAATTTACTGAACTCGAAATGGAAGATACCGTCATTCAATTGATTGGGTCACCAAATCAATATGAACAAATAATTGAAGGAGTAAGGTACGGAGTATATGAAAAACGTTATGTGATTTTTCCTCAGCGCAGCGGTCCGCTAGAGATACCTGACATTCTATTCAGGGGCGAAGTTACAGATGGCTCTAGCAACTTTGTTTTTAGAAATTTGAACACCAGGCGAGTAACCGCATTCATCGAAGGTATAACAATTAACGTAAACGAGAGACCTGTTGACGCTCAAGAATTCGATAACTGGTTACCTGTGACAAATCTTTCCATTAGCGAGGAATGGAGCACGGATTTGGAAAATCTTAGCGTTGGAGATTCCATAACAAGGACGATAACACTTACAGCAGATGGCCTCGATGGAGCAGTTCTACCCCCATTTAGCCCTGAAACTCTCGACGGAATAAATGTTTACCAAGACCCTGCGAGCATAGAAAGAACTTATGTAGATGGCAGCATAGTAGGAACCCGTGTAGAAAGCTCAACACTTGTGCCTGTGATCGCCGGGAACATTGAAATACCAGAAATCGCAATACCATGGTGGGATGTTTCAAGTGATGAATTAAAAGAAGCCGTGATTGCGGCCAAAAGTATCCAAGTATCGACTATCGAAGGAGAGATACCTTCAGAGCAAGCCCAAGAAAGCATCGGCAACTTGGAGGAACTACTCGCAGCTTCTCCGACCGTAGACCAAGAAATGATCGACGCCCAAGAAGAAGAAGAATTTATAGAAGTTGGTATTTACTGGCTAAATTATTTTATAGCTTTCATATGCATTGTTGTTCTAATTAGCATTTATAGATTAGTGCTCCGCCCAAACAATGAGGAGATTTCAGACTATCTACAGAACTTAAAAAACAAATATAAGTCTAGAATTTCTCCGTATAACAACGAAAGGGTCGCTTTCCGTCAGCTCAACATTGCGTGCAAGAAAGGAGATTTAACCAAGATAAAAGGCGCTCTAATAACTTGGTGCAACCACTACTCACTCGAAAATAAGCTGAACACAATAGAGGGAATACTGCAAAACCCAGACTGGAGCAGTCTTCATTCACTAATCATAAACCTACAAAATACCCTCTATTTTAAAGACAAAAGCGCTCAAAACGTGCGAATATTTCCAAATAAAGAATTACTCAAAGAAATAAAGAATCTCAGAGATTCAAAACGCAAACAGAAGAAAAGAACCAATTTAGTTGAGAGATACTCTCTACCCCCTCTTTACAGAACCTAATGTCCGGAAACTCACGACTGGTCTATAGCACTGACAGCGACAATACCTGTATCACTTGCGAAAAACCATTTCGAAAGTGCGCATGCAATAAAGAGCAATCTAAATTAAGCTCCACAACAGCTTTGAACATATACTTTGAAAGGAAAGGAAGGAAAGGCTCAGGAGTAACAGTAATTTCAGGCCTATTACTCAGCAAAAAAGAGTTGAGAAAGGTAGCAGCAAACCTTAAAAAACACTGTGGGGTCGGCGGTTCGGTTAAAAACAATAACAATATCGAACTTCAAGGAGATCAGAAAATCAAGGCAGAGGCCTATCTTAGCACGCACGAACATTTACAGAATTTATAGAACCCTCCCTAGACAAAACTAAACTTCAGTTTGAATATCTGAAACCAAATCTTGTTGTTTAGCATTACCTCGCTTTCTCGCGAGCTTCGCCCCCTCGCTTCGGAGATTTTCTAAACGTTTGAGATACATCTCATCCACATCATCAGTTACATACTCACCGTTAAAAACAGAGCATTCATAATCTGCAATCTCCGGGTTTCCATCAGCTGCCGAGGCAATTAAATCTTCTATGTTTTGATAAATTAACCAATCTGCTCCTATCAATTCTTGTACTTCCTCGTCAGTTCTCCCGGCAGCAATTAGTTCAGACGCGGCCGGCATATCGATCCCATAAACATTTGGAAATCTAACTCCAGGAGCAGCAGAAGCGAAATATACTTTATTAGCACCGGCATCTCGAGCCATCTGAATTATTTGCTTGCAGGTAGTTCCGCGAACGATTGAATCATCGACTAATAGAACATTTTTACCTTTAAATTCTAGTTCGATTGCGTTTAATTTTTGCCTAACCGACTTTTTCCTCATACTCTGACCGGGCATGATAAAGGTTCTACCTATATATCTGTTTTTTACAAAACCCTCTCTAAACTTGATACCAAGACGATTAGCAAGCTCTAGTGCTGATGGACGACTTGTATCTGGGATTGGAATAACAACATCTATGTCATGATTTGGTCTCTGCTTCAGTAATTTGTCTGCGAGCCTTTCACCCATTCTCAGCCTGGCTTTATAAACTGAAATACTATCCATTAACGAATCAGGTCTTGCAAAATAGACATGTTCAAAAATACAAGGAGTATGCTTTCCCGCTTGTGTACACTTTTTTGTATGCAGGTTGTTGTTCACATCTATGTAAACTGCTTCACCTGGGGCAATGTCCCTTTCCACAGAAAATCCTTGAGAATCGAGTGCGACGCTCTCTGACGCAATCATATACTCCTTACCGCGTTCTGACTCTCTACTACCAAACACTAATGGCCGAATACCATGCTTATCTCTAAAACCTAAAATCCCATAGCCCGTAATCATAACAATTGCTGCAAACCCGCCCCTGCAACGGTCGTAAACCCTTGTAAGAGCTGAAAATATATGATCTGGCGTTGGTTCAATTTGTTGCTGCTGCTGAAGCTCGTGCGCAAATATATTCAACAATACTTCAGAATCTGAATCAGTATTTATATGTCGAAGGTCTTCCTTGAATAAGTCCCTACTCAATTCAGCAGTGTTTGTAAGATTTCCATTGTGAGCAAGAGATAAACCATAGGGAGAATTTACATAGAAAGGTTGAGCTAGAGCAGGACTTGAGCTACCTGCTGTGGGATACCTCACATGCCCTATTCCCATTTGTCCGATAAGCCTGCGCATATGGCGCGTTCTGAACACGTCTTTCACAAGGCCATTATCTTTTCGAAGATTTAGCTTTCCGTTGTCACTCGTCATTATCCCAGCCGCATCCTGGCCGCGATGCTGAAGCACTGTTAAAGTGTCATAAAGACAGACTCCCACATCGTCGTTAGTAACAACTCCAACTAAACCACACATAGACCTCTCCGATCTAGATATCAGCTTTAAGCTGAGATACCTCAGCAGTGCCGTACCTATCTTGAATGAAGACGCGCGATATTTCAATCATGTTTTGCCCGTAAGGAATCAATTTTGATTGTTGCCAGGCCTGAGCTTGAGAAAAAAAGAAGCTAGAAGCAAATAAACCAATAAAAGAAATAATGACACCACGAGCAATACCGAAGACGCCACCTAACAATCTATCAATAAATTTGAGGCCTGTGAACACAAGAAGTTTCGATAACAAAAAATTTAGCAAGGTACCCAGCATCATTACAAAAATAAATATCAGAGCAAAAGCCGCAACATAACGCATGGTTAGATTGTCAAAAGAGCTAAAAAGAAAATTAGCGAGCACATCGCTATATCTCCTAGCTACTAACAGTGCAAAAATCCATGTAACCAAAGAAAGTATTTCTCTGACAAGTCCTCTCCAAAGGCCAAAGATGCTGGACAGCATCATGATAATTAATATTGAGGCGTCTATCCAATTCATGGTTCAAAGCCTAATCAAGTTTCAAAAGCTACCAACTTCATAACGCACTATATCACCGGCTAATCTAAACTTATCCTCTAACTCGGATAAATAGTCCTCGGCAATGCTTTTATCAATCCAAGGCCCAACAAAGACACTTACAAGTTCTCCAGCGGAATTATTAAACTCTCGCGTATAAGCCTTGTATTCAGATCCGTGAAGTCGTTCAACCAAATTTGTAGCATTTTGCTTTTCCGCAAATGAGCCAAGCCTGATGCTCCAACCTGATAACATTGGACTTAAATCTAAATCGGCTTCGCCTTCCTCAGATTGAGAAATTATCTGACCATCATTTTCCGAAATCTCCGATTGACCCTCCTCTGCACCAGCATCAGTATCTGCAATAATGACAGGTCTAGTCGGATTAGGCTCTGGCAAAAGACTAAACTGAGGTTCTGGAGGAATTCTAGACTCTAACTCCGCTTGAAATGTGTCTCCCCCATCGAAAATAACAGGGAAAAGCACGCCGACCAAAGCCATTAAGACTATAGTACCAACAATACGCTGCTTTTTGTTATAAACCAAAGGTATCTCCAACTGTGATGCGAATAGTAATTACCACTAACAATTTTCTATGGTTTTATGTTGCGCTTAACTGATTCCTGTACAGCGGAAACACACAAAAATGAACCAGTCACAATGATTAAACCCCCACTTCCAGCTTCCTTCTTTTGGTATGAATAAAGATCAGCACAAGCCTGGTTATAGCATTCGAGAAATGTACGATCATCTGGAAGAATTATTCTATCTTCATTATCAAGACAAGCTGCTAAATTCTTCACCGGCATTGCGCGTGGGTCATCAAATCCCGCAACATACCAACTATCAACAAAAGGTCGTAATTCAGCAATAAAACCTCTTACATCTTTATCTGCCATTAATCCAATCACTACAGAAATTTGTTTAATCCTATGATTAATACTCAGCTCCCTGCTAACGTTACTTGCCAGCATCGAAGCAGCAGCGGGATTGTGAGCTACATCTAAAATCACAGATACTCCGGTCAAAGCATCAACGCATTTTTCAAATCGACCAGGCAAATAAAGACGGCGTAGAGATGATCGAAGAACTTTAACATCGATTTCTATTCCAGCTACAGATAATGCTTGCATACCAATTGAAACATTTTCGATGGCTAAATTCGGGATCGGTAAACCGGATATATTTTTATTCATATCTGCCCCCCCCGACCAATCAAAAGATTTATCTTCAGTCTTGATTTGGTGATCAAAATCACGTCCTTTCAGAAAAACTTTTGAAATTAGCGACTCGGCGGTAGCAAGAACTGACTTTGTCGGATTGCTGTCTCCATAGACGACTGGTCTGTTTTTTTTGATTATGCCAGCTTTTTCATATCCGATTGACTCTCTGTCTTTTCCTAACCATTCCTGGTGATCAAGATCAATAGAGGTAATAACTGCGACATCTGCCTCGATGATGTTTACCGCATCGAGACGTCCCCCAAGACCTACCTCCAATAGGGCAAAGTCAAGTTTTCTTTTCGAAAATATTTGGAAAGCCACCAAAGTTGTAAATTCAAAGTAGGTAAGCTTTATATCGCCTCTCGCGTTTTCTACTGCAAGAAATGCCGCACACAGTATCTCCTCTGCAATTTCGACACCATCTAGTTTTATTCGTTCACTAAATCTCAAAATATGAGGTGAAGTATAACAACCAACCTTATATCCCAAATCACGCAGTATTACCTCCATGGCAGCAACACATGATCCTTTACCATTGGTCCCCGCAACCATGATAGTCTTATCTGCAACGGCCTCAACTCCAAGATTCTGGGCAACCTGTATTACACGATTTAGGCCCAACTCAATCTCTTTAATATTCAGCGACTCAATGTAGGCAAGCCAAAATGAGAGATCGTTTTTATTCAACGAATCGAAAGACATGAACCTTTTTAGGAATTTCTATAGTTTAGCTTTTCAAGAATCGAAGAAATTTTATTTCTCATTTCTCTCCGATCAACAATCATGTCAATAGCGCCATGCTCAAGCAAGAACTCACTGCGCTGGAATCCCTCGGGGAGGTTAACTCGAACAGTTTGCTTTATAACATCTGGACCGGTAAAACCGACTAGTGCATTTGGTTCAGCAATATTAATATCTCCTAACATGGCCAAACTTGCAGACACCCCTCCGTATACCGGATCGACAAGCACCGATATATAAGGGAGTGCTTGACGATTCAGCTCTTCCAGCGCCGCGGCGGTTTTTGCCATTTGCATCAACGATATCAACGCTTCCTGCATTCGAGCACCACCGCTAGTTGAAAAACAAATCAGCGGTAGTCTTTCACTAATGCAGGCATTGACCGCGCGAACAAATTTTTCACCCACCACAGCACCCATAGAGCCCCCAATAAAGCCGAACTCAAAGGCTGCAACGATCACTGAAAGACCTACGAGCTCTCCTCTGACAACCACAAGCGCATCATTTTCACCAGTGGTCTTTTTAGCAGTTTGAAGCCGATCTTTATAACGTTTTAGATCCTTAAAATTGAGTGAATCTAGCGGTTCCAAATCAGAGTCAAGCTCTCTTTGACCCCTGGAATCAAGGAATATTTCGATTCTACGCCTGGCAGAAATTCTTATGTGATAATCACATTTAGGGCAAACGTCAGCATTCTTTTCTAATGTCTCATGGAAAATGGTTGCCTCGCATCTGGGGCATTGTCTCCACAAGCCTTCTGGAATCTTTCCAGACCCTTTATCTCTATCTCGAGACCGAGAGATAGAAGGAAGTATTCGATCTATCCAACTCACAGACACTCCTCATCAACAACCTCATTATCGAGATCAAGTTCTTCCCTAATTTCTTTGATGATATTCGTGCTATTCTTAATATCTTCTGCGCTTAATTTTTCGTGTGAGGTCAAACTAGCTATTTTATTGACTAATGCAGAACCAACGATAACACCATCGGAAACTCGTGCCATTTCCTTTGCACTTTTTCCATCTTTGATACCAAAACCAACTACTATCGGTAAATCTGTCGAAGTTCGGAGAGCACTCACATTTCGCTCCACTTCGTCCACATCAGTTATAGATGCGCCTGTCACCCCCTTTAATGAAACGTAATAAACGTAACCACTTGTCATGTTAAGAATTGACTTAACTCTCTCCTGAGTCGTCGTGGGAGCAACAAGAAAAATTGAGTCAACATTTGCCTCTTTCAACTTAGCATTCAATACACCCGCCTCGGCGGGGGGCATATCAACCATCAAAACTCCATCTACACCGTCTTTCTGAGCTCTTCGAACAAAATTATCGATCCCCATTATTTCAACAGGATTCAGATAACCCATAAGGACAATTGGCGTGACTTCGTTTCGTGCTCTAAAATTAGCTACAATATCAAGAGTATCATTGAGGCTGGTGCCTTTTCTCAAAGACCTCTCTATGCTGCTTTGAATGACTTCACCATCTGAAGACGGATCACTGAAGGGTATACCCAACTCAATAATATCAGCCCCATTCGATACCAAAGCATGCATAAGATCAATAGTCGTTTCTTTATTTGGATCCCCTGCTACCAAATAGGGGATAAGAAGCTTACGGCCTTTTTGATTCGCACTATTAGTAATCTGCTTTAATCGACTCATGAGACTTTAGATTTGAATGCCTTCTATCCTAGCAACTGTTTCAATATCCTTGTCGCCTCTTCCCGAGAGATTTACCAGAATTGTTCGCGAGTCACCTATTTCCTTCGCAAGCTTCATCGCATAAGCGACGGCATGGCTGCTTTCCAAAGCCGGTATTATACCTTCTAGTTTTGTAAGAAGGTGAAAAGCTTCCATGGCCTCGCCATCATTTGCCGAAACATAATTAACCCTTTTTAAGTCTTTCAACCACGAATGTTCAGGACCGACACCCGGATAATCCAAACCTGCTGACACAGAGTGTGTTGGTGAAATTTGTCCATTTGAATCCGTCATCACATAGGTTCGATTTCCATGTAAGACGCCTGGCGTTCCTGCACTCAATGGTGCAGCGTGTTTCCCTGTATCTATCCCGTAGCCTCCAGCTTCAACTCCATACATGCTAACCGTTGTATCTTTCAGAAAAGGATGAAATAGACCTATTGCATTTGAGCCACCGCCAACACACGCGACGAGAGCATCAGGCAGACCACCTAAAATTTTTTGTGATTGTTCCTTTGCCTCACGACCAATAACGCTTTGAAAATCCCTTACCAGTTGAGGGTAAGGATGCGGCCCAGCAACCGTGCCGATAATATAGTACGTATCATCCACGTTTTTTGCCCAATCCCTTAGAGCCTCATTAAGAGCGTCCTTCAAGGTTTTAGAACCCGACTCTACGGAAACAACATTTGCCCCAAGTAACTTCATTCGATATACATTTGGAGCTTGCCTAACTATGTCTTCAGCGCCCATGTAAACATGACACTCAAGACCTAATCTAGCCGCAACTGTAGCACTCGCAACTCCATGTTGACCGGCTCCTGTCTCTGCGATAATTCGCGTTTTACCCATATGCTTAGCCAAAAGAGCTTGGCCTATTGTGTTATTTACTTTGTGTGCACCGGTATGATTTAAATCTTCTCTCTTTAGGTAGATTTTTGCTCCACCGCAGTGCTGTGTTAATCGATCTGCAAAATACAGGGGAGAAGGTCTACCAACATAATGGTTTAACTCATGATGAAACTCTGACCAAAATGTATCACTCTCTGAAAGAGTCTGATAAACACTATTTAATTCTTCTACAGCAGCAATTAATGTTTCACCTACGTACACGCCGCCATATGGTCCAAAATGCCCTCTAACATCTGGGCCTTCTAATTCTTGCAAATTAAGATCTAACACTTCTAGCCTCTCTCACGAATCTATCTAACTTAGTCATATCTTTTGTACCTGGCGCAGATTCTACACCACTACTGACATCAACACCGAAGGGGTTAATTGTTTTTACGACATGCTCAACATTTGTCGAGTTTAATCCGCCCGCGATAATAATCTCGCGATTAGTTTTCTCAATGGCATCTCTAGCAATCGACCAGTCAAAGGTTTTACCTGTTCCCCCTGACACTTTTCTGCTGAAAGTGTCTAAAAGTAAATATCGTGCACTCGAATATTTGTCAAAAACTGATAAAGGTAGAAATTGATCTTTAATATGCAGAGCCTTCATGTATGGCGTATCAAATGAGCTACAAAATTCCTCCGACTCATTACCATGAAATTGGATAAGATCTATTAAACCTGAATCAAGTACCTCACTAACTTCATCTTTTGTAGGGTCAACAAACAAAGCCACAATACTCACGGACCCCTTAAGATTTTCAATAATTTTTGGCAAAACTTTTGAAGAAATCGAGCGCGGGCTTTTTGAGTAGAATACAAACCCTAATGCATTTACACCCAATTGCGCCGCGTAATCTGCGTCTTTATTTTGAGTGATTCCGCAAATTTTAATCCAAGGCTGGGTCAACGAAACGAAATTCTCTAATAAAATGATATTCTAGCAAATCTAGCAGAGTCAGCCTATCCTTCCGAAAAAAATAGTGGCAATGTCATACCTTTCGGAATTCCATAAGCTTTCGGATAATCAACGTCTACTAGATACAAACCATCAGAGGGCGCAGTCACTCCGGCGCTTGAACGTTCACCTCCATCTAATAGTTCTAAAAACCAATGACTTTCTTTAATACCCTTACCTACATCAAAAGAGGAACCCACAATATTACGAACCATGTGAAGTAAAAAAGCATTCGCTTTGATACTAAAAATTAAAAAAGCTCCTCTTTTCGTCCAATTTGCTTCTATAACACTCCTGTAGGGAGATTTAGACTGACAACCAGCTCCCCTAAATGCCGAAAAGTCATGCTCTCCAATTAAACACGCAGCAGCTTCGTTCATCGCAGAAATATCTAATTTCTGCGAAACCCGCACGGCTTTCTTCCAGAGCATGGGACGCTCTGTTTTGTGAGAGTAAACTAAGTATTTATAATTGCGAGCCATAGCACTAAACCTTGCGTGAAACTCGACGTCGACATCTTGAGCCCAAATCACACGAATTGATGGCGGCAGAAGACTGTTAACGCCCGTCGACCATGCTTTTTCTCCTCTGTTAACCGGGGAATCAAAATGAACGACTTGGTTTATCGCATGGACGCCAGCGTCCGTTCTACCAGCACAAATTGTCTTTATGGGATGCGCTGCAATTCGACTCAAGGCGGCTTCGAGATTCTCTTGCACGGTCTCTAATTGCGGCGATGACTGAGCCTGCCAGCCTGAAAATGTGGCTCCGTCATATTCTAAACCAAGCGCTATACGATACATCTGTTAATTCATTTTAGAGGTGGTCATTTATGATAGTGAAACCGGAGGCAAACTAGGCAGTAGAGTCGATTCGGCTGAGGAGCTTTTCCGCTTCTTTTTTTTGATCGGTATTACCCTCCTCTATTACTTCCGATAAGATTTCTTTTGCCCCTTCAAAATCATTCATTTTTACATAAGCATAAGCCAGTTCTAGCTTGGTAGCCGATTCTTCATCACCGAGATAGAATATTTCTTCAATTGCATCTGGTGTGTCCAATTCTTTTCGTTCCTCATCTGAAAGGAAATCTAAATCTGCAAAGCTATCTTCATCCGCTGAGCCTCCGATAAATTCAATACTTTCGCTCGGGGGTGGTCCATTCACTGAGTCTGACTGAGTTGAAGACGGCTTTTTGCCCTCGTTAAACACTCTACCCTGAATTAGCTCACTCGCGGCAACAGAATCAATCTCAGCTACTGAACCCTTGTTCTCGGGATCCACGCTTTGGTCCGTTTCATGTGACTGGAATTTGTTCGGTTTTTCAAGTGCTTCGCCCGACTTTGACTCTGAATAGTTTGCGCGGTCCCACCAAAGTAACCATCCAAGAAGAAGTAGTGCTAAAGGTGCCGCAACTGTGACGAGCGGACTATTAGACTGAAAGAACCCAAAAAAACTGTTTCGCAGTTTGGCCCAAACTGACCCATTCTCCACGAAATCTTCTGCAATGTTACCCGATTCGCTCAGACCGGGCATTGCGATTTCAGTGGGTGATACGGTTGTTTCTGCAAGTTGAGCTCTCAGTTGAGCAAGTTGTAAATCCTGAAGCCGAATCAACTCTTTTGCGTCATCTATCTGAGCATTCAACTGCAATAATCTCGAATTTAGCTCCTCGCGCTGAAGCCTTGCTCGATCTCGCTCCTCTAGATTTATAGCTATAAGGTTTTCTAGCTCTATAAGGCGTTGATCTAACTGGGAATTTTCTTGCTGCAAAGGTAATAATTCGTCGGATATATTTGATAATTCATCCTCAGCTCTTAGTATGCTGAACCGACCATCCTCTTGCCTTTCAGTAGACTCTACATTACTAGAATTATTGTTTCTAATTATTTGATTTTGAACACTTATTGATGAAATTGCATCATTCAAATTTATATCTGTTATTTGACCGATACTTGGTAGCAGTAAGCGCTCACCTGCTTTAACTCTGTTTAAGTTCCCATCCACAAATGCGTTAGGATTCAATCTTTGAATTGCGACCATTGTCTGTTGCAAGGATACGGACTGGTCTGGTCTATTTTCCATGGCTATCCGGAACAACGAGTCCCCCGGCTGAACAATCACTGTGTTACCCTCGGCTACCTCTTGGGAATTCGCCAAAGAAGACCACGTTAAACTTATTAACAGGAGCAAAAAAGGTAAGTAACGCACCTTTTGAAGAAGTTTTATTGAATTTGGCGAGAATCTCACTCTTATGAAACCTATTCGTACTAAATATATTTTGATCGCGAGACCAGCGAATCCTGAATTACTGACTGAAGAGCTAAACTTCTCATATGGATTCTTTAATAATCATATAGAATACTAATTTAAATGTGTTTTTATCAATTCTTCAGCAATTTGTATAGAATTCAGGGCAGCTCCTTTCCGCACATTATCAGACACTACCCATAGATTTAATCCATTCTTAAGAGATATGTCTTTCCGTATTCTCCCTACAAATACGGGGTCGCTGCCGGCTGACTCATGGACTGCGGTAGGATAACCTCCATCCCGGCGCTCGTCGATAACTGTAACACCCTCCGCCTTCTCTAGAAGGCTTCGTGCCTGCTTTTCGTCTATATAGTCCGAAGTTTCAATCTGAATAGCCTCTGAGTGACCGAAAAATACCGGAACTCTAACGCAAGTTGCTGAAACATTGATATTTTCGTCTCCAAAAATCTTTTGTGTCTCCCAGCACATCTTCATCTCTTCCTTGGTATAGCCATTGTCCATGAAGATATCTATATGTGGTAGCACATTGAATGCTATCTGCTTGGGGTAAACATCACACTCAGCATCCCTTCCATTGAGCAATTCCGCCGTCTGCTTGGCTAGTTCATTTACCGCGGCCGTGCCTGACCCAGAAACGGCCTGGTAGGTTGAAACACTAATCCTCTTAATACCCACCGCATCATAGATTGGCTTTAGTGCAACAAGCATCTGAATTGTTGAACAATTTGGATTAGCAATAATATTCCTATTTTTATATTCCCCTATTTTACAAGAGTTTACTTCAGGAACTATTAGTGGAATATCATCATCATATCTGAAGTGTGAGGTATTATCGATAACCACACAACCAGAATCACCTGCCTTTGGTGCAAATTCTGCAGAAATCGCTCCTCCTGCTGAGAATAGAGCAATATCTGCAAGCTTAAAATCGAAATTTGCCAAATCAGTCACAGTGATCGCCTTACTGCCGAGCATCACTTTTTTGCCTTCGCTCCTCTCGCTAGCCAGTGCATATATATTATTTATGGGGAATTCGCGTTCTTGCAAAATATCGAACATCGCCTCTCCAACCGCTCCGGTCGCTCCCGCTACTGCAACGTTATATTTCTTCATATTCCATATACAACCATTAATTTATTACCCACCAAAAAAATTTAAAATTTTATGATGTAGAGGAAAAATACCAGGGACTAATCTCTCTCCAACCCTTCTCAAACTGCTCGATGGTGTTACTGTTCTCTAGAGTAAGCGCAATATCATCTAACCCATTGATTAGACAATGCTTTCTAAACTCGTCAACCTCAAAAGGAATATCGTTTCCATTTACGGGGATAATAAGCTGTCTTTCCAAATCAACTTTCAAGGAAAAACCAACTGAGGCCTCGACTTCCTTGAATAGGGATTCTATTATTTCTTCTTTTAATACAATAGGTAAAAGACCATTTTTAAAGCAATTATTAAAAAATATGTCCGCAAAACTTGGAGCCAAAATAACTCTAAAACCATAATCATCTAAGGCCCATGGCGCATGCTCTCGCGAGGAACCACAACCAAAGTTCTTCCTTGCTAGAAGTATTTTACATCCTTTATATCGCGCTTGATTCAACACGAAATCGGAGTTCAGAGGCCGATTGCTATTGTCCGCATCTGGCACACCTTTATCTAAGTAACGATGTTCATCAAAAAGGTTGACACCAAAGCCCGAGCGTTTAATCGATTTTAGAAATTGTTTAGGTATTATGAAATCTGTATCTACGTTTGCCCTATCCAAGGGCATGACTAAACCTTCTTCTACTACAAATTTTTTCATTTTTGAATCCAATCAAATTAAGTTAACGGTCAGATCTTACTTACATCAACAAAATGACCATGAATCGCAGCTGCGGCAGCCATAGCTGGACTAACTAGATGAGTTCTCCCCCCAAAACCTTGTCGCCCCTCAAAGTTGCGGTTAGATGTAGATGCACAATGCTTGCCCTCTCCCAGTTGATCTGAATTCATGGCTAGACACATAGAACAGCCAGGTTCACGCCACTGTATACCCGCACTGGTGAAAATTTGATCCAACCCTTCTTCCTCTGCCTGCTTTTTAACCAACCCGGAACCCGGGACCACCATCGCAACCTCGATATTTGCAGCAACCTTTCTATCTTTAACTACTTGAGCAGCCTCTCTGAGGTCTTCTATCCTCGAGTTTGTGCAGGAGCCTATGAATATATAATCCAGTTGGATATTTTTTATTTCAGTACCTGCCTTAAGCCCCATATATTTCAATGCCTGCTCTAAGTTACCCTTCTTTGTTGGGTCGGTTTCTAAAGTCGGATCAGGAATCGACCCTGAGACCGGCGCGACCATCTCCGGCGAAGTTCCCCACGTTACTTGTGGTTCAATTTTGCTCCCATCGATTATTACTGTTCTATCAAAATTCGCATTTGAGTCGGACACCAAGCTTCTCCAGGCCTCCGAAGCACGTACCCACATGTCTCCACTTGGAGCAAATGGCCGTCCTTTAACGTAGTCCAGCGTCTTTTGATCAACAGCAATCAGGCCAGCACGAGCTCCTGCCTCAATGGCCATGTTACAAACAGTCATACGCCCTTCAATTGACAGATTTTTGATAACCTCGCCCCCAAACTCTATCGTATATCCGGTTCCCCCTGCTGTCCCTATTTCACCAATAATCGCCAGAACGACGTCCTTTGCCGTGACCCCCTTTTTCAAGACACCATCAACTCGAACAAGCATATTTTTCATTTTTCTTTGCATTAAGCACTGTGTAGCAAGCACGTGCTCAACTTCTGAGGTACCAATACCGTGCGCAAGCGCTCCAAGGGCGCCATGAGTCGAGGTATGAGAATCACCGCAGACAATCGTCATACCTGGAAGCGTTGCTCCTTGCTCAGGTCCCATAACATGGACAATGCCTTGACGTATATCATTCATTTCTAACGATAGGATATTGTTTTCTTTGCAATTATCCTCTAACGCTTTGACTTGAATCTTTGAGACAGGATCTTTAATTCCTGACAGTCCTTGTCGCCTCTCATCAGTGGTCGTTGGAATATTATGGTCCGGCACCGCTATGTTTGCATCTGAACGCCACGGAGCCCTGCCTGACATCCTCAGACCCTCAAACGCCTGCGGTGAGGTAACCTCATGTATCAGATGTCGATCTATGTAAATTAGCGCAGTTCCGTCTTCACGCTGATTAACCAGGTGCGAATCCCAGATCTTGTCGTATAACGTCTTTCCACTCATCATGTACTCATTTAATAAATTATTTTAACTTTATGTTTTAATTATCTTTTTATAGTATAGATTTTATTCCAAAAAACTGCCTACTTGCCCCCGGACCCTTAATACGTGATCCATCAACACCAAGGCGAGCATTGCTTCAGCGATAGGTGTAGCTCGAATACCTACACATGGATCATGCCTACCTGTTGTCACTACGTCCTCGACCTCACCCTCCGTATTGATTGATTTCCCTGGTATTCTGATACTAGAGGTTGGCTTCAAGGCTATGCTTGCTGTTATATCCTGCCCGCTTGAAATGCCCCCCAAGACACCACCAGCGTTGTTACTTAAAAAACCGTCTGGCGTAATTTCATCTCTATGTTCTGTTCCCTTTTGAGCTACAGAGTCAAAGCCAGATCCAATCTCGACCCCTTTAACAGCATTGATACTCATTAAAGCTTTGGCAATATCGGCATCCAATCGGTCAAATACAGGTTCTCCAAGGCCTGCCGGCACATTTGATGCTTCAATAGCGATTTTTGCACCAATAGAATTCCCTTCTTTAGATAAGGCTGACATGTATTCTTCCATCTTGGCCACCTTACTTTTGTCAGGACAGAAGAAAGGATTCTGGTCAATTTGATCAAAATCTATGTTTTCTACGGATATAGGGCCTAACTGAGTCAGATAACCCCTTATCTCTACCGAAAATTTCTCTTTCAGGAACTTTTTGGCGATCGCTCCGGAGGCAACTCTCATAGCAGTTTCACGTGCCGACGACCTTCCTCCTCCCCGATAATCTCGCACTCCATATTTCTTCCAATAGGTATAATCTGCATGAGCTGGTCGAAATCGGTCTTTTATTTTACTGTAATCCTTAGACCTCTGATCGTTATTCTCGATTAGCAAGCCGATGGGTGTTCCTGTCGTTTTTCCTTCAAACACACCAGACAAAATCTTTACTCTGTCATCCTCCCTTCTCTGAGTGGTAAATCGAGACTGACCTGGCTTACGTCTATCCAGATCCCTTTGCATATCGGATTCACATAATTCCATTCCTGGAGGGCAGCCATCCACCACACATCCTAGGGCAGGACCATGACTCTCCCCATAGCTAGTTACTGTAAATAACTTGCCTATTGTATTGCCTGACATAAACTCTTCTCTCGGCGAAAAACTCGCTTTACACACCCAAAAAGCAGCGCATTGTACACTAATTCAGTTCGTTACAGTACTCAGTTAATTGTTCCCGAGTTATAGCTAAGACACCGTGCCCACCGTGCGAAAACTCAATCCAAAGAAATGGCACAAGGGGAAACCTTTTCTCTAAACTTGATTTCGAGTGACCTAATTCTAATACCAACAAACCCTTTTCGGACAAATAATCCTTTGCTTCTTGGAGAATTTTTGCAGGGATAGAGAGACCCGACTCCCTGCAAACCAATCCACCTTTAGGCTCATGGAAATATTCGATAGGCAAAGACTC
>CACJAW010000012.1 GCA_902591495.1 uncultured Pseudohongiella sp.
GGAAAATCGATCATTTGGACGCCAAACAATACCAGCTCCTGTAGTTATCGCTTTGGGGCCCAAATCTTCTTGTCCCGCGTCTAGGTTGACAGACCAAGCAAGCACATTCGCTGGATTTGAGCTAAAACTAGTACGTAAACTGAAACGCTCTGGAATACGGAAATCACCTGTGCCTCTGCCAAGCCTGTCGTCCACTTTCCTGGGGGCATGGCGAACCGATATATCGAAGGTGTTGTTGTTAAGGTAGTTCCATGTCCTACCCACAAAACGGCCAAGCCCTACAGGTCTCCCATCATCAGCATTGTATTGATTTATTAGACCGTATGTAGTCGTTCTTGACTGAAGACCAGGGACGTCAGATTCGGTGAGTACAAAGTTATAGTCTAAATTTTGCTGTGAGTTTCTTGCAAGGAAACCCATGTCATTCATATCGAATTGATCATCGATGTAAGTTGCTCTCAAAATATGCTGTGCGCCTTGACGCGGAGCGTAGCTAATATCACCCAAAAAGCCAGAACCAGTAACACCATCAACATCACTGTGCATAAACTGACCATCTAGCGCCCAGCGTTGATCAGCTGAAAAATAATGTGCATCAATGGCATTAACCGTTGAATTAATCTCTGGATGGGATATATCGGTACCCATCCAACCAATAGATCGACGACTACCACCACTGGTGTCCTCATAAAGGAAACGACCGACAGCAAAATCCCGTCCGGTAGCCTGAAGATCCACACGCGTCCCATCGGATAATGTCCCCTGAATTTCTGGGTTATCCTCTGACGCTAGGAGCGTACCGTACCGTAAGTTCCCATTTTGCCCGGTGAATTTTACCGCACCTAACAAATCAGTGGGCTGACTCAAATCAGTTGGTCTGACGGTTACACCATCAGGAACAGTAAACTTAGATGCCCCTCCAATCCTGCGTGTATTCAATAAAGAAATCGGCCCTCCTGGCGGTCCACGAAAACGTTGTCTGCCAGCGGATCGGGGGCTCGTGTTAAAGATCTCCTGTCCTTCCTGAAAAAAGACACGCCGCTCGGGAAAGAAAACCTCAAAAGCCGTCAGGTTCACGACTACATCATCCGACTCAACGGTGCCAAAGTCCGGATTCAAGGTGCTAGACAGAAGCGTATTTGTTGTCGGTCGCCAATAGATATCAGCCCCTACCCGACTGTTTGCGTCATGGCTGATACCATCAAAGACGCTAGATACAAAAGGATAAACTGTTAGTTGTCTACGCGGTTCAATATCACTTAACTCGTATTTTCTAAAACCGCTTAAGAAGATGTTCCGAGTCAACGGTAATGGCGGAGATCCCCACCTTACTCCTTCCTGAGCTAAATCTCTGCTGAATGCCAAACCTATCTTGCGATCGCCATCCGTTTGGGGCAATGGCATGACAGACCAGGGCATGAAAAATTCGGCACTCCATCCTTCCTCTACGACCTGGGTACGGCCATCCCAAGCGCCGTCCCACTGTGGATTGACTTGAAGCTCAGGAAGCAACGAATAATCAAATTGACTGTCGCCAAGACTTAAACGCATGCCATAACCGTAGCGACCCTCTCCCGAAGCGTCTATTATCACTCCTATAGAATCAGTTACTATATTGCCGGGAGAGGTGTCTCGCGCGATTAATCGCGAAATTACGGTCTCCGCTGGTTGGTGATTTACAATGCCGAAGTAAATGCCTGTTTCAGTATAAAAAAAACGAATATCGGTCTTGTAAGGTGCATCTTCTAAGGTATCAGGCTGAACTATTTTCATGCCATCTACTACAGGCACACTTTGCCACACAGCTTCGTCCACGAAACCATCCAATACAATTTTTACTTCTGCTTCCTTAAACTGCGTAATACGTGGTAATTGTTGAGATAGCACTTGAGCACTCAAGAAAGTGCAAAGTGATGCTGTAAGGAGTTTTGTGATTAATAAATTAGTTTTAGCGCCTGTCACGACAGCCTTCAGAAAGAGAGATTGCTAATGATGGGTGCGGACTATATCTGAAACTCTTGTTGATTTCTTTTCTAGCAACACTTAGTTGCAATTTAAAAATTATAAACCCCTGCCACAATTTGTCAGAAAACTTATTTTTTTTTCCACTTTTTGGCCTTCGTAAAGACTCAAGTGTCTTTTTTAATAAAACTTTGAGAAATTGACAGGTGACTGCAAATGAAATGGAGTAAAAGAAAACAGAACGTTCTTTTCGTTGAAGAAGATGGGAAATACAATTGGTCAAGAGAGCAGTCTGGCTTGAATCGACGGTTGATTTATCTCTCTTTACTATTTCTCGGCGCCGCAGTTTTTTTCAGCGCTCTATCTTGATCTAACGTGCTTTTAAAGTGGCCTCTATAGAAATCGTTTGGCCATCTCGCAAAACATCGATAGCGATCTTGTCGCCAGGTTCTGACTCCCGAAGAAGGTTAGAGTACGATTGCATGTCCTCAATCGTCTCACCATCATAATTTAACAAGACGTCTAGCGCTTGGAGACCAGCTTCCTCGGCAGCGCCTCCCGGAGTTATTCCAGATATTCTAATGCCTTCGCCAGAGTAGGCGAAGTCTGGAACAGTGCCTAAACTCGCAGATCGCTCACTCGTCTGTCTCTGCACCTCTATTTGCTTCGCGTTTTCAAGATTCACTCTAAGTGGATCGGTTCGATCTCCAAGATATGCAGAAGCCTCTTCTAGCCAGAGGGCAACGTTGGACATACCATCCAAATCTAACTTATCCAGGGTATCGCTTGGTTGATGAAAATCAAGATGCATACCACTAAACAGATGTATAGCTGGAATTCCAGAATTAAGAAAACTAACGTGGTCACCACTAGCGATAGTTTCACTCGGAAATTCAGACTGCACCCCAATGGTAAAACCAATACCTTGAGCTATGAATGGCCATTCGTAAGCAGACTCCGAGCCAAAAATTTGTAGATTTTTACCATCCAGCCTTCCAATGCTATCGACATTAACCATCGCAAAGTAATCTTCAGATTCAAGCCCACTTAGTGGATTTTTAATGAAGTACTCAGATCCAAACAACCCGCTTTCTTCTCCACTAAATGCAACGAAGATTATAGGTCTCTGTGGCGAGTAAGCTCGGGACAGCTTCGCCGCAACCTCAATCAGAACACTTATCCCGGACGCGTTATCATCAGCCCCTGGATGAAGAACACCATTTTCGTCTATACCGATATGATCATAGTGAGCGCCTATGATCACAGGTTGAGTTTCTAACTCTTTGTTAACTCCTGGAATAATTCCAATCACATTAGTAAGCTCTACATCTTTAGAGCCCTCAATATTTTGGAGCCACTTTTGTTGATAACTTCCATTTATAGGCTTTAAACCAGCCCGACGAAACTGCTCAGTTATGTAGACTGCCGCTTTCTCTATTCCCATAGAACCTAACCCTCGGCCTTGCATCCTTTCGTCAGTTAGCTTACTGACGTGCCTTGATAAACGTTCTGGAAGATATTTAGGGGGCAGAGTTGTTAGTGTCTTTTGGATCGGTAGAGAAGCTAATTCGATTAAATAGTCACTACCCTCTTTGATCCATTGCATGGGAGAATTCGGGCTAGACCAGACACCTTTCACATCGTTAGTAGGTTCACTTCCAGTAAAACTAAGGTAAGAGTATTTTCCATAGTGCGGTAATTTCTCAATCATACCGGGCATTGCTATTACATCGTCGACATGAATCCAGCCAATCGCCAGTTCTGGATCACTAGGGTGTCGCCCAATCATTACCGTGCTCCGATTTTGGTACTCGATTTCCCTACCTAGTATTTCAATACCGTTTTCAATGTCGGCTACACCATAAAGGTTGGTTGCTGAAAAAATCTCATCTACAAAAGGGTTATCATTTCCCAGTACCCAGACGGATCTATCCTCGGGCAACGCTTGTATGGAATCAGCAAATATTATTTCGAAGTCAGAGCGACCACCAAACTCCTCAGCGAGACGGACCCAATGCTGCCTGTTGTTGTCTGGCAATATAAAAGCAATACGAGAAGAGCCAAAAAGCTCTCCGACTGTAGGAGGAGTTTCCTCTCTATCTAACTGTCTAAAAACATCAAAATAAGGGTCGACCAAAACTGCTTCCATGCGATCATAGTTTTCAACAAAGAACCCTTCCAATTTCTGCGAAAGGTCTACGTCGAATAACTGCGGCTGCTCTTGGCCGTCATAAAATATGGCAACAGGTACTGTCATTAAGTATGGATCGTCAAAATGAGTTTGTGCGAAGGTTATTCTCGCTCGATTATTAGTAGCTTCTTCAACAGAAATAGATAGCTCAGGTGCACCAGTACGATTCACCCATTGGTCAAAGAATAACGATAAATCTCTCCCACTGAGAGAAGAGAACAGCCTTTCGATATCCTTAAAGGATGTTCTTCTATATTTATATTCTGAATACAGTGCCTGCAATCCTTCAATGAATAATTCATCACCTAATTCAGACCTCAGCATGTGCCAAAGCATAAGTGTCTTACCGTATCCAATTGCTTGAGAAGCGGCGGAATTTCTCGATGTAAATTTAGACAGGGGAAAATCAGAAGCCTCAGAAACGTAATTCTTATAACGAGCTAACATTTCTTTACGATATTCGTGACCAGTGCCATTTATTGCCCTAAAAAGATGGTCCGCCAGGTACGCCGTTAATCCTTCGCTCCAATTCCCAGTGGCGTAGTCCGGATAAACACTATTCCCCCACCAGTTGTGCAAAATCTCATGAGGATAAGAAGATTCTAAAATGAAAGGGAACCGAATTATTTGTTCGCCAAGCAGCGTAAAGGAAGGCATTCCGTAGCCCGTTTCCCAAAAATTCTCGACGAGCGCAAACTTACTGAATGGGTATGTTCCAATAAGTGGTTCATATAGATTGAGGTATCTCTCGGTTGCATCCATGTACTTCGTGGCAAGATTAGAATCCGGTGTTCGTAAATAGGTCAGAACTTCAACATCATCGGTCTGGACCGAGTACTCTGTGAACTCGGCAGCTATCAAATAAATCTCCTCCATGGGGTCATCACTTCTCCAACCGTTTACCCCATTTCGATCGCCTTGGCTCACTACTTTCCACCCGGAAGCAGAGTCTGCAAATTTGACCTCCATTTCAAAAGTGATGAATGAATCGCCAAAAAGCGGAACCCATACGCTGGCATAATTTAAATAAACTCCGAGCTGATCTATAATCCCGCTAGTTTCTGAAAAACTCTGTGCATACTCCCCACTATCTTGCTCAGCTAAGTCATAGATTGAACCACTATAATTTAATTTTATTTGACTCGTTCTATCACTCCCTACCAATGCATAAGTGTTTGTGTTTGCAATAGAAGTGCCAGTTGAATTACTTTCGTCATACGAATCAGGATAAGTATTTGTCAAGATAGAGACGTCATGTGACGAATCATTAATTGAAAGATCACTATTCAAAGAAAACTGTACAACATTTTTTACAAGGTTTTCTGGCAGAGTGATAACGTCCTCAACGCTGATTTGTCGACTTTCTGGGTCCAGAAAGACCTTTAAGTCATGATGTAAAATCAGGTCTGACTCAACGTTAAGATTTTCTACTTCTTGACTGGCCGCAATTGAATAGCACCATACAAAAGCTAGGCCTAAAAGTGCTGACTTTACCCTCATTTTGTTGTCCATCAATCTAGATAAAGTAATTCTAGTGCACGACTATGATTCCACTGAGCATAGTGTATCTGAGAGGTGCCATCCGAAGTCCGAGTTGTGCTCCAAGCTATATTTTTTCCATCTGGCGAAAAGACTGGCAGAATATCAGTGCCATCAGTGTTAGTCACACGAATTGGCGGATTCAATCCCTTAGTATCAACCATAAAGAGTTCGAAATTCGCATGTCCAAGAACGTTGCTCGAATAGATAATGTATTTCCCACTTGGATGAAAATAAGGACCCCAAGCCACCATCGAATCCGCCGTTAATTGCCTCTGGTTTGTGCCATCGACATCCATTACCCAGATCTCTGCGCTATTACCATCGGGGTTAAAACGCCTCCATACTATCTGTGTGTCGTCCGCGCTAAAAAATGGACCTCCGTCGTAGCCCGGAGAATTAGTGAGCTTTTGCACGTTACTACCGTCGGCGTCCATAATATATAGATCCATAAAGTAGGAGCTATCGTCTTCAAAAAGTTTCTGCTCTGCCTGGCTGAGAAGCCGCCCATACGCTTCGCGGTTTGAAGCAAACAGTATTTTTTTACCGTCGCTCGAATAAGAGCCCTCGGCGTCATAGCCCTCTGTGTCCGTTAAATTAACGAGACCACTGCCATCAGATTTAGCTTGGTAAATATCGTAGTGGCTGTCGTAATCCCATCCATAGGGACGATCAATCCCGCTTTCACGAATTCTTATTTCCTCAGCTTGCTTTGCAAGCGCTTGAGGGTCTTCATGCGTTGAGGAGAACATAACTAAATCTAAATTTGGGTGAAACCATGGGCAGGTAGTGAGTCCTACTCCAGGGGAGACAAGCGATGTGTCTCCAGTTTGTAAATCTCGAACAAAGATTTGGTAAAACGGGTTATTCCCACGGACCTCACTCTGAAATATAAGTTGACTCCCGTCTGCAGAGAAGTATCCCTCTCCTGACCTAAGGCTATCAGTTATAAGCTGATGAGTCCCAATTAAAAGTTCTGACTCGAAGTAAGTATCAAACCCGGCAGGGGCAGCCGGCTCTTCGTAACTTGTTGCGCCAGAGTAACCGTCTGGTGAATTGTCTGATTGAGCAAATGCACTCTTCACTAAAAATCCACATGTCATCAGGCTTAGTGTCAAAGTTGGCAAAACAAGTGCAGCTTTTAATGTCTTCATAGTTTTAGCGGACCTAATCAAATTGAAAATTTTTATGCTGGGGGAAAACACCAAAAAGTCCTCCAGTATGAATGAATACGATATTTTTAGCCCCTTGGAGCCTTCCGCGATCGCCTAGACTAAGCTCACTAACCATCCCATGGAACGCCTTACCCGTGTAAACCGGATCAAGGAAGACGCCCTCTACTTTAGCGAGATTGGCTATTGTTTTAAAGACAATTTCCTCCGCCTCACCGTAGGCGGGCCCCATGTAGCCCTCAAGAGTTTTAATATTTAAGGCTGTTTCGTCAAATTCTGTTTTGTAACGCTGCTTCCATAAAGACACATCAGTTTTTATCTTGTCTTCAAAGTAATTCGAATCGTCACAAACATTGAATGCTACAATTTTACTCTTAGCCTTTTGAATTTGAGCTCCAACCAATAAGCCTGCTTGTGTTCCTCCAGAGCCCGTGGCCACAACGACATATTCTGGATCTACACCGTTATCGTTGAAATCCTTGGTCAATTCTTCCCAGGCTGCGATGTAACCCCAAATTCCAATTTCATCCGATGCACCGGTTGGAATAAAATGCGCCTTATCTCCTCTGCCTCGATACTCCTCTTGTAAGGATGCTGCAAATGCTTCGTGACCGCTCCAATCTTTCTGTGGCAGGTAGCTAATTTCTGCGCCTGCCAAAAGATCTAGCAGCAAATTTCCCTCAATTAATTCAGGTTTTTGCCCCCGCAAAATTAAGTGAACTTTTAAGCCAAGCTTTGCGCCTATAACAGCTGTAGCTCTGCAATGGTTAGACTGAATGCCACCGCAGGTAATCAGGGTATTACAACCTTCTTTAAGTGCATGGGCAATGCTGAATTCCAACTTCCTAACTTTGTTTCCTGAAACCTCAGTCCCAGTTAGCTCATCATGCTTGATCCAGATAGTCCCATCGAAGTTAGGAACAGTAAATTTCTCCAGCTTTTTGAAGGGTGTCGGCAAGGAAGCAAGTGGAATCCTATCTGGATACTTAATCATTATTTATCTGAACAGAAATAAAAAAGGGAGTCTACACTCCCCTTATAATCACTAATACCCCCAAAGTGTGGGGTTTTTCCTACTTTTAGTTATTTTTTCATCGCGTCATACGCCATCACTCCGCTTACCTCCTCTGTCGCGAGAGGCCTAAGTGCCTCGCTATAGAGAAACAAATCTGTAAGCACGGCGCGTAAATGAATGGATGCGTTTAAATTGTCAACAACTTCAGAACCTATTTTCTCTTGATTGAGTAAAAAGGTTAGTGCAGCACTGGCTTTAGAACAATCATTAGCAATTAGCTGCTCAAAGTCATCGTCGCTCGCCGAGAAACTCTCGACTATCATAGCCATAGCATCAACCATATTTTGAATTGTGGGTCTGGCATGTGGACCAGGTCCGTCTGTCTCATCTGAAGCTGGTCTTCCTTGCGCTGCATAAGCTAAAAGGAACTCATAACCGGCTTCAATAGTCTCGATACTCTCTTCAATATCCATATAAGTACTTCCAATAATAACCCTGAAATTAATCGGCTTCCTTGGGTGACCAAAGCGCAGGATCATGATTGGCCGCTAGCTCATCCTCAGACATCCAACCAGAGATCATTGATCTCGTGTAGTAGATTTTCTCAGGCCGCAAAGCAAAGTAGATGTGGGTAGCTGCAAGAGCTACAAGAGCCAAAGTTGAAAGTCCATGTAACAGGAAAACCAAACCTAATTGATCTTCAGCCATACTGTTAGTTCTGTCCCAAAATGGAGTATCGATCTGCATGAACATTAGAACCCCAGTAACGATGACAGCAAGAGTTACTACGGTGACAGCCCAGTGCATTCCCTTTTGTTCAAAGTAGTATTTGCCTGGTTTTCGCGAGGAATCAAAAGGTTCACCGAAGTCTTTCGGTACTAGTAGCATCGACTTAAAGTCCTGCCAAAATGATGCTCGGACAATGTGAGCGACAACAAGGAATGTTAGCAATAGGCCGCTCATCCAATGTAAATCAAGCCAAGCGATTCGCAGACCCAGTATGGGAGAAATTCCTGTAAAAATTAGAGCTAGAATACTTGCTGCCATCAGCCAGTGAAACCATCTATCAACAGTTTCGTGTCTAACCACTTTTTTACCATCAGCCGTCGGTCTGTCTAAATTCTTTTTGGCGAGCGCTGCCATAACGATGGCATGGGCTACTAGCAAAAGAACAATCGCCATGAAAACAACATAAAGTAAATCCCAAGATACTCCAAGGATTACCTCTTCTCCCCAAACGTCGCGTTTGTATCGGACAATTTCTCCCACCCTGCTATCCTCTTTTTAATTTATTCTTTTGGTTGGCTCGGTCGGAACTTTCCGAGGTTTAACCTCGGATAGCTCTCTTTACCAAGTTCTGCATCAAAGGAACTTTGAAGTGATTGTAATTCAAAGGACGCGCACCATTCGTTGCAAGCTCACCAGCATTTGACGCCAAAGCTTCCGAACGTTGTTGTCCCCGAATGGCATCCTCGACCGACTCTAAACGTCGAGGCACACACTCAACCGCACCGCATGCCACACGCGAATCCTCTATAGTGTTTCCAGATGCTTTGAAGACCGCCGCGATGCTTACTAACGCGAAGTCCCATACATTTCGATCAGCCACTTTTTCCCAATAGAACTCTGCATTTGCCCAAGCATTGGGGAGTCTGACTGCTGTAAGAATTTCACCTTCGTTTAGGGCAGTCATATTAACAATGTCTCTGTCTGGTCCAACAAAATAATCTTGAGCAGACATTGTTCGCTGACCGCTGCTGCTCGAGATCACCATTGTCGCATCCAGTGCAACCAAGGCCGGTGCTGTATCAGAAGGCGATACTGCAACGCAGCGACTGGCGCCGAACAGCGCATGTTCCCGATTAAGCCCTTCTGGAGAATCGGCATAACAGATATTTCCGCCAGCTCGGTAGCAATCAAGTCCTCGTCGATAATACCAACACCGAGCATCTTGGTTTAAGTTGCCACCCAAAGTTCCGACATTACGGATCTGCGGACTTGCTACTACGCTGGCTGCTTTAGCTAATAGCCCGAATCGCGACTTGATCAAAGGATCATTTGCTATCTCAGTAAGGGTAGTGGTGGCTCCAATTTCAATTCCATCGGAGGTTTCTTTAACCCCTTTCCAAGCGTCAATCTGAGTCAACTCAATCATTGCTGACGGAGTCTTGTTACGATCTTTGAGCCAGCCATAGGTATCTTGACCACCGCTTAGCAACCAACCTTCATTACCTAATCTTGCTGCTAAATCCAGTGCCGTTGCTTCATCAGCTGGCTGATAAAGTTCTATGTCAGGCATTACGTCATGTGATGTGGCTACCATATCAACCTCGGAAATTATTTTGAGCAAGAAGTTTGGAGTCTTCCGATGTTCCTGCTACGTGGTTAATGATCATGTCCGCTGTGATAGGAGAAGCACCAAAAATGTGCCCACCCAAAGCGTCGCTAATTGCTGCAGTTAACGCAGCAGATACTGAACCTTGCGCAGGCTCTCCAACGCCTCGCGCACCCACTGGATTCTCTGGGTCAGGCAAATCAACCCAACCAGTTTGTATCTTCACTGGGGTGTCAAGAAATGTGGGAACCTTGCTCTGCCAATAACCAGTGCTCGCTGGCATTCCATTTTGAGGATCATAAAGATGACGCTCATAACCAGAAAGACCGATTCCCCAGACGGCTCCTCCTACGAGCTGATTCTCCATTCCTTTTGGATGCATTATTGTTCCGGAGTCTGCCACGTTGATAAGATCAAGAATTTCATACTTGCCCGTTTCCGTATCTAACTCTATTTCAATGCAGCTAACTGTGAAGCCTGGAGGATTACCTTCATGTCGAGGGTCGTGGAAAACCCCCATGAAAGCCGTACCAGCAAGTCGAGAGACAGATATTTGAGTCCATTCAGCGAGCTCCTCTGGCAAGTCAGAAGAACCGGTATACTTGCCTCCCAGCTCCAAGGCACGAGCTGCCACTTGTCCGAAAGTCATACCCACCGATTCATCGGCGATTTGATGAACACGCTCGTTAGAAATATCATAATCCTCGGGTGTACCTCCGAGATCTCCCGAAGCTATCTCCTTCATCTTCGCCAACATATCCTGTGCCGCCCCATAAAAAGTCCGGGTGTTGGTAAAAATAGAATTACTTCCATCTTGAGGTGAAGTAATTGGAAGATGCAAATCAGTCCTACCCGTAACAATATCAACCCGCTCCCAAGGCATCTTTAACACCTCTGCTGCAGCTCTCGAAGTTGAGGCGTAGGAGTAAGTACCAAGGTTACCGACACCGTTGTGGACCTTCAAACGTCCGTCTGGGCCCATCATCACGATTCCATCCATTCCCGAACGGCCAGCATTGTGGTAACCCTGACCAATTCCAAGACCAATAACTTTACTGCCGTTGGTTCGGCGACGGCGCGATTGGCGCTCCTCCCATCCGAACTGTTCCGCTGCAAGATCCAAAGTTTCCGGCATATATGCTGATGTGAATGGCGTTCGCTGAGGCCCACCAACATCACCTGTCATCGGAGTATTTATTTTCCGGATATCAAAACGACTTACACCCAGCTCATCAGCCGCGGCATCTAGAATCGGAGAAATAATTGGCGCAATCTGGTTTTGACCAGGTCCTCTCTGAGCTCCTCGATGAGCTGTGTTAGTACCAATCGCTGTTCCTCTAAATCTAACGGCGTCAGCTTGGTAAAGAACACTTATGCAATCGGCAGCAGAATACGCATCAGCACCTCCTCCCTTTCCACCATTATCGGAGACAATCCAGAGATCACAGGCTGCCATAACTCCGTCGGGCTTGAATCCTACTTTTATCCAACCGGTTAAACCCTGACGAGCTCCACCAATAGTAAATTCCTCTTCCCGAGTAACCCTCATCATTACTGGACGATTAATCTTTTGGGACAATTTGGCAGGAACCCCATATACTGGAATTGAACCCGCCCGAGCTCGTTGGCCGAAACCACCCCCTGTCGCCGCATTGACAAATACTAGATCTTCCTTAGGCACTCCAATTACACCGGCAATACCGTCTGCGAAAGCGGTCAGGCTTTGCGACCCACCATGTAAATATAATTTACCATCTTCCCAATAGGCCAGAGCCGAGCGCGGCTCCATCGACATGTGAGGGTATCCAGCGTTTGTAAAAGTTCCCTCATAGACATAAGAAGACTCTCCAAAAGCGGCCTCGAGGTCTCCATACTCTACGGTTTGCTGAGGCTCGGCGGTAGGCTCGTTTCCCGCTCGTAGACTAGCCACCTGATCAGAAGTCCATTTTTCAACTGCAAACCCCTGCCTGAAGACAAAAGTGTTGCCCCCATTGTACGCATCAGCCCCATCAGGCTGCAGACTATCAAGCGGATCCAGAACAAATGGCAGCCTTTCAAAGGTCACAGATATTCGTGAGATAGCAGTTTCTGCGGTCTTTTCATCTACCGCCGCAACAGCCAAAATCGGCTCGCCAACTAGAGTTGGCTCGTTAGTCAACATTTTTAACCCGGTGCTTTGCGGCTCCCCATCAGGATAAACGTCGTCTGCCGTTAGCATTCCCAAAACACCCTCCATGGCTAAGGCCTCGGAGGCATCTATATCTATAACCCTCGCATGTGGTATCGGGCTTGTTAAAAGTCTAGCGTAGACCATACCCTCGCGAGTGTAATCTTCGGCGTATTTGATGCGACCGGTGACTTTACCCGGCACATCAGGTGGTGTGAAATCTTTTCCAATATGCATATATGCCATGATAATTATCCTATTAGTTCGGTGGCACGCATGACACCATCAAGATAAGAGTCGTAAGAGCCGCATCGACAGATATTTCCTGCCATTGCTGCGCGGGCTTCCTCCCTAGTTGGGCTTGGGTTTGCTCTTAACAAACCTACAGCTGCCATGACTTGACCTGGAGTGCAGTAGCCACACTGCGGAGATAATTCCTCCACGAAGGCTTGCTGAACTGGATGTAGATCGCCGTTCGCGCTTTCTAGACCTTCAACTGTCTCAATTCGTCCATTTTTCATTGAGTGTGTGAGGACTGAGCATGCATAAGTAGGAGTGTCATCAACCAGCACGGTGCAAGCTCCACACTCCCCACGGTTACAGCCAAGTTTAGTTCCAGTTAGACCCAGCTTATAGCGTAGCGTCGAAGCTAGAGTTTCTTGAGGCTCAACATCAACACTGCGTGTCTGCCCATTTACATTTATTCGTATTAGACGCTCCACGAATCCAGAAGGTCGGTCCTGCCCAGTGGCTGAGTACCAAGCTCCAGTTGTCGTAGCAGCGGCACCTGAGGCGATTACCCCTTTGATGAAGCGTCTGCGAGTTAATTTTTGGTTCACGAGTCTTGTGCCTCCTTCATTAGGCTTACGCTTAATTAATTTGAGCTTTATTAGCCTATATCGCTAATCAAATTTTTATTCAAAAGCGAATGAGAATCATTCTCAATAAGGCTTATAATTCAGTTACTTATGACGTTAAACGTAGATTAAATCACCTGTATAGTTTTAGCAAGCGCTGACAAGGTCACATAGCAGTTGCAACGGGGGATTCCGCTGGTTCATGCAATACGCTTGCAAGATTAATTTACGTAGGTCAAATTGAAAGTGACACCCATTCTGGAGAAACAGATTTTGGCGTCATAGGAGTCTCCCACTGATATTTCGTCAATACAAAAACCCCCAAGAATTAATGCAAAAATAACGTTTACCTGGGCTCAAACTATTTCATTAGAGCGTACGCATAAATGGCAATATATTGGCATATTTAAAAATCACATTTATTGTTCTCTCTAATCAATTCAGTTACTTAGAAACATGAGTAAGTCTCTACAGACCCCGCAATCCTTGACATATTCTCTCGTAATGTTATGTTGTGCGGCCCTTCCCCGACAGACAAGCGAGGTGATATCGCGAGATGGTTAGGGGTCAGGACGAGCAGGGCGAGCTTGAATGGCTCCAGATCATTCTTGGACAGTCAGACCCATCACCGAACACTTCGGGGTTACATTTTAAGACCGCGGTTTACAAACCGCTTTTAGTAAAAACCTGAATAGAAAAATTTTAATACGAGTGGTCCCAAAGTAGATATGAACGACTTTGTAAAACAGCCGTATAAATTTGGTTTCCCTGAAAAGAGGGGGCTATACGATCCCGCCATGGAGAAGGACTCTTGTGGAGTGGGTTTTGTTGCCAACATTAAGGGGATACCCAGTCACGAAATAATGCTTGATGCATATCACCTGAATTCTCGCATGGACCATCGCGGAGGATGCGGTTTTGAATCTAATACTGGCGACGGCGCCGGAATTTTGATGGCTCTTCCTTTCAGTTTTTTTCAACAAATAGGCCTGAAAAATTTCAACACTGAATTGACAGAAGGTAACTTTGCTGTCGGCAATATCTTCCTACCGCAGGACGAGACAGAGAGAAAATTTTGTAAAGAAACGATCGCCAGGATAGTAGATGAAGAAGGACAACAATTCATAGGTTGGAGAGAAGTGCCTCTCGATGCTGATGGAGCGGATGTTGGCCCAGCAGCACGGCGAGCGCAGCCTTATATCGCTCAGTTATTTATCAGGGCTGCTGAGAGCAGCAACCCAGAAGTTTTCGAAAGAAAAATTTATGTAATTCGTAAACGATTTTCACATCTGCTGCGTCAGGACAAGTCGTTATTAGAACGCAAACAAGTTTATGCATGCAGTCTCTCAACAAAAGTTATAGTGTACAAGGGGATGTTGACCCCGGGGCAACTCTTTCCATTCTACAAAGATTTAACCAACCCAGGATTTGAAACACACCTTGCCATGGTGCACTCAAGGTTTAGCACAAATACATTTCCGTCATGGGATCGAGCTCAACCCAATAGATTCATGAGTCATAACGGCGAAATCAATACCCTGCGCGGTAACGTTAATGCAATGACTGCCAGACAAGGTCAAGTTGCAACTGACGCTTTTAATGAAAAGCTACCTGAAATTTTCCCTATTATTGACTCTGATTGCTCAGATTCCGGGAGCTTTGATGCGGTACTTGAATTTTTATTACTGTCTGGTCGATCTCTTGCAGAAGCAACAATGATGATGATACCAGAGGCTTGGCAATCTGATAAAAATATGGGTCAGGACAAAAAAGATTTCTACGAGTTTAATTCTGCACTAATGGAGCCTTGGGATGGACCTGCATCAATTGTGTTTTCAGACGGAAAGTACATAGGAGCGGTCCTTGATAGAAACGGGTTACGACCCAGTCGATATTATATTACACATGACGATAAGTGCATCATGGCATCAGAGGTTGGCGTCCTAGAAGTCGAGCCGTCAAATGTGAAGCTAAAGGGTCGATTGCAGCCCGGGAAAATTTTTCTCCTTGACTTCGATCAGGGCCGCCTAGTTTCAGACGAAGAAGTAAAACAAGAGATCGCCAATAAAAAGCCATATGGAACTTGGCTGAAGGACCAAAAAGTAGAATTACAAGATATACACAATGGTCTGAAAGCAAATTCTATTGAGGCTGACGACACTTTGCAGCGAATGAAAGCTTTTGGCTTCACCACCGAGACCATGCAATTTATGCTAATACCTTTAGTCACCGAGTCTCGGGATCCACTGGGGTCAATGGGTAACGATTCTGCACTTGCGTGTTTGTCTGATAAGCCCCGAATGATTTATGACTATTTCAAACAGCTGTTCGCTCAAGTAACGAATCCTCCTATCGATTCAATTCGCGAAGAAATCGTTATGAGCCTCAGGTGTTTTATTGGACCCGAGGGTAATGTACTCGACTCTTGCGCGGAACAAGCCCATCGCTTAAGTCTCGATCATCCGATCATCTCAAATCAAGAGCTAACTAACATCCGAAATATGGATCACCGAGGTTTAACCTCAAAGGTCATAGATATTACTTATGATAGAGAGGATGATTCAGGATACCTCAAAGCTCTAGGTCGTATTTGTGACGAAGCAAGCTCTGCGATTAAAGATGGCTTTTCATTTGTAATCTTATCCGATCGACAAACTTCACAAACGCGTGTGCCACTCAGTGCACTAATCGCCTGTGGAGCGGTTCATCATCACCTGATAAAGAGCGAGCAACGAACTCAAATCGGAATTGTGATAGAGACCGGTGAAGCAAGAGAGGTTCACCATCACTGCTTACTCACCGGCTATGGCGCTGACGCAATTAATCCCTATCTAGCCTTTGAGGCTCTATGGCAAGCCAATAAGGAAAACCTTTTAGGTGACAATTTTTCTTCAGAAGAAAAATTAGTTGCAGGCTATAAAAAAGGTGTTGCAAAGGGAATGCTTAAAGTCATGGCAAAGATGGGTATTTCTACACTGCACTCCTACAAAGGCGCGCAGATTTTTGAGGCAGTGGGTCTTGCAGATGAGATCATCGAAAAATGCTTCGCTGGCACAGCCAGTCGAGTTCAAGGTATAAACTTTGCCGTGTTAATAGAGGAATCTCATCGCCGTCACGCTGTTGGGTTCCCCGACAGGGAAAGTAAGCTAATTCCAGTATTGGAAAATCCTGGTGATTTTCACTGGAGAACTGGCGGCGATTCTCACATGTGGAACCCCAACACAATTTTCAATCTTCAAATTGCCGCACGCAATAATAATGCAGAGGCCTATGAAACCTTTGCAAGGTATGCAAATGAAGAATCGACCCGACGATGCGCTTTTAGAGGTCTATTAAAATTTCAAACAAACAATGTAAATCCAATTGATCTCGAATCTGTTGAGCCTGCCAGCGAGATTGTTAAAAGGTTCGCAACAGGAGCAATGAGTTTCGGATCCATTTCTGAGGAAAGCCATGAATCTCTAGCTTTAGCCATGAATAGACTTGGAGGGAAGTCAAACACGGGTGAAGGAGGAGAGGATCCAGCAAGGTTTGCTCAACTTCCAAATGGTGATTCGAAACGTTCCGCAATAAAGCAAATAGCTTCAGGGAGGTTTGGCGTGACCTCTTGGTATTTAAGTAATGCAGACGAACTTCAAATTAAAATAGCTCAAGGAGCTAAGCCGGGTGAAGGTGGCGAATTACCTGGAGGAAAAGTTGACGAAAATATAGCTCGCATCAGACATTCTACTCCCGGAGTGGGTTTGATTAGTCCTCCTCCACATCATGATATTTATTCTATCGAAGACATCGCGCAGCTCATACATGATTTAAAAAATGCAAATAAGGATGCAAGAATCAGTGTAAAGCTTGTTTCTGAAATTGGTGTCGGCACAATCGCCGCAGGCGTCACTAAAGCGAAAACTGATCACCTCGTTATTTCTGGTCACGACGGCGGAACCGGCGCTTCACCTTTAACTTCAATCAAACATGCGGGACTACCTTGGGAGCTTGGCATCGCGGAGACACATCAGACGCTGGTCATGAATAATCTACGTTCAAGAGTCGTGTTACAAACTGATGGGCAATTAAAAACCGGTCGTGATGTGGCTATTGCAGCTCTTCTGGGGGCAGAAGAGTACGGATTTGCAACAGCACCGCTAATAACCCTCGGGTGTATAATGATGAGAAAGTGTCATCTGAATACCTGCCCTGTTGGCATCGCCACTCAAGATCCAGAGCTAAGGAAAAAATTCAACGGCAAGCCCGAGCATGTCGTTAACTATTTGTTCATGGTAGCTGAAGAACTTCGTGTCATTATGGCGAAGCTAGGCTTGAAAACCATTAATGACATGATAGGCAGGGTTGACCTATTGAACACCGAAGACGCAGTGCAGCATTGGAAAGCAAGTGGTCTTGATCTTAGTTCGATCCTAGAACCCGCGCAAATTCTGTTCGAAGATACTCAAGTTTACTGTGTAAAAGAGCAAGATCACGGTCTAGATAAGGCTTTAGACAATGAGTTAATTGCGCTCGCCGCGCCCGCTTTAGAAAAAGGCGATAAAGTTTCCATAGAAAGTAAAATCATTAATACCAATCGTGTTGTTGGAACAATGCTTTCTAATGAAGTTGCAAAAAAATGGAAAGAAGACATGTTGCCCAGCGATACCATAAATATAAAGTTAACAGGCTCTGCTGGGCAATCTTTAGGCGCGTGGCTTGCTAAAGGAATTACCCTCACGGTAGAGGGTGACGCAAATGATTATGTTGGCAAAGGTCTGTCCGGTGGAAAAATCGTAATCTATCCACCAAAGCAAAGCTCATTTCTTGCAGAAGAAAATGTGATCGCAGGTAACGTCATTCTTTACGGTGCAACTAGAGGCGAAGCCTATATAAGGGGGATCGTTGCAGAAAGGTTCGCTGTGCGAAATAGTGGCGCCCATGCCGTTGTCGAGGGAATTGGAGATCACGGGTGCGAATATATGACCGGCGGTCGGGTTGTAATTTTGGGCGAAACCGGTCGCAACTTTGGCGCAGGGATGAGTGGCGGTGTAGCTTACGTCTGGGACCCAGCCAAGAAATTTTCTAAGAATTGCAACATGGAATCATTTGAGCTTGAGCCTTTATCAAGCGCTAACGACATAATAGAACTGAAAACACTGATACAGAATCATCACGCATATACCGGTTCGTCAGTGGCAGAGAGTATATTGAATACTTGGAAGACCTCGTTAGCCGACTTTGTCAAGGTCATGCCAACTGACTACAAGCGTGTTTTGGCTGAAAGAGCAACTTCTGCAGCTTAGAGTAGTTTGATTTTGCTTATTAGGATTAGGATCAAAAATGGGTAAACCAACTGGGTTTAAAGAATTTGAGAGAAAAACTGAGCCTTATCGAGATGCTCTAGATCGTCTGGTAGACTTCAAGGAGATTTACACCGAGCATCAAGAAGAACATCTCAGTACACAGGGTGCCCGTTGCATGGACTGTGGTGTCCCTTTCTGTCAGTCAAGTAACGGTTGTCCTGTTTACAATCTAATCCCAGAGTGGAATGACCTCATCTACAAAAACAGATGGAGAGAAGCGTTAGATCGACTTCACAAAACAAACAACTTCCCTGAATTTACTGGCAGAGTTTGCCCAGCACCTTGTGAAGGGTCATGTGTATTGGGAATCCACGAACCACCAGTCACGATAAAAAACATCGAGTGTGCGATAGTCGATAAAGGCTTTGACGAGGGGTGGGTCCTTGCGAATCCACCAAAGAAACGGACAAACAAGAAAGTTGCAATTGTGGGATCCGGACCCACAGGTTTAGCAGCAGCCGCTCAATTAAATTGCGAAGGGCATAATGTCACTGTACACGAGCGAGATGATCGTATAGGCGGACTCTTGATGTACGGCATTCCTAATATGAAACTTGATAAATCGATAGTGGACAGACGAGTAAAAATACTCATGGAAGAGGGAATAAGTTTCCTCACAAACAGTGACGTTGGAGGCTCTGGTCCTAACTCGCTATCTTTCAAAAATTTACTTGAATCCAATGACTGCATACTACTTGCAACAGGAGCAACTGTACCTAGGGATCTGGAAATACCCGGTAGACAAGGAGAAGGCGTGCATTTTGCTATGGACTTTCTCTTGCGTAACACAAAAAGTTTGCTGGACTCGGAGTTGACTGATAGACAGTATATTGATGCTCGAGGAAAAAAGGTTATCGTTATAGGCGGGGGAGATACAGGGACCGATTGCATTGGAACTTCCCTCCGCCATAATTGTGATTCTTTAGTTAATTTTGAAATCGCACCTCGACCTCCAGTAGAAAGAGCCGATCATAACCCTTGGCCTACGTGGCCCATAATTTTCCGAGTCGATTATGGTCATGAAGAAGCAACTGCTCGCTATGGAAAAGACCCAAGGACTTACTCAATTTCTGGTAAAGAGTTTGTGAGAGACGATAGTGGGAAATTACTGGGGATCAAGACCATAGATGTAGACCAAGAATTTAATGAAATACCTGGTACTGACCGGTTTTGGGAAGCGGACTTGATCTTTCTGTCTATGGGGTTTTTAGGTCCAGAGCAATACGTTTTTGAAGATCTCGATTTAGCTCTAGATCAAAGATCAAACTATCGAGCAGAATACGGTTGTTTTCAAACTTCGCATGAGAAGATTTTTGCTGCCGGCGACTGTCGCAGGGGTCAATCGCTAGTTGTTAGAGCAATTGATGAGGGTAGGCAAGTCGCAGAAAAAATACACGCTTTTTTACAGAACTAACTCTTTATCCTCTAGAGTTAGATAAGCCGACCCCCTGAAAAGCCAAATCAATTTTCCCCAGAACGGAAGCATCTTCGATCGTCGCGGGAATTTTATAGTCCTCGTTATCGGCGATCTTTTGCATTGTCCCGCGGAGTATCTTTCCAGACCTCGTCTTAGGCAAGCTTGAAACAATAGCGGCCTTTTTAAAAGAGGCAACTGGCCCTATTTTTTTTCGTACAAGCTGAATACATTCCTCAATTATTTCGGAATTCTTTCTCTCTACGCCCAATTTAAGCACTAGAAGGCCAACGGGGACTTGTCCTTTTAAAGAGTCAGACACACCTATTACAGCGCACTCAGCTACATCGATATGAGAAGAGAGTACTTCTTCCATTCCACCGGTAGACAAACGGTGGCCCGCCACATTAATGATGTCGTCAGTTCTACTCATTACAAAGACATATCCTTCATCATCAAGATACCCTGCATCGGCTGTCTTGTAGTAACCCGGAAACTCAGCAAAATAACTCTCTATAAATCTTTCCGGAGCTTCCCAGAGAGTTAGCATTGAACCAGGTGGCATTGGCAATTTCCCGCAGAGAGCACCAACTTCTCCATTAGGAAGAGGCTTGCTTTTCTCGTCTAGAACGTCGATGTGCCACCCAGGAGCTGGCAAGGTCGGAGACCCCGGCTTTATTGGGCGCAAACCATAGCCAGCGCAGTTAGCAGCAATAGACCAGCCAGTCTCTGTTTGCCACCAATGATCTATTACTGGTCTTTGGAGTTTTTCCTGAGCCCACTCCAACGTGTCTGGATCAGTCCTTTCACCTGCTAGGAACAATAGCTCAAAATGACTTAAGTCGTATTTTTTAACAAAACTAGCGTCTGGATCTTCCTTTTTTATTGCTCTAAATGCTGTTGGGGCTGTAAAGAAAGATTTTACTTTATGATCCGAAATTACCCTCCAAAAAGCCCCTGCGTCCGGAGTACCAACTGGTTTACCCTCATACAAAACGGTTGTACACCCTCTTAGTAAGGGTCCATATACTATATATGAATGTCCAACGACCCAGCCAACATCCGAAGCTGCCCAATAAACATCACCCGCTTCAACATTATAAATGGCTTTCATCGAATAATTCAGAGCAACAGCGTGACCACCATTATCTCGCACCACACCCTTTGGCAGACCAGTTGTGCCAGATGTGTAAAGAATATATAACGGATCCGTGGATTTTAGAGGAACACACTCAGCGGGCGTAGCATTGTCCAAAACGTCGTTCCAGTCCAAATCCCTTCCTTTCTTGAGTGTGGATTCAAGTTCAGACCTTTGTACGACGATTACGTTACTAGGCTTATGATTTGCGATCTTTATAGCATCGTTTAGCAGCGGCATGTAAGGTATAACTTTATTAACCTCGATACCGCATGACGCTGATATTATAGCTTTTGGCCTGGCGTCATCTATTCGAACTGCGAGTTCAGCAGAAGCAAATCCGCCAAATACAACGCCATGAATTGCACCAATACGCGCACAAGCAAGCATTGCAATAATTGTCTCAGGAATCATTGGCATGTAGATGATGACCCTGTCGCCTCTACCAACTCCCAGTTCAGTCAGACCACCCGCGCATAAGGCGACCTGATCTCGCAACTCTCTAAAAGAAAACGTTTTTAAGGTTGAAGTTACGGGGCTATCGTATATTAGAGCGGCATTTTCTCCCCGCCCAGCATTTATATGTCGATCTAATGCGTTAAAACAAGTATTTAGCTCCCCGTCCACGAACCAGTGTCCGTGTGGAGCGGCACTAATATCTAAAGTTTTTGTCGGTGTTTTGAACCAATCAATTTCTTGAGCTGCTGTGAACCAGAATTTTTCAGGCTCTTTGATTGATTCAGTATAAGCATTCTCAAATTCACTCAGCTCGTCTTTCCGCATTTGGTACCTCTTTCCTAAATTTGGCTGTGTAGCGTGGTTGCTACTCTCGAAAATTTCTGCCCGTACTAAAGCTACAATGAACACACTTTTTAGTGTTCAAATTAAGAAGCACTGATTTGACGTAAAATTGTTTTGTACAAACTGGACATCTTCTCCTGACCATATCTATCCAAAACCCTGCACATAGAATAAAATAAAAAAACATGAACAAATCTATCGGTTGACGATTAGAAAGAAGCACCCAGACTATTAAGATATACACTGGCAATGTCCAAAAACAAACGATAAGTCTCGTGCGAGCACGAAGAAGTTGTCGGATAGCCTGAGCGTGAACTGTTTCGTCGACACCGCTGCTACCCTGATGTTGATTTTGAGATTTGCGCTTATTCATTTATACCCTAGTAAGAAGTAGCGTTAACGACAAACCTACTCTAGTCGAATCTAGCATTCAAGTTAGAATCAGACTGTAGGATTTTTATTTGTAGCCCTGCGCTTGCAGTTCGAATAAATTTTCGTAAATTCCCTTTTTGTCAATAAGTTCAGGATGGCTACCCTCTTCTACAACTCGTCCTTTTTCAAAAACGATTATGTGATCTGCCATCCTTACGGTCGAAAAACGATGGGAAATTATAATAGAAATTCTATTTTTAGTAAGCTCACGGAAGTGGGCAAATATCTCCGCCTCGGCTTTGGCGTCAATAGCGGCCGTTGGTTCATCAAGGACCAAAATATCGGCACTTTTTCTCATGAATGCTCTGGATAACGCTATTTTTTGCCATTGTCCTCCCGAGAGTTCTTTACCGTTTTTAAACCAAGCACCAAGTTGAGTACTATAAGCGTCAGGTAAATCTTTTATGAATGAATCTGCCATTCCTTTTTGAGCAGCTTCTTGTACACGCTCTAAATCGTCGGTATCTTTTATATCACCGATACCGATATTTTCTCCGACGACAAGCTGGTAGCGATTGAAATCCTGAAAAATCACACCTACTTTTTTTCGCAGTACATCGATATCCCATTCTTCGAGATCCAGTCCTTCAAGAAAAATTCTTCCGCTTGTTGGTTTGTAGAGACGCGTAAGTAACTTTATCAATGTGGTCTTGCCGCTGCCATTTTCACCAACGATTGCTAAGGACTCCCCTGGTTTTATATGAATAGAAATTTTATCTAACGCGGGCTTTGCTGAACCTGGATAGATGAAACTAACATCTTCAAACCTAACCCCATCTCCTCGAATTGGGCCATACGTTTTGGTACCGCTTAATTCCGGTACTTCATGATTCATGTATTCGTCGAGATTCGAAAGATAAAGATTGTCTTCATACATTCCATTTATAGCCGTTAAACTACTAGTCACAGCGTTTTGTCCGATTCTAAATTGGGCTATATACATCGTCATTTGTCCAATAGTAATGACCCCTAGAATTGCTGAAAATCCCACCCAGCCGTACGCGAAATAAAATGATAAGCTTGCTAGCAACCCAAAGATATAGCCCCAAGCTGTTCGTCTGAGGACCAAGCTTTTATCTTCCCGGTATATACGATTGAATATATCGATGTAACGTTTTAAAAAGTGTTTTCCGAGTTGAAAAAGCTTTACCTCTTTTACTCCATCTTCACGTGTTAGAACCATTTCAAGATAGACTTGGAGACGCCGCTCTGCCGATCTACGCCTTTGGTTACGGAATGCTTCGCCAGAAAATTTGTTTTCAGCGGCGAATGCTGGGACACCTGCGATAAGCAATAAAATTGATGCCCACGCAGAAAATTGGAATAGGAATATACCTATGGTAACTAATGTAATTACATCTCTGAAAAGGTCGAAGGTCTTAACTATCAGCGAAAGGGGCCTGCTTGAAGCCTCCCGTCTGGCCCTAACCAGCTTGTCGTAGTACTCAGAGTCCTCAAAATGTCCCAGCTCTAAGGTCAGAGCTTTTTCAAGTATCATCACATTAATCTTGTTACCGAGTAATGCACGCAATATAGACTGGCATAGCATGTTTAATCTCTGGGAGGCTGTTAAGAGTAGAACCAGCCCCAACTCAATTAAAACGTATATGAGGACTTCTTGTCGGAAATCGGAAAAATCGTTGGCATTTTGCTGCAGTGAATTCGCTACGGCGTCCACGAACAAACCCCCAACGGAAGCGATTGCCGCCGGCACAACTCCGGTTACTAAAGTCGAAATAGCCATGACCAACGTGAGTAACCTGCTAGTGTTCCAAACCAAGCTAATCGCGAGGCCGCTATGTTGAAATGCAGACAAGAACTTATTCAACTAGATTTCAGGAATTTCTTCCTCTCCTGCGAGTAAGGTGCTTTTTAATAGTCAATAGAGGCAAAAGCCCATCCGCATATTATAAATCGATTTGGTTAACATTTACCTAAGGTGGCAAGTGACGGGATTGTACATGTGAACCCCTATTAGGGGCAGAATAAATGAAAAAGAGGTATAGTCAGTGGAGTCGATTTACCAGCTTAAGCTCTTCTTCGAAAAATTCTTTTACCTGGACAAGTTGAATCCGATCCCTTTCGTTTTCCATGAAAGGCATGTGTTGATCGATATCATTGAGTATATTCGTGATACTACCTGTGTCTAGAGTACTTAGATCTAAGTCAAAGGGGAAATTCGAGCCCTTAGCCATTTTAATTCTGCTCCTTAAACTACTTCATCATGCACTTTGTAATGCACCTCAATGCCTTGCAGACACTACTATCGACTGACTTTAATAAATCTTCATAAGAATATCTAAAATATGGAAATTTTACCTTTTTACTAGGTTAAATTACCAAACCAAAAGGAATCCAAAATCAGCTAGGGGAAGCACAGCTGAACAAAAAGAACTTATGACAGTATGTTGCCATTTTACCTAGCACGAAATGTCAAACAGCTTAGGTGTTCAAACCCATTGCTCGTCTAGCCAAGTAATTTTTGATGGGCTTTAACTCATCAATACGACTCATTCCAATATTCCTCAACCATCGAACCGACAGAATATCCTCAGCAAAGACCCGTTTAAACCCTTCCATTAAGACCATCATTCCTAAATTATGTCCTTTTCTTGCTCGTTGATATCTATCCATTGTGACTGGATCAAATACTTCCCGCCCCATGTTTAGACCTTTTTTTATCTCATTGGTCAAAGCCTCTGCATCAAGAAATCCCAAATTAGCTCCTTGCCCTGCTAAGGGATGAATGCTGTGCGCAGCATCCCCAACAAGAACAATCCGGTCCTTTGAGTAGCTCACGGAGTGTCTTTGTTTAAGCGGAAAAATTTGTCGGGTCCCACAGTTAATTACCTCGCCAAATCTCGTTTCATAGCACTTACTTAACTGACGACAAAAATCTTTGTCAGTCATATCCATCAGGCTTTCCGCGTAAGCTGGCTCAGCTGACCAAACAATACTGCTATACATTTGGCAATTATCATTGACGCCCGATGACAATGGTAGAAGCGCTAAAGGGCCTGTAGGCATAAATCGCTGTAGCGCAATTTTTTGATGGGGCTTCGCAGTTTTGACCGTGGATACTATAGCATTATGATTATATTCCCACTCTCGGACTTCAAAACTTTTCAATTCACGGATTTTAGAATTCACTCCATCCGCTGCAATAACAAGTCTTGCCCTTAGGACACCTTGATCTGCCGTATTCAGCAGAACCCAATCATCAATTTCTTCGAGCGCATCAACTGAGCATGGTCGAAGAAGTTCAACATCACATGTTGATTCAAGGCATTGTGTTAATGCCTCAATAACAAGAGAATTCTCAATAATAGTGCCCAGTCTCGGAGCTGCTAGGTCATCGGCAGAGAAAGTGATACTGCCAGTGCCATCAGCATCCCAGACATACATTTCACGCAGATCGCAATAACGTTGCTGCTCAATTAATGTCCAAGCACCTAAACGCGTTAGTATCTCCCTCGACGATGAACTCAACGCACTGACTCTGCTATCAAACTTCGGCTCATCTGCACCAGTGACTGACGCTTTAGCGGACGATTCACTTTTATCGATCAAAGCTACTCTAAGTCGAGTATTTTTAAAAAGGTTAGCCACCGTCAGCCCAACCATACCTGCGCCAACAATAATTACATCAAAGTCATTCATGTTATTTAGTTTCATTTAAAAAGATTATAATGCCGAGTTAAAATCAAGCCAGTTGAACTATATTCCTCAGAAGGTTCTTTACTGATAATATCTCGACTTAAGTTTTGAATATACATCCTGAAGGATTAAGTGATGAGTAACCAAGTTAATATTGAAGATATAGCCGATTTTCTTGGTAAAGAAGTCGGATTGACAGACTGGATTGAAATTAATCAAACTCAGATAAACAAATTTGCCGACGCCACAGGAGATCATCAGTATATTCATGTTGATGAAGGCAGGGCCGCTGAGACTCCTTTTGGCGCGACAATTGCTCATGGCTTTTTAACACTGTCACTCTTAAGCAAGCTTAGCTCAATGAATGGAGGTGTTAAGCTTAAAAATAGTGTCATGGGAATTAATTACGGGTTAGATAAAGTGCGCTTTGTTAGTCCTGTTAAAGTAAACAGTAGAATCAGAGCTAGATTTGAGCTAGTTAGCGCAGAAGAGAAGAAACCCAAACATTACCTGTTAAAACATAATGTAACTGTCGAGATAGAGGGTGTCGAAAAACCTGCCTTAATTGCTGAATGGCTCGGGATGACAGTTGTTCAATGACAAATAGAATAAGTAATCGAACTCTCATTTAAATGATGAAAAAACTTTTGCTTTCTGTTCTTCCTTTACTCCAATCATGCTCTGGCAATCCACCTGATAATCTGGGCGTATATGAAAACAAATTAACTCACTGTCCAAATTCCCCCAACTGCGTCTCGAGCTTTGACAATAAGAAGCCACATGCAATAAGGCCAATAAGAGCAAAGCTTGAAAAAATTGAAAGCACGTTAGCTTCCTTGGATAACGCAAACATAGTTGAGAGATCAAGTAATTATATCAGGGCCGAGTTCAAAAGCCGTTTTATGGGCTACGTGGATGATGTGGAATTCCTGTACGATGAATTTCAAGGTATTAGCCATGTTAGATCAGCATCAAGAGTCGGATTTAGTGATCTAGGAGTAAACAGAAGACGTGTCGAAAAGATTCGTAGCCTGGTAGAGTAATCGTAAATTTCAACCAAGGCCCATAGCTTTTTTAGCAAGAGTTTTTCTCAAAAAAGGGAACAATTCTAACGATAGCAATCCAAACTTGCGAACCAGCATCTCTGAGGGAGCACTGCTAGAAAATAGCGAAACTAGTTTGTCTGTAAAAGTTATAACCTGATATTGATCGTCGGACTGTCTTTCCATGTAACGTTGAAGAACACGCATGTCCCCGCAATCCATACCGTCTTTAAACCCCCCCTCTATACTTATTATAAGACTTTGCATATCCCTCAAAGCTAAATTCATTCCTTGCCCAGCGACTGGATGAAGTGTGTGAGCCACATTCCCAAGCAAAACTAGACCGGGTCTAATTTGCTCTCGAGCGAGAACCTGATTCAAAGGGAAACAACCAAGCCTCCCTATTCTGGTAATTTCCCCCAATCGATAGCCAAAAGAGTTTTGCAGTCTCTTTCGCAATTCTGCCTCTTCTAAATGAAGAATTTCATCGCTTTCATCAGGATTAACGGACCAAACTATCGAGCACCTGTTTTCAGTTTCGAATTTACGTAGGGGTAATACTGCCAGTGGGCCTGTATCTGTGAAGCGTTCGAAAGCAACACCTTCATGAGCTTTCTCGAAGGCTACGTTGGAGACTATAGCATGCTGGTTATAAGCATGATTGATATGAGAGATTCCGAGATCCCTGCATACTGGTGATCTTCCACCGTCTGCCAGCACCAACAAAGTCGAAGCTACTATCCAGTCACTCTCACCGCGGCCCACTCTAAGGCTCATTCCATTTGCCCGAGGAGTAACACCTTTAATGTTAGCTGATACTAAGAAATGTATTTTGGGCGAAGCGGTCAATCGATTTTGCAGTGTCAGTCCCAAATCTTTATTCTCGATAACAAACCCAAGAGCTTCAACGTTTTGCTCCTCACTAGAAATTGTTGTCGTCCCGAGTCTACCTTTATCAGAAACATTTATACTCCGAATCGCTTCAGCATTTTTATACAAATCCGACCAAATTGATGATTCACCCAATATCTCTTTCGACCCCAAGGAAAGCGCGGTGGATCGGGAATCAAAATTGCTCTCAATTGAATCTTTTGCTAACGGTGCGGTAGCTTCCACCACTAGGATAGTTAGATTTGATTTGCTTGTAGTCTCGCTAAGGGTGAGAGCAAAAGTAGCACCAACCATTCCGCCACCGACTATGACAATATCGTAGCTATTTTGTGGAGAGTTTATGATCATTACACATTTCTATAGTTAGCCAACTTGATCTGACATGAAACTCTCAATTTCATCAATAGTTTTTGGTATTCCGTTACTTAATACTTTATATCCAGTTTTTGTAACTAAAACATCGTCTTCAATACGAATCCCAATGCCACGCCATTTTTTTGGTACTGAAGTATCCGAAGGCGATATATATATACCCGGCTCAATAGTTGTAACCATACCGGGCTCAAGCAATCTCCAATGACCGTCAATTTTGTAATCCCCAACATCATGAACATCCATCCCGATCCAATGTCCAACTCTATGCATGTAGAATTGCTTATATTCCTCTGACTTAAGTAATTGTGATAGAGAACCGGTCAAGAGGCCAAGTTCTAATAATCCTTCAGCGATAATTGCGACCGACACATCATGAGGGGCATTCCAGGTGTTACCGGGCCTTACGGCTTTTATTGATTCCTCCTGTGCGTGCAGAACTATTTCGTAAATTAACCTTTGTTCTTTCGTAAATTTACCACTCGCCGGGAAAGTCCTTGTAATATCTGACGCGTAATAATCGTATTCACACCCAGCATCAATCAGAACCAAGTCTCCTTTTTTAATCTCCTCACTATTGGAGTTGTAATGAAGTACACAAGCATTATCGCCTGCTCCCACGATAGATTGGTACGCCGGCGACCTGCTGCCATTTCGGAAAAATGCATACTGCAATTCTGCTTCTAATTCATACTCTTTTATTCCGGGATTACACCGACGCATGGCTGCTTTATGACCCTCGGCAGATATTTTGGCTGCTTTTTCCATGAGCTTAATTTCAGCTGGACTCTTTATAAGTCTTAACTCATGAAGTAAGTGATCAAGCACTTGAAACTCACTGGGAGGAGGAGGGCCAACCTTTGCGTTGTTACGGATATTTTTCACCCAAGCCATCACTTTCCCGTCAAAATTATCATCTTTCCCCATAGAGTAATAAATACGGTCCCTACCTTCGATTAGGCCCAAAATTATGTCATCAACATCGACAATCGGATAGGCGTCATCAATTTCTAAAGTATTGATTGCTGCATCTGGTCCCAGTATGTAGCCTGTCCATAGCTCTTTTTCGATATCTTTCTCTCGACAAAATAATATTACTTCGCCCTGCTGTCGCCCGGGCACTAGAGCTAGTATCGCTTGTGGTTCAGAAAAACCGGTCAAATAATAAAAATCACTACTCTGCCTGTATTGATATTCCGCATCATTATTACGCAAGCACTCAGGTGCCGAACTTAATAACCCGATACTATTCGGCTCCATCCGTGCCATTAATTCCTTTCTTCGTTTTTTAAATTCTCTGTTAGTAATACCCATCGCGCTTGTTCCTAAATCCAACAATAAATTCCCGTTTAATTAACAAATTCGTCGCCTAAAGGTCTAAATTAATCCTTATAAAGGTTATGTACGCACTCAAATCCATCTTACAATTAATTTGTTAGATTAGATCATTGACCGATTTTCGCACCGGCTCTATAGTAAGCATTCTACTAAATTCGTTTACAATAACACTGAAATAACCCGATTTTAAAACTCTGAGTGTTGATTACCTATAAAGAAAACCAAAAATGACAGAAGATACTGAAGAAAAATTTGATTCACTTAAAGAGAAAGTTGACGACCTGATTAAAGTTTGCTCGGAAATGAGGCTTAAGAATCAAATACTGAAAGCTAGCGAAAATAACTGGCAGGCGGAACGCAAGCAGCTACTAGAGAAAAATAAGGAAGCAAAGTCAAAATTAGAATCCATTTTGATTCGGCTAAAAGCAATGAATAACTCTTAAATATTTTTGGATAAGATCATGAATAATCAAGCGGCGGCGGTACAAGTTAAGATTCTCGATAAAGAGTACCAGGTTAACTGCCCACCCTCAGATCAAGAAGCTTTAATGAAATCAGCGCGTTTCCTTGATGAGAGCATGCGAAAAATTAAAGATCGAGGCAACATCCATGGAGCCGAAAAAATTGCGGTTATGGCAGCTTTAAACATTACACACGATATGCTACGAAAAAGCCGTCAGATCAATGAAACCAGGCATTTAACTGATCAACAAGTCAGGGGCATAGAGGATAAGATTGATGCAGCACTCGCTGAGTCCCGACAACTGGAGATATGAATTAGCTCAAACATCCCAGTGTCGTTAGGTAAAACACTTATCCTACATTCGTTTCGCACTCCTTTCATCGCGATGTAGGTAACGATATAATCCTTATCCGAGAGTTCCCTAGAGCATTTGCCAATCAAAAGTGTTCTTGAGCCGATATCGTAATAACCGGAGGCAACTCGACAGATGTTGGTGTGCAAGTCCGCTAGACGGAAAGCCTTATGCATCGCGGGAGCCACCACCTGGACCTTTGGGTTCAGGGCAAGTTTGATAGCGGTGTTCCGGGGGGCTTGACCCTGCCGCGTTTGGGTTTTTCTCCTACATCTGCTAACTCGCCCTATGAAGAAAATACAAAGGAAACAATTACGCGATTCGCTGAGGCATCTCCGAAAAAATTTGCTTATCAGTGAGCAAAAGGCGGCTTCTACGGCAGTCTATGATTTAGTTACTAAACAGGATTTTTTCACTTCGGCTAACCATCTCGCTTTCTATTTGAGCTTTGACGGCGAGTTGAATCCGAAACCCATACTTGAGAAAGCTATGGAAGAGTATAAGTCATGTTATTTGCCGGTTATATCCGGAAATAATCAGCATGAAATGAGCTTTAGACTTTACGAAGAAGATACGTCTTTGAAAGAAAATAAATGGGGAATTCAAGAGCCCTCCGAACTGAGATCATCAATTTCTCCACTTAATTTAGAGGTCGTATTCGTTCCCCTAGTTGGTTTCGATGAAAAATGCTGTCGCTTGGGAATGGGTAAGGGTTTCTACGATAAAGCCTTCCATTTCAAAAACCAAAATCTCGTAGCAAAACCTCTTTTAGTTGGTCTTGCTTATGAGTGTCAGCGTGTTCAGAAAGTTCCAATTGAAAGTTGGGATATTAGGCTCGATTTGGTAGTAACTGCAGAGCGAATATACCGATCTAACATTGTGTAGTTTTTATAAAGAATTCAAACCTAATTGCACGCATCGTAAGCTGCTTCTAAATGCGATGGCCTATTACTTTAGATTTAAAAGGTAAGTCTTTCAGCCTAATCAGATTAGGGCACTTTGGACTACTCCACTTGCCAATGCGCTCGCGACAAACAGCATAATCACAACCGTAATCATATCGGGCTTTCTCATTTTTATACTCCCAACGTCAGATGACTTTAATACGTGGCTTAGCGGCTCAGTTTGCTGAATCTTTAAATTTAAATTTATTTAAAACAATGAGCTATCTATTATATTTAATGTTTATTTTACTTTTGAGATTGTAAAGATGCTATTGATTTACTGATTTCAATTCTTATAATACTGTATATAAATACAGTATTATAAGAATTCTATTAGAGTGTAGGCAAAAGCCATGAGAGAAAATACAGAAAGCCATAACAGCCCATCCAGAGAAGCTTTAAACAGTTTTAACACAGCCGAGGTAAACAACTTCAGTAGTAATATGTGCAAAAGCAGTATAGAAAAATTATTGCTGAGTAATGATAATCTGTGGCGCGCCTCTGAGATCGACAAAATAAAACATAATAGCACCGGTTATAAAAATTTAGACAATATATTGCCAAATAGAGGTTGGCCAACAAGAGGTCTAATTGAAATCGTAAATCAATACCATGGTGTAGGAGAATTACAGTTACTAATTCCTTTGATGCTCTCAGTAATTAAGCAAGGCAAGTGGATTCTTTGGGTTTGTCCTCCCCATACGGTATATGCTCCAGCACTGCAACAAGCTGGTATTGACACTAATGAGATACTAATAGTGGATAAAGCCATTTCTTGTAAAGATGCTTTATGGAGTATAGAAAAAGCCTTAAGAAACAAAAGTTGTGGATTAGTACTAACCTGGCAAACATGGTTGTCAACTAAAGTATTGCGACGCTTGCAACTCGCCGCCGAAACCGGAGGTACACTTGGGTTCATTTTTAAACGCCGTGATAATAAATGCTCACCCTCAAATATCCGCCTGCGAATAAAAAATATTACATCTAGTTTTCATGACTTTGACGAAGCTTCTATTGCTCTAATTAAAGCCCATGGTGGCACTCAAGCAAAGTGCATTAGTATTAAGCTATACCAACACCACCTTCAAAGTCCTTAGTATTTGGAAGTTAAATTGGTGTACTCAGATATTGAACAGCAATACTTCCTAGAAAACCTCTACGCTAATCAGAAAAAGTCGGCTAAAGCCTTTCCACAAAGAGAAGAAAAAGGAAGGTTCAACGAAATACGCAAAACTATAAATTCCGATAGCCTTTGGTATGCAATTTATTTCCCTCAATTCAAAAATTTAAATGAGACTCAAAAAAAGAACTATTTAAGTCAACTAGCAGTGTTAGTAAAAAAAATTAGTTCTAATATAACAATTCAAAAACAAGCGATAGTTTGTGAAGTTCGTAGTGCCCTAAGATACTTTAGTGGCATTGATAATATTCATAAAATAATAAAAGTACCTATCGAATCTAAACTAAAAGAATTACAACTACCACAGTATTTTTCTTACGCTGCATGCCCCACTGTTACAGGAAGTCTGTTACTAGCTAGATCAGGGAAGAAAACTTTAGTTTATCGTAAAAAAAACTTACGTTCTGCATTGGGTAAACTACCAATCAGTGTCTTAGAGTTAAGTAGAGAAAATTTTAGAAAATTAAATAATATGGGCGTTCACTCTTTAAGAGATCTTTGGATTCTTCCATTAAGTGGTTTACAAAAACGTTTCGGAAGCGACCTGATAACTACTATTAATAAAGCTCTCTGTCTAAAACCAGAACCTATACTCAACTTTACAGAGCCTCCCAATTTTTCTATTTGTCATGTATTACCTTATGAAATAGAAAAAATAAGCCAGCTGATGCCAGTAGTCGAAAAAATGTTAAAAGAATCCTGTCAATTTTTACGCAACCATGATTTGTGTATAACTAGTTTTCAAGTCTTATTAAGTCACCTTAGAAAAACCGACACGACTATCAATATAGGAATGCGACTACCTAATCGCTCACTCAAACATTTCTCAAAACTTCTGAGAGCAAATTTAGAAAATTTAAGATTCTCTTCTCCAGTAATAACGGTGAAATTAAATATTAGTGAGTTCGAAACATTTCACGGCTATAGTGAAGCTTTATCCTTAGGGGGTGATAGTAGGAGAGGAGGGGATAATAGCGATTTAATCGAGCTAATGGAACAATTTGCAGCTAGATTGGGTAAAGATTCTGTACTTAAAGTAAGAACCACTCCTAGCTATTGCCCAGAACTTGCGATTAAGCAGTTACGCTACGACCAAATAGGGAGCCTGAGAATAGAACAAGAAATAATATCTTCGACTCCTCGTCCTTTCATGCTACTTCAGAATCCAAAAGAGCTTACAATTAAAAATGGGAGACTATACAACAAAGAAAATATTATTATCATTAGTGGTCCAGAGAGAATTGAAACACAGTGGTGGAATGTAAGTGATGTGCTCAGAGATTATTATGTCGCACTTGAACGGAATGGTAGTCGACTGTGGATATATAGAGAACGTAAAGGAACAAAAAAGTGGTACTTGCACGGATATTTCTCATAAAAAGATAGCGCTCATATCATCTGCATCTATACTGATTAGGTAAAATCTCTTGAACATGATTCTAGCGTTCCCAACCAATGACTAAGATCAACTAGCTCTTGTGCAATCAGATGAGTAACTCCCTCACTCTCTTGTACCTGTCCAATTACCCCCATCAGAGTTGATTGCCTTACAACAGGTCTCAACCGTTCACCTAAACTGGGCCAAACAACTACATTGGTCAAACCGCTTTCATCTTCAAGTGTTAAAAATGTAACACCCGAAGCTGTCATTGGTCGTTGACGGCAAGTAACTAAACCGACTACTTTAACGCTAACCTTATCAGGAATATTATTAAGCTCACTCGCTAAGACAACTTGGTAGCAATTCAAATGCTCTCGATATAATGCAACTGGATGCGTTCGTAGTGTGAACCCGGTTGAAGCATAATCACCAAATACGTTTTCATTTTCACTGACAGTAGGCAAAAGTACATCCACGCCGAAATCGTTTTTAACAAACCTTTCCTCTGAAAAAAAACTACTCGAAAAATCATCACTAATTTTATCAACCGCTGATGCGTGCCAAAATGCTCTATGACGATCTCCACTAAGAGCACTTAGTGCATCGGCAGCGGCCAAGGATTCAAGATCTTTCTTATTAATTCGACAACGAAATACCAACTCTTGTATATCTGAAAATTGGCCAGCTTGCCTAGCTTCGACTATACTCAGAGAAGCATTTTGTGATAGTCCTTTTACCATTCTAAAACCAATACGTAGTGCCGGCTTCGACATCATTTCATCGTAAGGGTTTATACGCTCAAATGTACTTTCAAATTCTAAAGTACTGTCAAGGTAACTACGATTGATATCTATTGGTAGGATTTCGACACCGTGACGTTTCGCGTCACTGATAAGTTGAGCAGGCATATAAAAACCCATAGGCTGGCTATTTAGTAAAGCACAGCAAAAAGCAGCTGGATGATAATATTTGAGCCAAGATGATATGTAGGCTATTAAGGCAAAACTTGCTGAGTGAGATTCTGGAAAACCATAGTCTCCGAAACCTTTAATCTGTTTAAATAACTGCTCTGCAAATTCCTGTTCATAACCTCGCTCCAACATGCCTTTGATTAGCTTTTCTTTATAGGGCTCTAATCCACCTCTACGCTTCCAGGCAGCCATAGCTCGTCTTAACTGATCAGCTTCGCCGCCAGAGAAACCTGCTGCAACTATCGCTAATTGCATGACCTGCTCTTGGAATATTGGAACACCTAAAGTCCTTTCTAATACCTCCCTTACCTCACTGCTGGGGTAGTGGACATCCTCCTGCCCGTTACGTCGATTAAGGTAGGGGTGAACCATATCCCCCTGAATAGGTCCGGGTCTTACAACAGCAATTTGAATAACAAGGTCATAGTAGCTACGAGGTTTTAAACGAGGAAGCATGCTCATCTGGGCTCGGGATTCAATTTGAAAGACACCTATGGTGTCAGCCTTGCATATCATCTCATAGACATTAGGGTCTTCTGGTGGAATATTCTGAATGCAAATTGATTCTTTACTGTAGTCGCTAATTAGTGAAAAGCTTTTCTTCAATACTGTCAGCATACCTAGAGCTAGTACATCAATTTTCAGTAATCCAAGTGCCTCTATATCATTCTTGTCCCACTGTATGACGGTACGACCCTCCATCGCAGCATTCTCTATTGGAACTATTCCTGATAGTTTTTTTTCACTAATAATAAACCCACCTACATGCTGCGAAAGATTTCGGGGAAAACCCAATAGAGACTGGGTCAAGAAGAGTAATTTTCTGATAATTGGATCTTCATAATCGAGCTTGGCATCACTCAGCTGGTCTTCCAGATTAGAGCCCCACCAATAGATAGATTTTGACAGATGATCTAATAATTTACCGCTCAGACCTAAAGCTTTACCAACATCTTTTATCGCACTTCTGGAACGATAAGTTGTAATACTAGCTACAATCCCAGCTCTCTCCCTTCCGTACTTGAAATATATATACTGAATAACCTCCTCTCGCCTATCATTTTCGAAATCAATATCAATATCTGGAGGTTCATTTCTCTCTTTGGAGAGAAATCTTTCAAAAAGTACTTCAACCTTTTCAGGATCAACTTCCGTAATACCAAGACAATAGCAAACTATCGAATTTGCGGCAGAGCCTCTTCCTTGGCAAAGTATCCTCTGCTTTTTTGCGAATGAGACGATGTCATAGACGGTTAAAAAGTAATGCTCGTAATTAAGAGATTTAATAAGTCGCAATTCATGCTCAATAATTTTATATGCTTTTTCACTTATACCTTCAGGCCAACGTTGCTCTATTCCTATCCGAGTCAATTCACTTAACCATTCATAAGCTGTGTATCCAGAAGGAACCAACTCTTTTGGATACTCATAGGTCAACTCATCCAATGAGAAAGAGCACTTTTGGGCAATTTGTATGGTTGATTCCATAAGTTTTACTGGAAATAACTTCCTGAGGGTATTGCGTGGGCGTAAGAATCTCTGCCCATTGCTCTCTATATCAAATCCAAGCTCATTAATTTTTTTAGTTAAACGAATAGCCGTTACGGTATCTTGTAGTACACGACGCTCACAATCATGCATGTAAACACCACCAGCTGCACATAGTGGTATTTGTAATTCATCTCCTAATTTCTCTAAAAACCGAAGTTTGTATCGATCATCACCTCGAAGTAGTAATTCAGCTGCAATCCAGAGCTTTTTATTAAATTTAATTTTCAACCATGCTGCTTCTTCAGCTAGCGTTTTGTATTTCTTTAGGACATCTGGTATCCATAGAACAACACAATCAGCCAGTACGAATTGTTTAATGGATAACTTATCAATCGAATAACTTCCTTTTTTAGCTTGCCTACGAGCATGAGTAATAACATTGCAAATCTGACTATAGCCTCGCTTATTCTCTGCCAATAAAACAAGGTGGCACCCGTCTTTTAATATAAACTCACTTCCTATTATGAGTTTTATACTAAAATTCTTAGCTGCCATATGAGCTCGCACAATCCCACTAACTGAGCATTCATCAGTAATAGCGACAGCTCGATATCCCAGTTCATTAGCTCGTTCAACAATTTCTTCTGGGAACGATGCTCCTCTTAAAAAGCTGAAGTTAGTTATGCAATGTAACTCGGCATAATCTTGGTAATCTGACTCTGTAGATAGTTTGGGGTATTTCTTAATTTTCTTTGGGGTGAGTAGCTCCATAGTAGAGGCCTAATATACTGTATATATATACAGTATATTAGGCCTCTACTAAACACAACAAAATTCACCATAAAAATCTCGGATTTAAAAAATTGCTTTATCGGTGGGCGTAAGTACTTTTAAAAGCACTTTTTTAGTGCAAATTTATGTAACAACTACTGTTCATTAGCTAATAAAACCACCAAATAAAAGAAGATCTTGTATTTCAGAGTTTTGGCTCACTTTTTGCTGTTACCAAAGTACAGCAGAAATTTCTGCTCTAATTTCTAGAATTAACTAAGGGATCAGACACATTATGAAAACAAAACTTACTTCGCTGGCTTTAGCGGGCTTACTAATGTCCTCCGGGGCCACATACGCAGAATGGAGCGCTAACGTAGGCGTTACCAACAACTACCTCTGGCGGGGTTTGACGCAATCAATAAATGAACCGGCTATACAGGGCGGCATAGACTACGCTAGCGATAGTGGTTTTTACTTAGGCACTTGGGCATCTAACGTGTCATATGATTCAGACGATGCATACTCATATGAGCACGACATGTATTTCGGTTATGCATGGGAAGCAGGTGGCGTTTCGTATGACCTAAGCTATCTTTACTTCAACTACGATGAAAATGCAGGCTATGACTTCGGTGAAGTCACTGCAGCTATTGGTTATGGAAATTTCAGTGCGTCCATTTCACTTCTAACTAACGCCGAACCTGACGAAGGTCCTGGTGAAGATTTTGGTTTCGCGAAAGCATCGTACACTTCCCTTGATTACGCCATACCACTAGACAGTGGAGCCGAAATTGGCCTTCACGCTGGTTTCCACGAGGGTGATTTCATGTATTCATTTAACGGCGCTACCGATGACTACTGGGACTATAATATAAGTATCGCGAAAGATGGCTTTTTCGCTATGGTCAGTATGACCACTCTCGGTGATGATGATGATAATGATGGTATCGAGGACTATGCAAGCATGTCTGCCAGAGATAATGATGAAGTAAAATTTGTAGTGGGGTGGAGCACTGACTTCGAGTTGTAGTGAGCTGAAGCAGTGACCTCAAACTACCCGATCGATTAAATCAAACTAGCAAAAAAGCCACCCTGCAGGAGGGTGGCTTTTTTATTTTCAGTATATCTAACTCTCAGCTGGACTTCCTAGAATATAATCTCTGGTCGCCTCTAACGCTGCCCTCCGACTTTCAAAGAACATATCGTCCGATACACTTCCTTCCTGCAAACCAAGTACAACTTTTTTTACGTCTGGATTCATGCCAGAAATAAAAATTTTCTTGTTAGAGCCCACTGCATCCTCACTTATTGTTGCAACTGCCCTGGCAGCCGATACATCCAGGAAAGGCATTTCAGAGAAATCCATAATTAGTGCTGTGCTATTTTTTGTTTTTTCTCTTACATGATGACCTAGATCTGCGGCTGCACCAAAACTCAGCGGCCCATTGAAGTCAAAAAGAGTTGCACGATCAGATACAGTATCCAGAATTTCTTTTTCTTCAGCGGATAACACTGAATTTGACTGAGATGATTGGTCTATGACTTTAGCCAGCTGTAAATCTGCTATCTGCTTAACAAAAGCCAAAGACGCCAGCACAACTCCTGCGACCACAGCTGTTATAAGGTCTACAAATACCGTGAGGGTTAAGACCAGAACCATTAGAACCAAGTCCCACCGTGGCCCCTTATGCGCTCTCTTTAAATACGCCAGATCTACAATGTCGTAACCAACTTTTACGAGTATCCCGGCGAGAACCGAGTGAGGGATCTGGGCCGCAAGTGGACCTAACGAAATCACTATAGCAAATAGCAACAAGCTATGTACCATCCCCGATATTTTAGTTTGACCCCCCGTCCTAATATTGACAACGGTTCGCATCGTGGCTCCAGCGCCAGGTATCCCGCCAAAAAATCCAGCGAGGACATTGCCAATGCCCTGTCCGACCAATTCTTTATTAGAGTTATGCTTTGTTCGAGTCATATTATCTGCAACAAGGGAAGTCAGGAGGCTATCAAGAGATCCAAGAAGCGCTAATACGAAAGCCGCTTCTAGTACTACAACTATGGTTTCTGCACTGAACTCAGGAAAAACAAAAGAAGGTAGCCCCGTAGGGATATCACCTAAGATCGGGGCTCCGGAGATAAAAAGACTTAACACTGTTCCTATTATAAGTGCCGCAAGGGGAGGCGGAACTATCTTTGCCAGTTTTGTCGGCCAGTTAAAAACAATAAATAATGTCAAAAGGCCTAAACCCAAAGCAACCCAATTAGGGTCTAAGACCGCACTTGGAATAGCTGTTAGCGCCGGAATCGTGCCGCTGCCCAAAGGTTCGTGTCCAAAAAGGCGACTCGTTTGCAAGGCAATAATTATGCACCCGATTCCACTCATGAATCCTGAAACAACTGGATATGGAACAAGTTTAATGTACTGCCCGAGCTTTAAAACTCCAAAGGCGACTTGAATAAGCCCGGCGAGCACAACTGTTGCAAAAACTAGACTAGGATCACCACTCAAAGCACTAAATACGCCAGCAAAGACGACAATCATTGGCCCAGTGGGTCCTGAGATTTGTGAACCAGTTCCCCCAAAAAGAGCTGCGAAGAAACCAACGATAATCGCACCATACAATCCGGCGATAGGCCCAGCGCCAGACGCTTCTCCAAAAGCAAGTGCAAGAGGCAAGGCAACTACACCAGCTGTGAGTCCACCAAATAAATCTCCTCGAAGATTATCAAGCCTTAGTCCCAACATTTTTCTCTCCGTCTAGAAAAGGGCAGTAATTCTAATTGGATTCTTACGATAGGAATATTGCTAAATTAAGAAATTCGTTATAGATTTTATCTATATCTAATCATTCGGAACAAAAAGGACAGTCATCCTGCATGGATAATCTAAACGATATTTCCTTAAAACAGCTGCAATACTTTGCTGCAGTCGCAGAGTTTGGAAGTTTTAGGCAGGCGGCTTTTCGACTGGGAATAACCCAGCCCACCCTGAGTAATCAAATTGCCATCATGGAGAAAGCACTAAAAATCCACTTGTTTGAGCGGACCCGTAAAGGGATTAACATAACCCCCCAAGGTCGCGAGTTACTCCTGAGCGCGCGAAGGGTTTTAGAGGAGGCTCAAGGGTTTATATCACAATCCACAATATTGTCTGGAGGTGGCATAGGAACTTTTAGACTGGGTGTAACGCCAACCTTGGGTCCTTACCTGCTACCCCATATTTTGACCCCCATACACAATAAATATTCAGATCTTAAGCTATATGTCAGGGAAAATGCGCCTAGCGAATTGGAAACTGGGCTCATCAATGGACAGCACGACCTAATCCTTACCACATTACCAATCATGTCATCTGAGCTTGTCGTTGCCCCTCTTTTCAGAGAACCTATTAAACTTGCTCTGGCTCGTGATCATCGATTAGCTGCTAGGCTAACAATTAATCGTGAAGACTTACTAGGCGAACCAGTCCTTACGATTAGCGAACATCATTTATTTCACAGACAAATAACAGAACTTTGTGAACAAGTTGGAGCTCACGTACTGAGGGATTATGAAGGAACAAGCTTAGACACATTACGACAAATGGTTGTAATGGGCATGGGCGTGGCGTTTCTTCCCGCTTTGTATGCGAAATCAGAGATCAGAAACGAAGAAGAGTTACGTGTCGCTGACGTTGACGGCATTAATGTCGTTAGAAATCATGCCTTGGTCTGGAGAAACACTTCGCCAGCGAGTAGCTTCTATAGACAACTTTCCGAAGAAATTAAATCAATGATAGAGACCAATTTAGCTTCTGATATACTTCCGGCTAGTCGGAAAACCAATCACAGGAAGACGATTACATCAAACCATTAAAATGGTCGAAAATTCTAATTCTTTGGTTCTCTTTCAAGAATAAAAACAATGAGGCATACATGCGACTTCTTCTACAAATTAAACTTTCTATAATTCTTCTTATTTTCGATGCGTCACATACAACAATAGCATCTGAGCTTTCATGGCCGCAAAATGAAACTACTCCAACTGAATCTGGTTTTTCAGAGTCCGGTATTGAAAAGTTGGATAATGCAATGCGGCAAATCGTGGAGAATCAAGATGTCGCTGGAATGGTTTGGATGCTTGCTAAAGATGGTAATGTAGCTACTTTTGAAAGTTCTGGTTTTGCAAGACTTGAAGATCAAGCTCCGATGCAAAAGGACACTTTATTCCGTATTTATTCAATGACGAAGCCAGTAACTGGCGTTGCTCTTATGATTTTATATGAGCAGGGATTGTGGAAGTTTGATGACCCTATCAGCAAATTTATACCCGAATTCAAAGAACTCCAGGTAATGAAATCTTTTGATGGACAGAAAACCAACCTTGTACCTATGGATCGTGAACCAACTATGCGCGAACTACTTAACCATTCTGCGGGGTTTGGCTATGGGCTTAGGGGTGACGATCCTGTTAACAAGGCATACAGACAGAAGCAAGTGCTTGCCTCAAAAGACCTGGATGAGTTAATCAATAGAGTGTCGCAAATTCCATTGCTTTCCCAACCTGGAGAGCAATGGTACTACTCTGTTGCGGTCGATCTCCAGGGTTACATTGTCCAAAAGCTCTCCGGGATGAAATATGGCGAGTTCTTAGAGAAACATATTTTCAAGCCTTTAAAGATGGCTGACACTAGTTTCTTCGTTAAAAAAGATGATCAGCCCAGGTTTGCAGAAATACACAGCTGGGACTCTGAACGCAATCGACTCACACAACGACCGCATCGTAGAGACCGGCCCAGTTATTTAGATCCAAATCGCTTGGAGTCCGGTGGCGGTGGACTCGTTTCCACGGCTCACGACTATGCCAGGTTTCTTCAAATGCTCGTTAATGAAGGATCCCTGGAGGGTGCAAAAGTCTTAACTCCAGAGTCCGTAAGAATTATGCGGACCAATAGCCTAAGAGACGAACTAAACATCCGCGGAGGGCTTGATCGTCCTGGACAGGCCGGTATCGGCTTTGGTGTTGATTTTGCGGTTATCTATGATCCAATACTTGCTAATTCACCTCAGGGTCCAGGTACCTACTACTGGTCAGGTGCTGCCGGCACGTGGTTTTGGATAGACCCCAGCAAAGATATGTTCTGGATTGGAATGATTCAGGCTTACGGACAAAGAAGGCCGGGCTCGGCAAACATGCGTGGTATCGCGGCCGACTTAGTTTATGACAGTCTTAAAGATTAAAGGCTGTATGATTAGTTATTGCTGCTAGATAATTTTCTGACGATTTACTCTGGCAGCGGCACCGGCTGATTGAGGGGAACAGCATAGCCTCTCTGCACGGCAGGCCTTGAAGCGATTCGCATGTACCAAGCTTTTAAGCTCGGGTAGTCATTAAGGTCCATCTGTTGGAATTCATAGCGTGAAATCCAAGGCCACGTTGCAATATCAACGATTGAATAATCTTCACAAATAAACTCTCTCTCTTTCAACCGTTTATTAAGAACTTTATAAAGTCGGATATTCTCGTTCTTATATCTTTCTTCAGCATAAGGAGATTTCCCTGGATGAAACTTGACGAAATGGTGAGTTTGACCCAGCATGGGTCCAACATGGCCCATTTGAAACATCAGCCACTGCATTTCTTCCCAATATTGCCTATCAGTTTGACTCATGAAAAGGCCGGTCTTTTTGGCCAGATACATTAGAATGGCACCTGACTCCATCATTTTTAATCCTGTTTCATGATCGATTATTGCCGGTATTTTGTTATTTGGACTAAACGAGACAAAGCCTAAATCGTGCTGTTCTCCTTTAGTAATATCAATGGGTATTACATTGTAGTCTAAACCCAATTCTTCCAGCATTATAGAGACTTTCCGACCATTAGGCGTAGCCCAGGTATAAAGATCAATAGTCTTATTGCCCCTAGCCTTCATAGAGATGACTTCCGAAGAATTTTCCACTATAAACTTCCCTCTATCCAGTCATAGTTAACAGGCTCTTGCAGATTTATAAAGTTATGGCTCGTCTGCATTGGATACTTTAGCCCGGTCGCACAATTAAAAAGTATAACTTGTTCATTCCTCTTAATTCTTCCAGAGGTAAGCTCTTTTTTAAGAGCAGCCAAGGTAGCTGCACCCTCGGGACAGAGAAGAACGCCCTCCTTGAGGGCACACTCCCTATGTGCTGAGTTAATCTCTCCATCGCTTACGGAAACAGCAAAACCATCGCTTTCACGAACCGCATCCAAAATCAAGAAATCACCGACAGCAGCCGGCACTCTTATTCCCGCGGCAATGGTCTCAGCATTTTTCCAAGGCTCCGCATGTCTATTCCCTTCATTAAACGCCTTGACTATCGGCGCACAACCTTCAGCTTGAACTGCTACCATTCTAGGTCTTTCTGACCCTATCCACCCAATCTGCTCTAATTCATCAAATGCTTTCCACATCCCAATTAGTCCGGTTCCTCCACCAGTTGGATATATAATTACATCTGGCATTTCCCAGTTGAGCTGCTCGGCTAGCTCTAACCCCATCGTCTTTTTCCCCTCAATTCTGTAAGGCTCCTTGAGTGTTGAGGTGTCAAACCAATTCATTTGAACTTTACCCTCGCCAACTACTCGCCCACAGTCATTAATAAAGCCGTTAGCTAAAAACGTTTTTGCGCCTAAAAACGATATTTCATCAACATTTACCTTCGGGGTGTCGTCCGGACAAAACACAAATGTCTCTATCCCTGCTCGAGAACAATACGCTGCTAAAGCAGCTCCAGCGTTCCCATTGGTAGGCATAGCCATTCGTTCGACTCCCAACTCCTTAGCCATAGCCACTGCCAACGCGAGCCCGCGAGCCTTGAAGGAACCGGTAGGTAATCTTCCTTCATCTTTAATTAAGATTTCACCACTACCCCACTCCTGTTGAAGATTTGTAGCTGGCAATAAGGGCGTCATTATCTCACCCAAGCGAACAATGTTCTCGGACTTCCTAACAGGCAAAAATTCCCGATATCTCCAAAACTCTGGTAGGCGCGTATTTAACGATTCTTTGGTAACTGATTCAGATAGTTTTTCGAGATCATACTTCACGAGCAGGGGCTTACCATCTTCCGATAAGCCATGAAGCTTGTCAGCCTGGTATACCTTACCGGTATAACTACATTCTAAATGAGTAACGAAAGTTGGATATTCTTTCATGGTTAGTCTAATCCTTAGTTTAATTAGTAAGAAATTACCATCGATACATTTTATCTGTAGTCAGATCACTCCTAAAAGCATGGTAGAGCGCGACACCTACATGCCCAGCAATAACTAACAACAAAGCCCAGCACGACCACAGATGAAGATCCGAGAAGAGAATATTTAACGAATCGTTTTCTTCTGCCCAAAGTGGTAGATCTAGAGACCACCATAGAGTTGTTCCCCAGCCGCTATAGGAAGAAGACAGATAGCCGCTTATACAACAGAACGTAATAAGAAAATAAAGGACGAGGTGCCCCTTCTCTACAGACCTTTCGGATTTAATGTTTGATTTGAAGGCATTTCTTCTTATCTTTGAAACCCTAACTGCAAGCAAATAAATAGCAATTACAAAAATAGTAATCCCAATGTTTTTATGCAACTGAAAAGGCAGCTCTCGAAAAGTAAAGTTCTCTGATGGTAAGGGTAATGCGAGCATCCACCAGCTACTCATAAAGAGAAAAAAAACATTAATAGCCATTAGCCAGTGGAAAAAAACTTTCAATCTTTCGATTTTATTAGACACTAATTTACTTCTCTTTTTGATTCTGAATTATAGCTGACCACGGCCACTAACAGGACAAGATGAATAAAAAACCAAATAAGTGTTGGCCATAAGTAAATCGATCTTAGTAAGGGTCCCGTTGCTGATGTTGTTGCAAATATCAGCAAATCAATGCCCACGAGTAAAACGAAACTTACATAAAGTGAACGCCGAGCAGATTCTGGGCTGTTTACAAACCGCATACCAAAAACCAGCGAAAACAAGGCAGAAACTAAGCCCAAAATATATAAACAAATTGTGATCGGCCTGAACCAAGATGGTGATGATGCGAGCATGATTTGGATATTACTAACCATCAATTCACATTCTTTCAAGCTTAGGTCTTCTTCAACCAATTCATCCGGCCTGCAATCTGCAGCCACTGCTGATTCGGCAACAGAACCAGGCAGAATAACAGCCTGCCTGAGGATTTCGTTGGAATTATTGGCAACAAGAAGAATCCCGAAAAGGACTGAGGTTACGCCAATCCATTTTATGTTTACAGTCTTTCCCTTTTTGATCGACATTAGGCTGTTACTATTACCTTAGTTAAATTTATCAATGCTATTCATTTTTTAGACGTCCATGTTATCGGCTAATCCAAATCAGGTATACTTAAACGGAATGACGCGACTGAAATACGAAGGAGGAGAGAAAATGCCATCTGATTCAATTGGAGTTCCACTGCTATTTAATCTTTCACTGATTGCACTGCTCGCAAGCTGCGGTCCGAGCAACAACATGGAAAACACACCTCCGGATAGGTCAGTAGCAATAACTGAGCCCCTTGGTAACGCGACCTTGAAGACCCCCGAGCTAGGCAGCTTTGGGATAGATATGTCTTATCAGGACAATGAGACAAAGCCCGGCGATGATTTCTTTCGGTATGCCAATGGTGAATGGTTAGACACTTTTGAGTTGCCTGCCTCACGAAGTAGCTATGGCTCTTTTACAGTCTTAAGTGATCGCTCTGACCAACGAGTTAGGGGAATCATTGAGGATTTAAGCCAAACAGAGCCGCCCCAAGGCTCTATGGAGCAAAAGATAAGCGACTACTATCTTAGTTACATGGACATTGATACCCTCAACGACCGAGGTATCGGACCCTTGCAAGATGGTCTATCTCGGCTTCGAGAGATTGATAGTAGAGATGAACTTGTCACTGCATTTGGACGCTCGTTTATTGAAAACACAGCGACACCATTTGGTTTTTATGTGGGTGCAGATCGCAGTAACCCAGACAGGCATCAATTGGTACTTTCAGTTGGGGGAATTTCACTACCAGACCGAGACTACTACTTGCGCGATACTGAAGAATTTCAGGATGTCAGGACAGCGTTTGTCGAACATATCACTGAGATTTTTGACTTGGCGTCTATTGAAGATGCAAGTGACAAAGCTCGAAGCATACTTAATCTTGAAACAGCAATCGCCGAAAATTTATGGCCTCGCAATCAGCGCCGCAATCGAGATCTAACCTACAATCCTATGACATTTAGCGAGTTTAAAACTACTTACTCCGAGTTTGATTGGGATAGTTATTTTAATGCCGCTGGCATTAGTCAGCTTGAAGATTTAAACGTCTCTTATCCAAGCGCCATGTCTCCCATCATAGATCTAGTAAATTCAATTCCGATCGATGACTGGGTTAGCTACATGACTTACCGTCTGATCGTGGATAGTGCCAGCACTTTGTCTGAGGACTTAGACAATGCCCGGTTTAACTTTTATTCAACCGTTCTAAGAGGGGTGCCGGAGCAAAGAGAGCGTTGGGAAAGGGGTGTTGCCAGAGTCGGGGCACTGAATAGCTTGGGAGAGGCAGTTGGGCAAGTCTATGTTCAGCGCCATTTCCCTGAATCCGCAAAGAAACAGATGGAACAACTGGTGGAGAATCTCCGCTCAGCCTTGGCACAAAGCATTGACGAAATTGAATGGATGAGTACCACTACAAAAGATGAAGCTCAAAAAAAACTTCAGTCTTTCAGACCAAAAATAGCCTATCCGGACGAGTGGAGAGACTTCTCATCGCTAGAGATCGATCGCAACGACCTCTTTGCAAACGCGCAGAGTATTCGGGAATTCAACTATGCGGATGAGATTCAGCGTCTAGGTAAACCAACCAACCGGGAAGAGTGGGGAATGACTCCACAGACTGTTAACGCCTATTATAACTCATCTTTTAATGAAATAGTTTTCCCTGCCGGGATCCTTCAACCTCCTTTTTTTGATCCTAATGCCGATGCAGCAGTAAATTATGGCGGGATCGGAGCGGTTATTGGTCACGAAATGGGTCACGGGTTTGACGATCAAGGCTCTAAATCGGATTTTGCCGGAATTCAAAGGAATTGGTGGACCGATGCAGATCGCGCTAATTTTGAAGAATTAACCAAAGCGATAGCATCACAGTATGATAAATTTCAACCAGTTCCAGGTTACTTTATCGATGGTAACTTCACCCTGGGGGAAAATATCGGCGATATAGGCGGACTCTCTCTTGCATACCGAGCCTATAAGATGTCGTTAAATGGAGAGGAGCCTCCCATTATAGACGGGTTAACCGGGGACCAAAGGTTTTTCTTGTCATGGGCTCAAGTTTGGCAACGTAAATACCGCGAAGACGCCTTAATACAGAGACTAACGAGCGATCCTCATTCCCCCTCTGAGTTTCGCGTCAATGGAGTTGTAAGGAACTTTGACGAATGGTATGAAGCATTTGATGTGCAAGCAGGCGATAAACTTTATCTCCCACCTGAAGAGCGCGTGAGGATTTGGTGAACCCTTGAAACAGAATATTAGAAAGCAATTAATCTGGAACTACTGTGTCTCTTCAGTAACCTTATTAGCTCTTCTTTTACCAAGTTTTGGCAATTCTCAAGATTATGATCTTATTATTCGTGGGGGGAAGGTAGTAGATGGGTCTGGTAATCCCTGGTATAACGCGGATATCGCCATTAAAAATGACCGTATTGCGGAAATCGGCCAACTCTCGAATCACGAAGCAAAACGTATAATCGATGCCCACGGGCTGGTCGTGGCTCCTGGTTTTATAGATCCTCACACACACGCGTTGAGAGGAATATTTGAGGTTCCGAACGCTGAGAGTGCACTCCTTCAAGGAGTAACGACCCTCACCGAAGGCAACGATGGTTCCTCACCTTACCCTATCGACAGACACTATGCTGACATAGACAATCTGCGTATTAGTCCAAACTGGGCAGTTTTTGTTGGTCAAGGGACGATAAGACAAAGAGTTATTGGTTTCGGGCTCAGAAAAGCTACCCCTGACGAAATGGAGCGAATGAAGCAAATGGTAAGGGACGCCATGGAGCAAGGAGCGCTAGGCATTTCCACTGGTTTGTTTTACGTCCCCGGAAGTTTTACTTCAACCGAAGAAGTAATTGAGCTCTCAAAAGTCGCAGCAGAGTACAATGGGATATACATCTCGCACATCCGTGAAGAAGCCGCTCAACTAATCGACTCGGTTCAAGAAACAATTCGAATCGGAGAAGAAGCTGATATTCCCGTGCAGATTACGCATCACAAGGTGATAGGTGTAGAGAACTGGGGTGCGTCCATCGAAAGTTTACGGTTGGTCGACGAGGCTCGCAAGAGAGGTGTCGACGTCACTATTGATCAGTACCCCTATACCGCTTCTCAAACTAGTATTAATGCTCTGATTCCTCAATGGGCGCAGGCTGGCGGGAGAGAAGAAATGCTATCCCGAATAAATAGCGCTGAAACTTATTCAACTATAAAAAATGAAGTGGTAGCTAAAATCTTGTATGACCGCGGCGGGGGTGATCCGAAGAATGTTTTTATCTCACGTAACAGCTGGGACCCTGATATGGCCGGAAAAAATTTGGCAGAACTTGCCATCGATGCTGGCTTAGAGCCGACTCCCGAGAACGCAGCGGACGTCGTATTCGATATAATTCGGGGAGGAGGTGCCACAGCTGTTTATCATGCCATAGGTCCAGAGGATGTGGATCGTATCATGCAACATCCTGCCACAGCGATAGGCTCCGACGGCCCAGTAGGCGTTTTCGGCGAAGGCGCACCACATCCACGACAATACGGAACATTTGCCCGGGTGCTTGGACTATACGTGCGCGAAAGAAAGATCTTGAGCTTAGAAGAAGCAATCCGAAAGATGAGTAGCCAATCCGCCCGCAGATTGGGCATTCATGATAGAGGTCTCATCACCAAAGGATACTTCGCTGACATCGCTATTTTCGACCCTGATGAAATAATTGATAAAGCGACCTTTGAAAATCCTCACCAATATGCGATTGGCACCAAGTTTGTTTTAGTTAACGGGGCTGTTGTGGTGGAAAACGGTCAACATACCGGCGCACGTCCGGGCAGAATTCTCCATGGCCCCGGTTACCTTCCTGGACCATGAGGCAAGGAAGATTATTATCGGCCATGACATATATTTGCTATTTATAATATAGTGATGCCTGATCAAGTCGATACTTTAATTGAAATAAAAGGTAAGCACAAAATTCAAAAATGTTCATCTAGAATAAATTAAGGGTTGGGAGAAATTACAATGAAGAAATTAGTAGCGCTGCTCTCAGCAGTTGCAGTAGTTGGTGTGACGTACAAATCAATCGCGCAGGACATGACACCAGAGGAACAGGCAGCGGCTGCTGTAGACCAGCGAAAGTCTTTATTTAAGACTATACGCTATAATTTAGGACCAATAGTCGGCATGGCGCAGGGAGCGCCCTTTGATGCAGAGGTCGCCGAACGCAACGCAAGACGGATAGCTGTCATGGCGACCATGATACCCGAGATGCTGGCGGTCGACACCAGCGCCTTTGATAATATAGAAACAACCGCGCTAGACAGTATTTGGAGTAACCAAGGAGATATAGCGGATATGTCTCAGGCGCTTATCGATAATGCTAATGTGCTGGCTGATGCAGCAGCAACTGGTGACATGGGAGCGACTTTAGGTGCTGTCAGAGGATTGGGTGGCTCTTGCGGAAATTGTCATGACACGTATAGGGTCGATACAGACTAAGAATCGATAGATACAGGGCGGCTTTCTGAAGCCGCCCTTACCCCCGAAAAATTAAGATATTTTTTTTACCCTAGTTCGCTTAGCCACCTGCAGAATTATATCGCGTAAAGAAAGCAGCAAGCGCATCCCTATCCTCGTCCGTCAACTTGCTTGTATTGTGTTCAATCACTTCATTCATATCCCCCCCAACAAATTCACCATCGGGTTTCAGCCCAAGCAAGAGGAAAATATCAAAATTATTTGCAGTCCACTCCTTCAAGGAATCAGCATCTATAGGTTCTATAATTTCATCTCCTAACTCTGCTCCAGCAAACTCCCGCGAATAGTCAGGTATACCCAGACCATTGCGAGGAGTATGACACTCTCCACAATGACCCAGATTCCTTGCCAAATAGGCGCCTCTATTTAACTGAGCGTCATCGTATATTTCATTGAAAGGTTCCGAGAGGTCGGCCAACTTGTTCCAACCCGCAATCATCCAGCGGGCAAGCCAGATCGGTGTTCCTGGGTCGGGAATTTGCATAGAGACCGGTTCTTGGGACATTAAATACGCTGCCATAGATAAGACATCCTCATCGCTCAGTTTGGAGTAAGCACGATAGGGAAAAGACGGATAATAAAACCCACCCGAGGGCTGCCGTCCATGCTTCAGTGCTCTGATAAAATCTTCAGCCTTCCAGGAGCCAATTCCAGTCGAAGTATCAGGTGTAATGTTGGGGGCATAAAATGTCCCAAATTCAGTTTCAATACCTAGACCTCCAGCTAAAGTCTCACTGGTTAGTTCAGTTTGACCTCTATGACAGCTTATACATCCACCTGCAGTCACAAGATACTTACCTTTTTCAATTTCTTCGTCTGAACTCGAAACTTCATCAGACACGTTAATTATAGGGGGGTAAAATAACCATAGGAGTATGATTGCAGAGAAAACCGAGATAACGCTGAGAGTTACGATTTTTTTTGACATTTAATATCCAAATTTTTGAAACTTGCAAGTTAAAGCTTGCCTGCATTCTAAGCATTGGCCTCAACGTTGTCGAATGACTACTTTGTTGGTTAAACTGAGGTTTCAGCAGATGGTTTATGTATTCACTGGTTAGGAAAATCAAGAGAGTCAAATGAGTAGTTATCAAGCACATACACTAGCAGCATTGTTGCTTTTTTGTTCCCTTGTTAGTGCAGGGACAGTGGCACAAGAGTCAGAAGAATTCGACGCAGAAGCTAAATACCAGGCAACTTGTTTCGCTTGCCACGGCACAGGACAAGCCCACGCGCCTGTGGTTGGGGATACCATCGAGTGGGAGATCAGGCTAGAAAAAGGCTTTGACACCTTAGTTCAAAGTACCATCAATGGGCTCAATGGCATGATGCCAGCGCGGGGGTTATGTTCAGATTGTACAGACGGCGATTTGGAAGCCATCGTCCAATTCATGATAGACGAGAGTCAGTAATATTTATCAACTTAAAATGAAACATTGGAGTTCATCAATGCAAAAACAATTTGCGTCTGGATACGGCG
>CACJAW010000013.1 GCA_902591495.1 uncultured Pseudohongiella sp.
AGATACAGTTGCTGCACTTTGGTAGGGCGCACACAGGAGGCGATGTTGTCATTTATCTTCCGCAGGAAAAGGTGGTATTTACAGGAGATATGATGTTGCCTGGGTTAGCTTACATGGGGGATGGGCATGTGGACGAATGGCCAGATGCGCTTGAAGGGTTAAAGGGTTTAGACTTTGATACTTGGCTTCCAGGTCATGGACCTGTAATGCGCTCTAAGGTGCCGATATCAAACTTTCAAGATTATTTGCGAGACCTATGGGATAAATCGAACGAGCTCTATCGTCTTGGAGTTGAATGGCAAGAAGCGGCCATGCAAATAGATATGACCAACCATGCTCGCAATTATTTCCAAATCCGGGGACCAGGCGTGGATCCTCGAGCAATTCGGCGAATTTTTGAATTGCTCGACGCTCGTTAAAAAATTAATCCGCCCGAGAAGGCTCTTGTCCTTCGAAGGAAGGTTTAATCAAGGATAGGGTAGCCTAGTAATGGTGCGTTTGAATCAATAATAGATTGCATAGCGGTCACTCCTACATCCTGCCTAACCGACAAATGCCTGTATGATGTTATTTGAGTCATCATAATGCCGATCATTTCTTCGACGGGATCTACCCAAAAAATAGTGCCCCAAGCGCCACCCCAACTGAAGGTTCCGGGAGTCAATGGATCGCGAGCTTCGCCAGCATTATTTACGATTCCAAAGCCCAAGCCAAAAGTATATCCAGGCCCACGGATGTAAACATCGCCATCACCACTATGGTTTGAAATCATGAGGCTTACTGTTTTTGGACTTAGTAATCGAACTCCATCGAGTTCACCACCGTTGAGGAGCATTTGACTAAATCGCCAATAGTCTTTGACAGTGGAAAATAATCCCGCAGTACCGCCATAATAGTTCGCTCCAAAGAAAGGCTTATCCGAGTAGTCTTTAGTTCTAAATAATTCGATTGTCTGATCTTTCCCTGTTGGGCTGTAGACTGAGGCCACTCGATCACGCTTTTCCTTGGGAACAACATATGAAGTATCCTCCATTTTGAGTGGTGTAAAAATCTCTCTTTGTAAAAAATCCTTGAGTGGTTCGCCTGAGATTCGTTCAACCAGGAGTGCTACATAGTCTGTTGAGCTGCCGTACTGCCAGTCATCTCCTGGATGAAAAGCCAATGGCAATGGAGCTCTTTTTACGATTGTATCCTCTAAGTTATCGGTGCGAGCAAGAAGGTCTATTTCATCATCGCTAAGATAGTTTCGATTAGGATCTAATCCAGAGGTGTGTGACAAGACATGTCGAAAATTTATGGGTCGATGGGGTGGCACTCTGTAAGTTCCAAATTCATTCTCCATAATTACTTGCTTTCCTTGAAGTTCCGGTATCCAGTCAGAAATAGGGTCTGTTAAAAGGAAATGCCCTTCTTCATAAAGCATCATCAAAGCTGCTGATACAATAGGCTTGGTCATCGACATGATGAAAAATATTGTGTCCTCCGTCATCTCTTCTCTTGTTTCCTTGCTTTTATAACCTTGTGGCTCGAGATGAATAATCTTCCCTTTTCGAGCAATAAGAGATACTGTCCCTGCGAGTTTGTCCGAATCAATATAACGCTGCATTGATTTAGTTAACCTGTCCAGTCTGCTTGAGGACACGCCAACGCTTTCGGGTTGCGCCATGGGTAAATCATCTGCAGATGAATTTATTGCCGGAAGTAAAGCTAAGCAAAATGGTAAAATATGAACAAAAATTCTTTGATGTAATGGACGCGAAGTAGATGACATGCACTGACCTTATTTTTTTGATTATTTATAGTTTTGAGAATAGCTCAGAAAAGAATAGCAGTATTTTGTAGCTGAAACTAGCCAGTCAATGATTGAACTATATTATCTATTAGAGTCCGTTTGGCTTGAGTCAATTTATAAATAAAAAGGAGTACCGTTAATGGATTCAGAATCTGTGGCATCCATATTGCTGCCGCCTGGGCATAATGCTGGTGACCTCGTTGAATCTTATAAATGGGAGATACTTAAGGAGGCTCCCGGGAAGTTAGAAGTGAAAGCCCATCTTCCTGACAGGTTACTTAATCCTCGAGATCAACTGTTTGGTGGTTTTCATGGCGTTTATGTAGATCTCATGTCCATTTACGCTGCACGAACTGCACGCAGTGATGCCCAACCTTTTAAATGGTCTAGTACAATTAATATGCGAATAGATTATCTAGCGCCAGTCGAAGGTGAAAGTTTCTTAATGGAGTCTGAGTTAGTTAACGATGGCAAGTCAACATGCCTTGTAGCAACTACTTTTAAGAGCACAGAAGGAGTGAAACTTGTTTTTGCGATTGCTACCCTGAAAAAGTCCAATTAAAAAAGCCGGCATTAAACCGGCTTCTCTAAAACCAAATCAGAACCCTACATGGAATAACCTTTTTCATCATGATCGGTAATATCGCAACCGACCTGTTCTTGTTCGTCTGTAATTCGTATTCCTGAGGTAAGCGCTGCAACGATCTTCAGCAATATAAAGGTAACAATTGCTGTGTAAATTCCAGTTGCTAAAATACCAGTTACTTGAACGCCAACCTGCGATCCGATAGTCATCCCCTCAGCTAAACCATTACCACTAAAAACTCCGAGATTGTTGGACACTAAAATGCCTGCTAAAAAAGTGCCGACCATCCCGCCAACACCGTGCACGGGAAAAACGTCCAAGGAATCATCTATTTTCAGATTTTGTTTCAGATAGGTGGTAGCGTAATAACAGACAATGCCTCCTGCTAAACCTACGAGCAACCCACCTGCCGGTCCCACAGAGCCAGAAGCCGGTGTTATAGTAGCAAGGCCTGCAACCATTCCTGTAATTGCTCCTAAGCCGCTAGGCTTGCCGAATTTGATCCACTCTATAACCATCCAAGTCAATGCTCCCGTAGCCGCTGAAATATGGGTTACGAAAAGTGCCATGCCAGCTGCCCCGTCTGCTGCAAGCGCCGAACCAGCATTGAAACCAAACCAACCTACCCACAGCATCGCAGCCCCTGTAAAGCTCATGGTAAGATTGTGAGGCAAGGTGGAGGATTGTCCGAATTCCTTCCGTTGTCCAATAACCAAAGCCGTAACTAAGGCTCCCACACCGGCAGTAACGTGAACAACTGTCCCTCCAGCAAAATCTATAAGCCCCATTGATCCGAGCCATCCACCGCCCCAAACCCAGTTTGCGACAGGAAAGTAAACCAGGAGAGTCCAGAGTATGCTAAAGATAAGCATAGACGAAAACTTTATGCGTTCGACAAACGCACCTACAATCAAAGCGGGGGTGATAATAGCGAAGGTCATTTGAAAGGCCGCAAAAACCGTCTCGGGAATATCGCCAGACATGGAATTAATATCTATACCACTAAAAAACATGCGGCTAAGCCCACCCCAATAAGCTGAGTCGGATGGCCCAAATGCGATACTATAACCCACTACCAGCCAAAGAATGGAGATACAAACTGCGATTGCGAAGCATTGCATTAGGACTGATAAAACATTCTTTGTTCGGACTAATCCCCCATAAAACAGGGATAAACCAGGAAGTGTCATGAATAAAACTAGTGCGGTTGACGTTAAAATCCAACCGGTATTAGCTCCGTTCAAATCCTGGGCTAGGGAGATTGATGGGACAACTAACAGCGCGAGACTAACAATAAGCTTTGAGTTAAACAGTTCTCTTATCATTTCTATTTTTCCTTTTAAAGAGCGTCATCACCGGTTTCGCCGGTTCTTATTCTGAGTGTTTGTTCTAAGTTAGTGACGAAAATCTTTCCATCACCAATCTGTCCGGTTCCAGCAGCTTTACAAATTGCCTCAATGGCCTGGTCAACCATATCGTCTGAGACAGCTATCTCCATCTTTGATTTGGGTAAGAAATCAATGACGTACTCAGCACCTCGATAAAGCTCAGTGTGTCCCTTCTGTCTACCAAAACCTTTTACTTCACTGAGTGTCACGCCACTGACTCCGACGTCGGAAAGCGCTTCTCTAACTTCGTCTGCTTTGAATGGTTTGATAATTGCGGTTATTAATTTCATTTTGTCTCTCCTGCTTTAATTTAGTGCACTTTTTCGATTTACGCATTATTAAAGTGCGTTACTGTTAGTCTCAGACCAGCTTCGATTAAGTCCTAATGCTCCTCAAATGAACCCTTCTAAAGGTCCTAAAATTCGACTATACAGTAATTATTGCACCGGAAAAGCCCTTTAAATTGTGCAAATTTTTTTGAAATGGGTCTTATTAGTGCAATCTACACTTATTAATTGTGCAAGAAACAAACCAATTTTGTGCGTATTCTTCGATAAATGATTACTTACGCTGTTTTATGTGGAGGAGAGCTGTCTTCGTTTACTGGAATGGGGCTGTCTAAGTGCCCTTAATTCTCATGGCTTCGAGCTAATGAATCACTGAAATTATTTTCTTTACCCCACAAAGAGGCGAGTATGGAGCCACTTATGTTATGCCAAAGGCTAAAAATGGCGCCTGGCACGGCAGCGGATGGTGAAAAAAATTGCAATGCCAGCGTGACGCCCAAGCCAGAGTTTTGCATTCCTACTTCAATAGCGACTGTCTTACATTGGCGCCGATTTAAACCAAGCAACCGGGAAAAATAGTAGCCTAAAAATAAGCCAAGGCTGTTATGCAGAATTACGGCGGCTATCAGAGCAAAGCCAATGTTACTTAATCGATCTGAATTTAGAGCAACTACAGTCGCTATTATAAAGAGAATGCATAGCATAGAGAGTGACGGAATCCATTTCTCTATTTTTAGTACAAAATGCGCAGCATAGGCCTTAATACAAACTCCAAGAAAGACCGGAATAAAAACAAGCTGAATGATGCTCTTCACCATGCCGATCGAATCCACGGCTAAAGTTTCAGACAGGTAAAACTCACAGAGGAGGGGTGTTGCGATAACCCCTACTAATGTAGAAACAATAGTCATTGAAATAGATAAGGCTAGATCACCCTTGGCCAAATAAGTCATGACATTTGATGCTGTTCCGCCGGCGCAGCTACCAACTAACACCATGCCTGCTGTCAGTTGATTGGGGAGCTTAAGTAAATAGGACAAAATTACCGCGATGAGTGGCATTAAAGAGAACTGGAGAAGCACTCCAATAAATACGATCACAGGTTTCTCTCTGATCCTCAGAAAATCACGTTTATCAAGAGTTAGACCCATAAGGAACATAACCAGAGCAAGCATAAGAATCACACTATCTGCTGCTGTAGAAAAAATCTCACTAAAGTATATTGCGACTACCGATAGGATTATTGCTAAAGCCGGAAAGGTTAGGGTGCTGAATTTTCTTTGCATTGAATGATCTATAGGCATTAATGAAAAAATGGGAACAGATTAATATACATGTTAACAGAACCGTAAACTTTTGAGAGTTCAATAGCTGATGTACTTGATGATTCTTTATTTTTATGGTGTTGTAGCCTCCTGCTTATGAAAAAACAAATAGAAGGTTAGTCCATGAGAGGATACATTTTTTACTTGATCGGTTTAATTAGTCTTAATTATTCTCAATTTATTTTTGGGGCATCAGAGGATTGTCTGGGTGTCGGTGAAGCAAATTTCGTGTGCGGCCCTGTGAGTCCTGAAGACCTGGTTCAAATTCCCGAATCTTCCTGGGTCGTAGCGTCTGGGATGGAAGATGATGGTTATCTATACTTTATCGATACCCAGCAACAGAAGTCGACCGCGGTTTATCCCTCGATGCAGCCGGAACATAGGATGGACACAGCAAGGTTCGATAATTGTCCGGGTCCTCAAATTGAAGGTTTTCGCCCGCATGGTCTCAGCCTAGTCGCGGGCGACAATGGGAAACATAATTTGTTGGTAGTGCGTCATGGTGTTCGTGAGGCTATTGAGGTTTTTGAAATTAGAGAGACGGCGTCGGATTTACCAAAACTGACTTGGATTGGTTGCGTGCTGGCTCCGGCAGGCGTGGCGTTCAATTCGGTGGTCAGCACCCCGGAAGGCGGCATAGTCGCAACACATTTTCAGCTACCGACAGGTTATGTTTATGAATGGTCAGGAGGTTCAAACTGGAGTCAAGTACCTGGTAGCGAGATTGAGGGTCCTAATGGGATAGAAATTTCCGACGACGGGGAATGGCTTTACATCGCGGGTTGGGGTTCTCAGTCTCTAATAAAGCTGTCTCGAGGGCAGTCAGGAGTTGCAAGGAGTAGCGTAAAGGTATCCCATCATATAGATAACCTAAGATGGTCGATTGATGGTTCACTCCTAGCTGCGGGACATATCGGCGCATTGCCTTCTTCAATTTTTGAGTGTCTCAATGAACGTGAGTGCGAGGGGGTTAGTACCAGAGTTACAAGAGTAGACATCAATAACCTAACGGCTAGACAAATAATCGATTATCCTTCAAATCGAAGTTTTCTACTTGGCACAGTTGCCATTGAGGTTGAAGACGAAATTTGGGTTGGCGGTATTGGGGGAGCTGACCGGATAGCACGATTTGAGTACCGATGAATTTTTAATCAAGAGAATAGGCGCTTAGATCGTGACAAATTTAGATCACATAAATCTTGCAAAAGAAATAGTTTCTGAAAATAAAGCGACACCAGGTCCTTTAATAGAAATTCTTCATAAGGTGCAAAAACTTCTCGGCTATATCCCAGCGAATATAGTGCCAACGTTAGCGGATGGTTTAAACTTATCACGCGCAGAAGTTCATGGCGTCATTAGTTTTTATCATTTTTTTCGGTCTACTCCGCCTGGCCGCCATGTTGTGAAAATTTGCCGCGCAGAGGCCTGTCAGTCGATGGGTTCACGGCGATTAGAAGAGTATGCCAAGGAGTCTCTGGGTATAGCATTCCATGAAACTACTCAGGACCGTTCTATAAGCTTGGAACCGGTTTATTGTCTGGGTAATTGCGCTTGCGCTCCCGCGATCCGTATAGACGATGCAGTGTATTCGAATGTTGATGAAAAGACCTTTGATCTGCTTATGATGAAGCTGAGCCAAATGGAGTTGGAGGAAAAAGTAAAATGATTAATGAAACAATCAAGCTTTTCGTGCCAAGGGATACTACAGCTTGCTCTCTTGGTTCAGACGAAGTTGCACATCGATTAGAGCAATATTTTGATCAGCACGAGATGAACATTGATATTGTGCGGAACGGATCTCGTGGCCTCTACTGGTTAGAGCCAATGATTGAAATTGATTCTGATAAGGGAAGAATTGCTTATGGTCCAATCACGCCTGAAGATGTAGATGAGTTTATTGCGCTTTCTTGCTGGGAGATAAATACTTCACACCCTTGTTATCTTGGCTCGACGGAGGAAATTCCATATCTCAAAAAGCAAGATAGAGTCACCTTCCAAAGGGTCGGAAAGATCGACCCCTTATCCGTTAGCGATTATCAGGATCATGGTGGTTTTGTAGGACTTGTCAAAGCACTCGATAGTAGCTCACAGGATCTTGTTAGTTGCATAAGAGAATCAGGTTTAAGAGGTCGAGGCGGAGCAGCTTTTCCCACAGGGATAAAATGGCAAACTGTCCTTGACGCTGCTTCTGATACAAAATATGTGGTTTGTAATGCTGATGAGGGAGATTCTGGCACTTTTTCGGATAGAATGCTTATGGAGAGTGATCCGCTGAGTCTTATAGAGGGAATGACAATCGCGGGTCTTGCTGTTGGTGCTTCCAAGGGCTATATCTACCTGCGCGAGGAATATCCTCTCTCTGTCAAGATCCTGAAAAAAGCGATTGTGGCCGCTAAAAAGAAAAATTACCTTGGCGATAATCTTCTTCAAAGCGGCATGAATTTTGACATTGAAATTCGACTTGGAGCTGGTGCATACATTTGTGGAGAAGAAACTTCGATGCTTGAGAGCATAGAGGGCAAAAGGGGAGAAGTTAGGCCAAAGCCACCTCTTCCTGCGATTAAAGGGCTTTTTGGCAAGCCAACAGTGATTAACAATGTAATTACTTTTGCGAGTATTCCAACAATTATTGCAAACGGAGCCTCGTCTTATCAGAAATATGGTATGGGTAAATCTAGAGGTACGCTGCCTTTCCAATTAGCAGGAAACATTAAACATGCGGGACTTGTGGAAATTGCATTTGGTGCAACTTTGAGGGAACTTTTGTTTGAATTTGGTGGTGGAACGCGAACCGGTCGTGAAATGAGAGCGGTTCAAGTCGGCGGACCCTTGGGTGCTTATTTAAGTGAGGAAAGTTGGGATACCTTATTGGATTACGAGGCTTTTTCAAAAATAGACGCTATGTTGGGACATGGCGGTATAGTAGGTTTTGATGACTCTGTTGATATGAGTACACAGGCAAAATTCTCGATGGAATTTTGTACTATTGAATCTTGCGGCAAATGCACGCCTTGCAGAATTGGTTCGGTGAGGGGGCTCGAACTATTAGAAAAGATTAGTAATAATGAAAACGCACAAAAAAACAAAGAGTTACTTATGGAACTTTGCGATACAATGGAGTCAGGTTCACTTTGCGCCATGGGCGGGATGACACCGTTTCCAGTACGATCGGCGCTGAAATACTTTGGTGAAGATTTTAACTAGGATAATGCCAAGAATAAGAAAAAGACTATAAGGAAAATGTTAAAATACTACGAACCCGATAAAGAAGTAAAAATGGGAGGCATTCTAAATCCATCCAAGGATTTGGGTACTCCGATATCTTCGACTGAGTCGAACGCATCGGAAAAATCAGTGACTCTCTGCATCGATGGGCGCACTCTTTCAGTGCCGGCAGGTACATCAATTATGCGGGCCGCAGCCATCAATGATATCAATATTCCTAAACTGTGCGCTACGGACTCATTAGAACCCTTCGGTTCTTGCAGAATCTGCCTAGTACAAATTCAGGGAAGGAGGGGTTTCCCTGCATCTTGCACGACACCCGTCGAGGACGGGATGATTGTGAAGACTCAGGCTGGCGCGGTCGCAAAACTTCGCCGAAACATAATGGAGCTATATATTTCTGATCATCCATTGGACTGTTTAACTTGCGCCGCTAATGGTGATTGCCAGCTGCAGGATACGGCTGGCGAGGTCGGTCTTCGCGAGGTAAGGTACGGTTATGAAGGAGCGAATCATTTAACTGTAGCGAAAGATCAAAGTAATTCATATTTCACCTTTGATGCGAGCAAGTGCATCGTATGTTCTCGTTGCGTCAGAGCTTGTGAAGAGATTCAAGGCACGTTTGCTTTAACGATCGCTGGAAGAGGGTTTGATTCGAAAGTTGCTGTGAGCCAAGGTGAAGATTTCATGGGCTCAGAATGTGTTTCATGTGGCGCTTGTGTTCAGGCATGCCCTACAGCAACTTTGATGGAAAATTCAATTATTGATAATGGCATACCAGAGCATAAGGTTATTACGACTTGCGCTTATTGCGGTGTGGGTTGCGCATTTGAAGCCCAAGTTAAGGGTGATCAAGTAGTTCGAATGATCCCCCATAAAGCTGGCAAAGCGAATAGGGGGCATTCATGCGTAAAGGGAAGATTTGCATTCGGATACTCTACGCATAAGGATAGAATTACAAAACCAATGATCCGCAACAAAATCGATGAACCGTGGCACCAAGTTGATTGGGATGTTGCGTTAGAATTTGCAGCATCTAAGATAAAATCTATTCAGGAACGTTTTGGTGACAACTCCGTTGGCGGCATTACTTCCTCTCGCTGCACTAATGAGGAAACCTATCTAGTCCAAAAGTTGGTTCGGGCGGCATTTGGCAACAATAATGTTGATACCTGCGCTAGAGTTTGTCACTCACCAACGGGTTATGGATTAAAAACTACGCTTGGCGAGTCGGCAGGGACTCAAACTTTTGATTCAGTTGAAAAGTCTGATGTGATTATTGTTATGGGAGCGAATCCAACGGATGCCCATCCAGTGTTCGCATCTAGAATGAAAAAACGCCTGCGTGAGGGTGCAAAACTAATTGTCGTAGATCCTCGTCGAATAGATTTGGTAAGAAGTCCTCATGTGAAAAGCGAGTACCACTTGAATCTTTTGCCTGGGACCAATGTAGCCCTCTTAAACGCGATTGCTCATGTTATTGTGAGGGAAAAGCTAGAAGACAAAAAATTTATAGAAGAGCGCTGCGAGAAGGACGCTTTTTTAAAATGGAAGACGTTCATTGAAAAAGAAGAGAATTCGCCTGAGTTGATGAGTAAAAAAATTGGTGTCTCAGCTGAGCGAATTATTTCCGCAGCACGTTTATTTGCAGGCGCAAAAAACGGAGCCATCTATTATGGTCTTGGTGTGACGGAGCACAGTCAGGGATCTACTGCTGTAATGGCAATTGCTAATCTAGCAATGTTGACAGGTAATCTAGGTAGGGAGGGTGTTGGGGTAAACCCACTGCGTGGTCAGAACAATGTCCAAGGTTCTTGTGACATGGGCTCTTTTCCTCATGAATTACCTGGCTATAGACATGTGTCAATTGAAAGTGTAAGGCGGTCGTTTGAGAATTTTTGGGGAGTGAAGATTCAGAGTGCTCCGGGTCTGAGAATACCAAATATGTTTGATGCGGCTGTGTCGGGGAATTTTAAAGGTCTGTATTGTCAGGGAGAAGACATAGCTCAATCTGATCCAAACATCCAACATGTGGAAGAAGCTTTGCGGAGTCTTGAATGCCTGATAGTTCAAGATCTCTTTTTAAATGAAACCGCTAAGTTTGCTCACGTATTTCTTCCAGGGGCATCTTTTTTAGAAAAAGATGGAACTTTTACGAACGCCGAGCGACGTATTTCACCTGTACGCAAAGTAATGGCGCCTCTGAGTGGTAAAGCAGATTGGGAAGTAACAATGGCGCTTTCCAATGCACTTGGTTTTGAGATGAATTATCAGCATCCATCAGAGATTATGGAAGAGATTGCGGAATTGACTCCGACCTTTCGCGGGGTGAGTTACAAGCGCCTTGATGAGGAAGGATCTATACAGTGGCCGTGTAATGAGAATGCTCCTTGTGGAACGCCGATAATGCATGTTGATGAATTTGTGAGGGGAAAAGGTAATTTCGCAGTAACAAAATATGTCGGGACCGAAGAAAAAGCCGGTAAGCGTTTTCCGCTTTTACTCACTACTGGGCGTGTCTTGTCGCAGTATAACGTTGGAGCCCAAACACGGCGGACGGATAACCTGAGATGGCATCAAGAAGATTTGCTTGAAATACATCCCTATGACGCTGATGAACGGGGAATAAGCGAGGGTGATCTATTAGAGGTGTCGAGTCGAGCTGGTTTAACATCGCTGCGGGCAACGATAACCAGTCGGGTTCAGCCCGGTGTGGTTTATACGACTTTTCATCATCCAAGTACAGGAGCGAATGTTATTACGACTGATAATTCAGATTGGGCGACGAACTGTCCTGAATATAAAGTTACAGCAGTTCAAGTTCGCAAGGCGATGAATAAAGCAGAATGGCAGTCGCGGTATGAGAGGTTTACCGAGACGCAAGAGTCATACTTACAAAAAGTATAAGTTTATTGGGAATTACGTGTGGCCGAAAGTAATGGGTCTCAAGATCAAGTTATTCAAGTATGGTCGGGCGATAAGTCTTATGAAGACCAAGACCAGATTGCTCGCGAGGTTGCCATTGCAATAGTTTATAATGGTATTTCTCATGCGGTAATGATGGCAACTCCTTGCGATCTTGAAGCATTTGCAATCGGTTTTAGTTTGACTGAGCAGATAGTGAAAAGTATAGATGAGATCCAAAATCTTGAGATTGATGAACAGAGACTTGGGTTCGAGATTAATTTACAAATCTCAAATCGTTCTTTCACAAATCTGAAAGAGCGCAGGCGAAACCTAATGGGAAGAACCGGTTGTGGAATATGCGGCCTGGAATCTTTAGAGCAATTAAACTTTGCAAATTTACAAGTTTCAAGTAATTGTGAGTTGTCTCATTTAGCGATTAACTCGGCCGTAGAAAAATTACGAGCATATCAGCCCTTGAAGAGTTTAACTGGTGCTGTGCATGGAGCAGCCTGGTGTGATAGACAGGGAAATATAGTAAATCTTTTAGAAGATGTCGGACGTCACAACGCGTTAGATAAGCTCATAGGAACGCTGGCTGGTGATAATAAGTTGAAACAAAATGAGCTGGCTAATGGATTTTTGCTCATCTCAAGTAGGGCGAGCTATGAAATGGTCCAAAAGACAGCTATCTCAAACATCCCAATATTGGTAGCAGTCTCTGCGCCAACCAGTCTCGCCATCAGACTCGCAAATGAGACGGATGTAACACTAGTCGGCTTTGCGCGAGATGGTCGACACGTTTGTTATACGAATTCGAAAAGGTTAAAGTAAGAGTGGCAGATAACGAACTCCTGCATTTGATCAAAATGATAAATCATATTGCAGATAACTTAGATTACGATGGCGGAGAAACTGAAGTTGCTCTCAAGGTTCTAGAACACATAGATCGGTTTTGGGCACCTTCCATGAAACTTAAGATCGTAGAGTATGCCGAGGTTGATGGCACCGGGTTAAGTTCAATCTCAAAACTTGCCATAACTTCGATGAGTTAAACACTGATTCCTACTCAGTTAGACCCAAAATCTCCATACGTTCACTACTTGCGACAGTGATAGTCCGACCGTCGGTTGTTATAAATGATCGATCTTCAAGTTGATACTTGTACACTTCGTAGCTAACCGGCTGTGATAAATTGTCCCGATGAAGGTTTACTGTAAGAATGGTGTGATCGTCTAACCAATCAAAGTAATATAAGGTTGCTCCGAGGCCGACCATGAGCGTGAGAAATATGTACGCGCCTAATCTTAGATCGGATGTGAATTCGTTTCTGGAATTAACTTTCTCAGTTTTACGAGAAATAGAACGATTTTTCTGACTGATGTTATTGCCGCTCAGATGGCGTTGTCTAATTACAAAGAAGGCAATAATGATGACTAATGCAGTTAGAAGAAATTTGCTCAGCATACAAATTAAACCAGGAATTCAGATAAAATACTTAAAATTAGATTTTGAATCTAACATTGATCCAGCTTGTTTAAAATATATGTCGCCTAAAGTGACAAAAGTTTGAAGAAGCTTAAATTGGGCATAAGCATCTGAAAACGAAGAATGGTTCAATTATGTGCGATCAAAAAGCTCAATTATGCGAAATATGCAGAGAATCATCTTAATACTGATTAATATCCAAGAGAAGATTATTTAATCGTTGGACTTGATTAGGGCCTCTGATTTTAATAGGTTTCAGTAAAAACTGTTCCACCTTGAATTGGTAGGGTTTTTAAGCTTGAGAGAGTGAGTAAAATTAGGAATAATTAAGCCTCTTGGAATTGATTATTAATCACTAAGTGGTATTGTTATCACACTATTCTATATAGCGCTTTCCCATGAGCAATCCAACTAAATTACCGATTAAGCCCCGATTTCTGGCTCATATTATTGAGAAGATTTTGGGTTTGTCAGTTCTTGGCGATATTTATGATCGAAGACCGCTAAACTCAAATTCAAAAGATTTTCTTAGATATACGCTTGATGAGTTGGGCGTTACTAACGTCATTAAACAAGAGCAAAATGTACAGGAAATTCCATCTCAAGGACCTGTCTTGATTATTGCTAATCACCCTCTTGGGGGATTGGAAGGCATAGCGCTCGCGTATGAAATATTGAAAGTTAGGCCAGATTTACGCGTACTGACAAATGAATTATTGAGACTAATCCCAGAGCTCTCCGAACTTTTTATAGGGGTTGATGTCCTTTCTAAAAATGCTGTTGGAACCAATGTCGGAGGTATTAAACAAGTACACAAGCACCTTAAGACTGGAGGTGCTGTCCTAATTTTTCCAGCTGGTATGGTTTCTACTTATGAGCATAAGCACAGAAGGATACTGGATCGACCATGGAATCGACTCGTTGGTCAGCTGGCAAAGCGTTATGAATGTACTACGGTGCCTGTATATGTGGGCGGTCGTAACAGTGGTTATTTTTATATGGCTGGCGCGATTCATCCGAGACTCCGGACTATTCTATTGCCTAGACAATTGGCAAATAAAAAAGGATATAAATTGCTTTTAACTTTCGGACGACCAATACCGCCTCAAGAGCTTCGTTTGTTGTCTAACTCAAAAGCGGTTACTGAATATTTGCGAGTAAGCACGGATGCACTGGCAGGATCACTAAAAAAAGAGGTAAGAAAATTAAAGAATAGTGTGCAGGTTCTTACCCAAACAACAACAGCAGAGAAGCTTGATAAAGATGTAAAAAGTTTGCAAGAGTTTGTGTTAATTGAACACGATGAATTTAAAGTATATTGCGCGCCATTCGATTGCTTAGGGTCAGTAATGGATGAAATAGCTATTGCTCGAGAAATTACTTTTCGAGAAGTTGGTGAAGGAACAGGTTTGTCAAAAGATACTGATAAATTTGACCCGCATTATCGACACCTTTTTTTATGGGATAAAGCAAATGCTAGGGTTGTTGGTGCTTATCGAGTTGGTTTCGTTGATGATATTGTTGCTAAGCACGGTGTAACTGGTCTTTATTCTAGATCGCTTTATCGTTACGACGAAGCTTTTGTAAAGCGCATTGGTGCAGCTATTGAAATGGGAAGGTCATTTATCCACCCCAATTATCAACGAAAGCCGATTGCTCTCAACTTGCTTTGGCGTGGCATCGGTCGTGTTTTGGTTGACAATCCGCAATACCATACTTTATTTGGTTCGGTGAGTGTTTCCAGAGAATATAGCGATTTAGCAAGGTCGCTCATCGCTGACACCTTACTCATGAACTTTAAAGCGAACGAATTTACAGAATTGGTTAAACCTTTGACTCCGCATAAAGTTAAAAACCGAGTCTGGAGCAATGAGATGTTGAGTGAGCTTGCTAATATAAAAATGCTTGGTAAGTTAATCGGACGTTGTGATCCTGGGAAAGCTGTGCCGGTATTGCTGCGGCATTACCTATCCCTTAATGGTAAAATGGTATGTTTTAACATACATGCCGATTTTAACGACTCCCTGGAAGGTTTGATTATTGTTGATGCTCGTAATACACACCCAAAAACCCTTACTCGTTTTATGGGTGTAGAGGGATATAATATGTTTAATGCGTTGCACAAGCTGCCTCAATCAGCTTAAGTTCAAGATTCTTATTCCATGAAAAAAATCGTAGGTTTCGTACAACTCTTCTTAGCCCTGCTTTTAGTCATTGCGGCTGCGGCGACGGGTGTAAATCTGGTATTAATTAGCATGCGTCCGGAAACGATTTCGGTTGTAAATGTGATTATCGGACAAGGAATACTTATCATTCTCCTTTTGGCGTTTGCGAATTTGTGTCTAAAAAAAGGACGAGAAAGTCTCAAACTTTAGAGATCATTTCAACCAGCAACTAATTATCCAGCAACCTGCATCGAGAGAAAATAAATAGTATAATCCCGCACTTCTCTCACTAAACCGTAACGTCGATGCTTTTATTTCACGATATAGAGGAATTTCCAAAGCCTAAAAAAGGTTGCGTAGTCACTATTGGTAAATTCGACGGAGTGCATTTAGGTCATCAATTAATTTTTGATCAGCTCAAGTCTAAGGCAACGGAATCCGATTTGGCTTCCTTGGTGATTGTCATCGAGCCTCACCCAGAAGAATTTTTTACAAAGTACAGCGATAAAAAACTTCTAAGGTTGAATACGATTCGAGAGAAATTGCAGTTACTTGAGAGTGTTGGTATCGATTTTGTTTACCAACTTAATTTCGATAAGAAAACTAGTGAAATTGCAGCAGAATCTTATATCAAGGATTTCTTAGTCGATGGGCTAGGAGTTAGAGCAATGATAATTGGTGATGATTTTCGCTTTGGTAAGGATAGACTTGGCGATTATTCTCTCCTGGAAGAGTACGGCAAGGAATATAATTACCAAGTTTTTAAAACTGCGACTTATGAGCAGAATGGTCATCGAATCAGTAGCACATATGTAAGGGAGCAGCTTCTGAGTGATAACTTTGATTTGGTGACAAAAATACTGGGTAGGCCGTACTCAATTTCGGGAACGGTTGCTAAAGGTCAACAGCTCGGCGCCAGTCTGGGATTTCCGACGTGCAATGTAGATCCGGGTTCTAATCGAATTTCCTTGAGAGGGGTCTTCGCCTGCGAAGTCAAGTTGGGTCGGAGAATTTTCCAGGCAGCCGCTAATTTTGGGTATCGTCCTACCGTAGATGAAAAAGCAACCTTACTTCTCGAAGTTCATATTCTTGATTTTAATGAAGATGTCTACGGACAGTTAATTGAGGTTATGTTTCGAAAAAAAATTCGTAATGAATTAAAATTTGACGGTGTTGATGCTCTAAAAACTCAGATAGGTATCGATGTAGAGGATGTAAGAAAGTATTTTAATGAAGACTCAGTTTGAAATACCTTGTGATTTATTATGACAAACTATAAAGAAACACTTAATTTGCCGCATACGCAGTTTCCGATGAAGGCAAATTTATCCCAAAGAGAACCTCAAATCTTGAAGAAGTGGCAGGAGATGAATCTCTACCGAAAAATTATACAAAAAAATGCAGGTCAGCCAAGGTTTGTTCTGCATGATGGACCCCCCTACGCGAATGGGAATTTGCACTTAGGGCATGCTATCAATAAGTCTCTGAAAGATTTTGTTGTTAAGTCAAAGCAGCTAAATGGTTTTGATGCGGCATATATACCAGGGTGGGATTGTCATGGCTTACCTATCGAACACAATGTGGAAAAGAAAAAGGGTAAGGCTGGGCAAAAGATTAGTCATCGAGAATTTAGAGACGAATGTCGGAAGTATGCTAAGAAACAGGTAGAAATTCAAAAGGCGGGATTTGTACGCTTAGGTGTTCTTGGAGATTGGGATAATCCTTATCTGACAATGAACTATAAAACGGAAGCAGATATTGTTCGAGCATTAGGGAAAATTGTTTCTAATGGTCATATGGTAAAAGGATACAAGCCGGTTTATTGGAGCGTTGTTGGCGGCTCTGCTTTGGCGGAGGCAGAAGTTGAGTACCAAGAAAAAGAGTCTTTCGCGATTGATGTGGAATTTAATGTAGCTGAACGTGATAAGTTCTTGGGAGTGTTTTCGGATCTCGATAGAAAAAAAGTAGCAGACTCTGTCTCTGTCGTCATATGGACAACAACTCCATGGACTTTACCTTCTAATCAAGCCGTTTGTCTTAGTGCAACTTTAGACTATGCTCTAGTGAAAATCGATAGCGGTGATAAATGCAAAACTATTTTGATAGCCACCGAAATGATTGATGAAGTGATAAGGCGTTATGATGTCCAGGAGTACGATGTTCTGGCAGAGATCAAGGGAGCGGCGCTGGAAAATTTTGAGCTTAAACATCCTTTTATTGATAAAAATGTCCCGTTGATTTTGGGTGAGCACGTCAACACAGAAGCCGGCACCGGAGCTGTGCATACGGCTCCTGATCATGGTCTTGATGATTTCTATGTGGGTCAAAAATATGGGATTGGCACTCTAAATCTGGTTGATGAAAACGGGATTTTTAGTGAGGATGCTGGTGAATTTGCGGAAGCTCATGTTTATAAAGTTGATGAACAGATAATTGAGAAACTAAAAGCGAATAAGAAACTAATAGCGCTCGAGAAAATAACACATAGCTACGCACATTGTTGGCGAACTAAAACACCACTGATTTATAGAGCAACGCCACAATGGTTTATTAGCATGACTGAGAAAGATCTTCTTGGTTCCGCTCTAAAAGCAGTCGACCAAATAAAATGGATTCCTGATTGGGGTAAAGCTCGGATAGAGTTAATGCTTAAAGGAAGTCCAGATTGGTGTATTTCTCGTCAGAGAACCTGGGGCGTGCCTATCACCATTTTTACCCATAAAAAAAATCAAGAATTACACCCAAAGACTTCTGAGTTTTTCAAAGAGATTGCTAGACGGATCGAGCAAGACGGTATTGACGCTTGGTTCGACTTGGATCCGAAGGAGTTATTGGGAACTGATGCTGAGGATTATGAAAAAGTTACAGATACTCTGGATGTTTGGTTTGACTCCGGCGTTACCCATTATTCGGTAGTTGAGAAAAGAGATGAGCTTGATTTTCCTGCGGACCTTTATCTTGAAGGTTCAGATCAGCATCGCGGATGGTTTTTATCTTCTTTGAAAACGGCAATAGCTATGTATGGACATGCGCCATACAGAGAGGTTTTAACCCACGGGTTTTTTGTTGATGCCGAAGGGAGGAAAATGTCTAAGTCGTTAGGTAATACAGTCGCGCCTGAAAAAATCTATCAACAATACGGTGCAGACGTTTTGCGGCTTTGGGTGGCGGCTACAGACTATCGCGGAGAAATGACAGTATCGGAAGAAATATTTAAGCAAGTGTCTGACTCCTATCGTAGGATTCGAAATACAGCAAGATTTATGCTTGCTAATTTGAATGGATTTGATCCTGCGAAACACACCATAAGACCGGGTGAAATGTTGGCAATGGACTATTGGATAGTTCGACGCTGTCAGCTACTGCAAACTGAGTTAATGTCACATTATAACGACTACAATTTCCTTGGCGTATATCAGAAGATCCATAACTTTTGCGTAGTAGAACTAGGTGGTTTCTATCTGGATGTTATAAAAGATCGTCAATATACATTAAAGTCAGATAGCCTTGCACGAAGGTCAACTCAAACAGCGATGTTTCACATTCTTGAGATGTTTAGCCGATTGATTGCGCCGATCATTAGTTTTACTGCAGACGAGATTTGGGAAAACATCCCCGGTGATAGAGCGGATTCGGTGTTTCTTACAAAATTTTCCGATGCTGTCGAAGATTTACCAGAATTGAGTGAGTTGGATGATCAATACTGGTCAACCTTGATGGAGGTCAGGTCTGCTGTCAATAAAGAGTTAGAGGTTAAGAGGTCAGAGAAGGTAATTGGTTCAGGTTTAAGTGCCGAGTTAGAGTTATTCTGTAGCGCAAATTTGATGGCGGACCTTAAGCGCTTGGAAGAAGAGTTGCGTTTTGTTCTGATTGTATCTAAGGCGTCGGTTTATGACATTGATGACGCAGATTCATCAGCCAAACCAACAGGAATAACTGGTTTAAAGATTCGCGTTGAGGCTTCTAATTTCGAAAAGTGTGATAGGTGTTGGCATCATCATGTCAGTGTTGGCAAAAACAGTGATCACCCTTTGCTTTGTGAACGTTGTATTATCAACGTCGAAGGTGACGGCGAAACTCGCAGATTTGCGTAAGCGTATTTGGTGAAAAAGTGGTCGATCTTGGTAAAAAAATAAGTAATGGTTCTCGAGTAACCTTACATTTTTCATTGTCACTCGCGGATGAACAAGTGATCGATTCTAACTTTAATAAAGAGCCTGCCAGTTTTAAAATAGGTGATGGCAGTCTGTTACCAGAGTTTGAAAACTTGCTTATAGGTGAGCATGAAGGGGCTGTAATTGAGAGTACTTTGCCCCCCCAAAAAGCTTTTGGTGATAAGAATCCGGAAAATATTCAGCGTTTTGCCGCTGAAAAATTTACCCATTTGCTTGAAGATGAGGTTCTGCCGACAGAAACAGGAAGTGTCGTAGTTTTTAAAGACCCTGCTGGATTTGATCTTCCAGGAGTTGTATCTCAGATATCTAAAGACTTCGTGCTTGTGGATTTTAATCATCCACTATCCGGTAAAGATATTATTTTCAAAGCACATATTGTTAAAATTGATGACCCGGGTGTTTCACAAATAGAAGTCAAACTCTAAAGTTGCTATGACCAACCAAAAATCTCACAAATCTAGCATGTCAATAAAGTTAGCTAATCCTAGGGGTTTTTGTGCAGGGGTTGACCGGGCGATAGATATAGTAGATCGGGCGCTTGATATTTTTGGTGCGCCTATTTATGTCCGGCATGAGGTTGTACATAATAAATTTGTGGTGGATAAATTAAGAGGTCGGGGCGCTATATTTGTTGACGAACTATCTGATATTCCCTCAAGAGATGATAAAGGAAAGACTCCTGTAGTTATATTTAGTGCTCATGGTGTCGCCAAAGAGGTAAAGGAGGAGGCGATTAAAAGAGGTTTTAAAGTTTTTGATGCAACATGCCCTTTGGTCACCAAAGTCCATCTTGAAGTAGCAAAATACAGTCAAGCAGGTAGAGAATGTATTTTGATCGGACATCAGTTCCATCCCGAGGTCGAGGGAACGATGGGTCAATATGAGACTAGCAATGGCGGGAAAATTTACTTAGTTGAATCAGTAGGTGATGTTCAAACCCTAAAGGTTAAAGACCCTCAACTGCTTTCTTACGTCACCCAAACCACTTTATCTATGGATGATACGAGCCGAATAATTGACGCACTAAAAGAACGCTTCCCTTTAATTGCAGGGCCACGTAAAAAAGATATTTGTTATGCAACTCAGAACCGGCAAGACGCAGTGAAACAATTAGCGTTGGAATGTGACTTGCTCCTCGTTGTTGGTTCTCCCAATAGCTCTAACTCAACTCGCTTAAAAGAGTTAGCGGAGCGCTTGGGTTGTTCGTCATACTTGATCAACAGTGTCGGCGATATCGATCCAAAATGGTTTGATGGTAAATATCAATATGGAATTACGGCAGGTGCCTCTGCTCCTGAGATACTAGTGCAGCAAGTAGTGAAGTATCTACAGGAGATTTCCCAAATAAATCCGGAGGAGTTGAGCGGAGTCGAGGAAAATGTTGTTTTTTCAATGCCAAAAGAATTACGTATGGCTTGAAACGCTTTCCTTAATTGTTTTAATGTAGTCCTTCTAAATTTTTTAATTGAGCTTCGAAAGATTCGAGTGTGGAACTAATCTGATTTTTCTTTTCCCGTTCTTTAATTACGATTGAGGACGGAGCATTATTTACAAATTTTTCATTATTTAGTTTTGTCTCTACTGCTTTTAAACCAGACAGTAGTTTGTTGATCTCTTTCATTAAACGAGATCGTTCTGCGTCAACATCGATTAAACCTTTCAGCGGGACTAGTATCTCAAGTTCATCGAATCTCTGGGTTGCTGAAGCAGGAGCTTCATGACCATCTTCTAACCAGCTTATATCCTTAAGTTTTGCCAGTTTCTGTAAGTAGGGTCTGTGGATCTCCATCCTCTCCCTGTCTGTTAGGGATCCGTTACGTAAAAGTATGCTTATACTTTTCGCAGGCGAAATATCCATTTCTCCTCTTATATTCCTAATTGAAAGAATTACTCCTTTCAACCAATCGATATGCTCTTCCGCCTCCTCATCAATATTTCCCCGGTCATAAGTTGGATATGACTCCATCATTATGCTTTGCCCGTTTATGCTAATTAAGGGTGCAATTTTCTGCCAAACCTCTTCAGTTATGAAAGGCATAAATGGGTGGAGTAGACGTAATGTTTTTTCAAGAATAAAAATAAGTACAAATCTTGTCGCTTGCGCATTTTCAGGATTTTTTTCTTCATCCCAAAGAGTCGGCTTTGATAATTCGACATACCAGTCACAATATTCGTTCCAAATAAACTCATACAACTGCTGTGATGCAAGATCGAAGCGGTAACTTTCCATTGCCAAATCTACTTGTTTAATAGCTCGTTCAAAACGACTTATTATCCAACGATCTGAAATCGATAGGTTTTTAAAATCTAAAGAGTTTGCTAGCTGCTTTTCTTCGGAATTCATCAGCACATACCGTGCAGCGTTCCAAATCTTATTGCAGAAATTTCTAAACCCTTCGGTTCTACCAAGATCAAACTTAATATCGCGACCTGTTGATGCTAGTGAGTAAAATGTGAATCGCAGAGCATCAGTGCCAAAGCCTGCAATGCCATTAGGGAATGACTCGCGAGTATGCCTCTCAATTTTTTGTTTAAGTTGAGGCTGCATTAGATCCGCGGTCCTTTTTGATGTTAGCGCCTCGAGACTAATTCCGTCTATTAAGTCTATCGGATCCAGGATATTCCCTTTTGACTTCGACATTTTCTGACCGTGTTCATCTCGCACTAAACCAGTGATATATACTTTCTTAAAAGGCACCTGTTCTGTGAATTTTAAGGTCATCATTATCATTCTTGCGACCCAAAAAAATATAATGTCAAAGCCGGTTACCAAAACATTAGTGGGATGGAATCTGTCAAAATAGTCGCGTTTATTAGGCCAACCTAATGTTGAGAAGGTCCATAATGCCGACGAGAACCAGGTGTCAAGGACGTCCTCGTCTTGAGAAAGGGTTACAGTGTCGTCTAGGTCGTACTTTTTGCGGACTGATGCTTCATCGGCTGCGGCATAAACATTCCCATGTTCATCGTGCCAAGCTGGAATTCGATGGCCCCACCATAACTGACGGGATATACACCAGTCTTGGATGTCTCGCATCCATGAAAAGTAAGTGTTTTCCCAATTTTTTGGCACGAATTCAATATCTCCGTCTTCAACAGCCTTTATTGCAGGCGCTGCTAAGGACTCTATTGCGAGATACCATTGGTGTGTTAAATAAGGCTCAATTACAACTCCGCTTCGGTCTCCTCTCGGGATTTTTAACTTATGGGCTTCTATTCTTTCCAGCAAACCTAAGGCTTGTAATTGGTCTACTACACTAGCTCGCGCCTCGAAGCGGTCCATGCCTCGGTAAGTCTCGGGTGCATTTTCGTTTACGAAAGCATCGTCCGTGAAAATATTGATTATCTCTAAATTATGCCGTTTACCCACTTCATAGTCATTGAAGTCATGGGCAGGCGTAATCTTTACGCACCCAGTTCCAAATTCTGGATCAACATACTCGTCAGCAATTATTGGAATTTCTCTATCACATAGTGGCAGCTCAACAGATTTTCCAATCAAGTGGAGGTATCGCTCGTCATTGGGATGGACCGCCACAGCGGTATCCCCAAGCATGGTCTCAGGGCGCGTAGTGGCTATCACGATTGAATCTTCTCCCTTAAGAGTCTTCTCGTCATTTGCAAGCGGGTATCGAAAATGCCACAAGGAACCATCTTCTTCTTCCGAGATTACCTCTAAATCTGATATCGCAGTTCGTAGCTGTGGATCCCAGTTGACTAGTCTGTTGCCTCTGTATATGAGGCCTTCATCAAACAGATCAACAAATACTTTTTGGACCACTTCAGATAATTCTTGATCCATCGTGAAACGTTCTCTGGACCAGTCCAAAGAGGATCCCATGCGTCGCAGTTGTTGGGTGATTATGCTTCCAGATTCTTCTTTCCAGTTCCAAACTTTCTCTACAAATGCCTCTCTTCCCAATTCCTGTCTGTTAGTTCCTTTTGTATTTAATTGTCTTTCGACAACCATTTGGGTTGCGATCCCCGCGTGATCTGTGCCTACTTGCCATAAGGTCTGTTTGCCAAGCATTCTGTGATATCGAATCAAAGCATCCATAATGGCATGCTGAAAACCATGCCCCATATGAAGTCTGCCTGTAACATTGGGAGGAGGTATGGCGATGCAATAGGTGTCGCCTTTGCCTTGGGGTTTGAAATATCCGCGATCTTCCCAGGTTTTATACCAACGATCTTCTAATTCTTGCGGTTTGTAAGTTTTATCCATTAATCTATTGAACTAAGGCGGCTTGAGACAAATGAGCTAGTATACAGTAAGGATCAAACTAATTCCTGAATCTCAAATATAATTAATCACTTGCAGTTTTAAGTTTGTTAACTTTAAAAGGAATTTTGGCCCCAGACTCGTTATTTTTGTCGGCTGAGATATTCAACAAGCAGAGAGACAGGTCTTCCTGTGGCGCCTTTTTTAGCTCCTGAAAACCAGGCTGAACCAGCTATATCTAGATGCGCCCATTTCTGCTTCTCGGTAAATCTTGATAAGAAACAAGCGGCAGTTATTGTGCCGGCTCGTGGTCCACCGATATTCGCTATATCCGCAAAGTTGCTTTTTAAAAGGTGTTGATATTCATCCCAAAGGGGTAATTGCCAAGCTCTGTCCATAGAAAATTCACCGCACTCGAGAATTGCATCTGCTAGAGATTGGTTATTGCTTAACAATGCATTGGCATAGGAGCCAAAAGTTGCCACCGCCGCGCCGGTCAATGTTGCAATATCAATTATTGTTCGCGGTTTGAATCGTTCTACGTATGTTAGTGCATCGCACAATACTAGTCTTCCCTCTGCATCAGTATTAAGGATTTCCACTGTCTTACCTGACATTGTTGTTACGATATCCCCAGGTTTAGTTGCCTTACTTCCTGGCATGTTCTCAGCAGCTGCCACCAAACCAACAACATTAATCGGCAGTTTAAGCTCTGCGATGCATCCCATAGTTGCAATAACGCTTGCAGCTCCGCACATATCGAATTTCATCTCGTCCATTCCGCCGCTAGACTTTAGACTGATCCCGCCGGTGTCAAAGGTAATACCTTTACCAACAATCGCATAAGGTTGGCTAGTGGCTTTTGTTCCTTGGTATCGCATTTCAATTAGTTTGGCGTCTTCAGCAGAACCTGCAGACACAGAAAGCAACGAACCCATCCCGAGTCTAGCCATCTGCTTTTCGCTCAAAACCTTAGTAGAAATTCTTCGATTCTTTGAAGCAAGATCCATGGCTTGTTGAGCCAAATAGGTAGGTGTGCAAATATTTCCAGGTAAATTACCGAGTTCTCTTGCTTGATTTATTGCCTTTCCGACTGATTGACCTCGTTTTAAAGAAGATTCTAGTCCTTTCCTATGACTGCTCAGCTTGGGAGAAATAGAAACTGCTTTAGTCGACCAAGGTTTCAGTTTTTTGCTTTTTGTCTTATCGTATCGATAGCCAGTAATCTCGACTTCCTGCGATATCTGTGTTGCAACCCAATTTCTATCTCTGTCATTTGGTTCACAGCTACCAATTGATAAATGAACTGATGAGGCTTTTAATTTGCCACAAGTCTTAAATATTGATTCGATAAATTTTTTGGCAGAATCTGCACAGAACTTCTTTTTATCACCCGCGCCTGCTAAAAGAACCCGTTTGGCGGAGATACCAGTAGGCTGATGTACAATTAGTGTCTCTCCCAGATTTCCGCCAATGTCGCCCCCAGATACTAAAACACTGATTAACTTCTTAGTCTTATCATCCAAGATTTTAGCCTCATCAGATAACCTACCATTGGCCCAAATTGAGACCACCAAACAATCTGTAACGATCTTGTCGGGAGATCCGCCCTTTACCGAATATCTCATAATTTATCTTACGTAAGTCCTCAGTTATGAATTGTTTCGCCGTCATTTAAAAGTGGTTATCCTAAATTTATTCCAACCGTTAAGCAACAGTGGTAAAAATCGATCGTAAACAGAAAATTAGAAATAGCCGAAGTTCACTGACTTTATTTAAAATATTTTAGTAAACTGCTCACAGTGCAAAAACAGGGTCTAATTCTTTGATTATTTTTCGATATCTCGGTCAGCAAATTTTACAAGTGACTGCCGCCGTATCACTGATACTTCTCTCGGTTGGTTTGATTAGTCGTTTCATTCAGTATCTTGGTCAAGCAGTTTCTGGTGAGATAGCTTCGGATGTCCTATTTCTTCTGATGTTTTACCGCTTACCAGATTTCTTTTTAGTAATTGTGCCGTTAGCTTTTCTACTAAGTATTTTGCTCGTCTATGGAAGAATGAGTGAAGACAACGAAATTGTAATACTTATGAATTCCGGAATTAGTCAAAGGAGATTGTTAGGATTTACTTTATTGATTTCCATGATTGTTTTTTTACTCATGGGAATGCTAAGTCTGAGTTTTGCGCCTTGGGGTATAAGAAATGTCGAGCGAATACATTCAAATCAAGAGCAGCTGACTGAGCTCGATTTGATGACTCCGGGACAATTCCAAACATTTGGTGGAGGGTCTAGAGCAACCTATACTGAGACAATTAGTTCTGATCAAGGTGTTGGGAGGAGGCTTGAAAATGTGTTTGTTGCGCTGAGTCAGGAGCGAGAGAGCTCAAAGGAAAGGGGCTCAGATGCGTCTGCGCCGCGTATTTTTTTAGCGGAAGTTGCCAGTCCAGTTTTAGATGAAAAAACAGGCGCTCGCTTAATGCGCATGGAGAATGTGCTTCAGTATGATGGAAATCCTGGCAAGGCAGAATTTTCTATTACTCAATTTGATGTGCACTCGCTGCTTCTTCCGGAGCCTACAAGGTTTGAGCCAACTCTTGAAGAAGGGTCTACTAGAACTTTAGCGTTGGTGAACTCGGATTCTTTGAGAGATAAAGCAGAACTTCAATGGCGCGTTTCAATTATGCTTTTGATACCTGTTCTTGTACTCATCGCGGTCCCTTTGAGCAGAGTGCGTCCAAGGGAAGGGCGGTATGGCAGATTAATTCCAGCGGTTATCCTGTATGCCGCTTATTTTTTCTTATTGCAGTTTGCGCGTGATGCAGTGTCCGATGGTGATTTAGATCCAAGAGTAGGACTTTGGCCAGTCCATATGTTTTTCATAATGATTGGAGGAGCATTGTATTATTTTCCTAATTTCGAAATTCGTCGATCTGCAAAGGTATAATTGTGATTCTTTTAGATAAATATATTCGGAATACCGTACAAGCTTCGATGTTGGTCGTGGTAAGCATGCTTACAACCCTTGATGTTATCTTCAGCATGCTTGATCAAATGGCAGATACTGATGAGTATTTCAGTATTCAAAATGCTGTTACCTTTGTGTTACTAACAACTCCCACGACCGTTTACGAAATGTTACCGTTTGCGGCACTTGGTGGAGCATTAATTGGTTTGGGTATTATTTCTTCGAATAATGAACTTGTGGTAATGCGATCTGCAGGCATCAGTGTTTACCGTATAGTTTTCTCTATTTTAAAACCCACCTTCTTTATTATGCTGCTTAGCTTATTTCTGGGCGAATTTATTTCTCCGCCTCTTGAGCAGTATGCGCAAAGTAATAAAGCTATCCAAAAAAGTGGCGTCTCAGCGATAAGCCCTGAGCAAGGTGTTTGGCAAAAAATTGACAATGAATTCATTCACATCAATGCCATTGCGGCTGGGGGCCGTGAGTTATATGGAATTAGTCGGTATGTTATCGATGAAAATAGGCAAGTAACACTGACAAGTTTCTCAGAATCTGCCAGTTATATTGAATTAGACGATGGCTCCTATTGGGAATTACAAGACGTTCAAGAGAGCATTTTTGGCGGATCAGAGATAACGTCTCAGGAATATTTGAGTCAAAATTGGCTCATATCTCTATCTCCCGAATTACTCGGTGTATTATTAGTTGACCCAGATGAACATTCCATCTCAGGGTTATATAGTTTTGCAGGATACTTTGAAGATCAAGGGTTAGATGGTGATGTGTACCTCATGGCTTTTTGGAAGAAATTGCTACAACCACTTTCTACTTTGTTCTTGGTTATTCTCGCAAGTTCAGTTGTTTTTGGTCACTTAAGGCAAGTTTCAATTGGATCGCGAGTAGTTTACTCAATCGGAATAGCTTTAATATTCACAATATCTCAGCGTATATTGGAGCCTGCGAGCCTACTTTATGGTTTTAGCCCGCTGCTGGCTGTTATGACTCCGATAATCATTTGTGGTGCTCTTGGAATTTATATTCTTAAACTCGTGCGTTAAACACTTTTTCTACTGCTCACAAATTCGCAGTTCTTTGTTCAACTCCATTTAGAGGGATTGCTGTTAGTCAGTTTCCAGCTCTAAAAAGGTCGCTCAGATTTGGGAATTAGTACCACCTTTGTGCCAGATATGAGGTCGTGGAGCGTATCACCATTTTTATTAAAAAAGTGCCAAAAATAGCCGACTCCAAACAATAGAAAAGAGGGCCATGCCATCAGCCATCTAACGAAAACTTGTCGAAGGGTCAGATAATCGTCGCTTTCAGATTTTAGCCTCAGTCTCCAAGCTAACATACCAAGAGTTTGCCCGCTTTTTAACCAAAACCAGCAGTAAAAGGCAGCGGCGCTGAAGAACATTAGCGAAAATAGAAGATAATCCACATATAGATTTGTAACTAACTGACCATTAATGATTTGAGCATTTTCTACTCCAGGGAATAGTTGTATCAGGTAGCCGATTAGCATCCAAATAGCGAAAACTAGGAAAGAATCATACAGTAACGCGGCCATGCGCCTCATTAGACCCGCACAAGGTAGTGTGGGGCTTTCTATTTCACCGTCTAGCTTAATCAAGTTTTACGATAACTCTTTGACCGCTTGAATTAAATCGTTGGCGGCCTTTTGTCCGTCGCCGAACAACATTTTGGTATTGTCGGCAAAGAATAGAGGGTTTTCGACCCCCGAGAATCCAGTGCCACGACCTCGTTTAATAACGATTACATTGTCAGAATCTACTGCATCTAAAATAGGCATCCCATAAAGGGGACTACTGCTGTCTGTCTTTGCCGAAGGGTTTACGACATCATTTGCGCCAATAACGAGAGCCACAGTAGTTGTCTTGAAGTCGGCATTGATATCCTCCATGTCGTAAATCATGTCATAAGGAACCCCTGCTTCAGCCAACAAGACATTCATATGTCCTGGCATTCGGCCCGCCACCGGGTGAATCGCAAACTTAACCGAAACACCTTTGTCATCCAATAACTGAGTCAGCTCCCAAATTTTGTGCTGCGCTTGCGCCACTGCCATACCATAACCAGGAATGATTACTACTTGGCTTGCAAAAGCCATTAGAATCCCAGCATCTTGTGCCTGAATCTCTTTCATCTCTCCTTGAGAAGTGTCACTTGAAGTAGCTGTCTCTGTGCCAACGCCGGCAAAAAATACGTTGCTAACAGATCTGTTCATAGCGACCGCCATCAGATGAGTAAGCAAAGAGCCGGCTGAACCTACTACGATACCGGCTATAATCATGGCCGCGTTTCCTAAGACATATCCTTCAAAACCAACAGCTAGGCCTGTTAACGCGTTGAATAGTGAAATTATCACAGGCATGTCTGCTCCACCTACTGGGATGGTTATAAAGATGCCTAGGACAAGTGCGAGTGCGAAGAAGACGACGATTGGTGCTAGTACTGAGCTAAAGTAAATACTAATAGCGAAACCCACAGTAGCAATGGCTATCAACGCATTGACTAGATGTTGAGCTGGAAGTAGCTTACTGCGATTAAGACGACCATCCAGTTTAGCCCAGGCTATGATACTTCCGCTGAAAGAAATTGTTCCGATGATAGCGCCAAGGATTCCTAGAATTGCGACGTCAGACCCCAGCTCTGTTGCAATATTCGTAGAATTTGCCGATGCGTCAGACGTCGCTTTAAGCAATTCTACTGCTGCGATTGTGGCAGCAGCTCCGCCACCCATGCCGTTGTACATGGCAATCATCTGAGGCATGTCTGTTATTGCAACACGCTTACCGCTCCACCATGCATAACCGCCTCCAAGGGCGATAGCCAAAATGATAAGGACTACATTTGTAGTCGCTTGATCCGTGTCAATAATTTGCGGGGCTAAAAAAGTGACAATCGTCGCTAAAACCATAGCGGCGCCGGCCCATAGAATACCTCGCCTTGCCGTTACTGGGGAGCTCATTTGTTTCAGGCCGACAATAAAGATGACTGCAACGATGAAATAAGAAGCTTGAATAAGTGTTTCCATTTTCTAGCCTCCGTTAGTTTCTTTGTTGCTAGACTTAAACATTTCTAACATTCGTTCCGTTACAACGTAACCACCAACGGCATTTCCGGCACCGAGTAATACCGCCAGAAAACCAATGATTTGCTGAGTTGTGTTCTCAGCGATGCCCAAGGCGATCATGGCGCCTACTAGCACAATACCATGAACGAAGTTCGAGCCAGACATTAAGGGAGTATGTAAAATAACCGGGACTTTGCTAATGATTTCGTAGCCCGTGAAGCCGGCTAGCATGAAGATATATAAAGCGGCTAATCCTTCAATCATGACGAAGCTCCTTTAACTTGTTCTTTGATTCTAGGGTTATAAATTTCGCCATCATGTGTGATCAAGCTTTCTTTTATAATCTCATCCTCGAGGTCTATTTTTACTTCTCCTTCTTGGATAAGAAGTTCGAGGAAATTTTGAAGATTTTTAGCGTAAAGTTCACTCGCATGGTTGCCTACCATACTTGGAACATTTACGGGCCCATGGATTTTTATTCCGTTATAGATGGTGGTCTTTCCTTTCTCAGTTAGTTCACAATTCCCACCACCTTCGGCGGCGAGATCCACTATTACAGAACCACCTCGCATACCTTCGACCATTTGTGTACTTATTATTCTGGGAGAGGGCCGCCCCGGTATCGCTGCCGTGCTAACGATTAAATCTGACGAGGCTACGTGACGAGCTAAAATGTCTTGTTGTTGCTGCTTTTCTTCTGCTGTTAACTCGCGAGCATAACCTCCGCTGCCCTCAGCCTTGATTTCTATGTCAACGAATTTAGCGCCTAGAGACTCCACTTGCTCCTTAGTATCAGCTCGAACATCATAAGCCTCAACGATTGCACCTAGCCTTCGAGCAGTGGCGATAGCTTGAAGCCCGGCAACCCCTGCCCCGATTACAAGACACTTAGATGGACGAATTGTTCCTGCGGCGGTAGTGAGCATTGGCAGAAATTTTCCAAGTATGTTACTTCCTATCAACACAGCTTTATAACCAGCGATGGATGCCTGAGAGGAAAGAGCATCCATTGCCTGAGCCCTTGAAATCCTCGGAATCATTTCGACGGAAAAAGCACTTATCTTTCTCGCGTTCAGTTGGTTAAATCTTTCCAAGTTTGAGAATGGGTCTAGATAGCCAATTAAAATGGACCCTTCTCTTAATTGGGAAATTTGCTCTGCTGTAGGAGGATTAACCATGAGGGTTATATCTGCAGATCCGAGTAACTTTATAGAATCTGGAACTATGTTTGCGTTTGTATAATCTTTATCGGAATAACCCACCAGCTCGCCTGCACTAGCCTCGATGTTTATACTCAGCCCAGTTTTCGTTAACCTGTTGACAATGTCAGGTACAAGAGCGACGCGTTGCTCATCTTTGCGAACTTCTTTTGGTACACAAATCTGTATTGCCATACTTTTCCTCAGAATTTCAAATCTTTCATGAATCGCGCAGTATATAACGATATTGTTTCAGGTCAATGTGTATAAATTAGGGAATTTTGGTTCCTTGCTTATAAGGGTTTTTGATAACATCTTCGTTTGACCCCATTCAACTGCCGCTGGAATGCGCCAAGCTAGGAAAATTTGATGACTAAAGTCAAAAATGACCGTCGGATAAGTCTGATGGACACCACATTGCGTGATGGAGAGCAAACGCAGGGAGTTTCCTTTTCGGCAAACGAGAAGGTCAATATCGCTCGTGCACTGCTCCAATCTTTAAAAGTCGATCGTATAGAAGTTGCTTCAGCATGTGTGTCTGATGGGGAGCAGCAAGCAGTTGCAAAAATTTGTGATTGGGCTGCTGAAGAAGGTTTGGTAGATAGAATTGAGATTCTTGGTTTTGTCGATTATAAAAGAAGCGTTGACTGGATTAAAAAGGCTGGTGGTTCCGTGATCAATTTGCTTGCTAAGGGCAGTGAGAAGCACTGTCGCGAGCAACTTGGCAGAGATCTCGCTGCTCATATTGATGATATTTCAAGAACAGTTGAATATGCCAGGGAGAGACAGCTTAGAGTGAATATGTATCTGGAAGATTGGTCGAGTGGATATAGTGATAGTAGGGACTATGTCTATGGATTAATCTCAGGGACGCAGGACCTAGGTATCAGCCATTATCTTTTACCAGATACGCTAGGATTGTTTTCTCCACGAGAAGTTTTTGATTCTTTGAAAGAAATGAAAGAACAGTTTCCGAAGGAAGAATTCGATTTTCATCCTCACAATGACTACGGATTAGCTACGGCAAATGTAATCGCTGCGATAGAAGCGGGTATCGATAATATTCATTGCACAGTCAATTGTCTCGGAGAGCGAGCGGGTAATGCTTCACTGGCTGAAGTTGCTGTTGTTACCAGAGACAAGTTGGGAATCGATTTGTCTATTGATGAGACACAGATCACACTTGTTAGCCGAATGGTTGAAAATTTTTCGGGTAAATGGATTGCTGCGAATACGCCGGTTGTTGGGGCTGATGTATTTACGCAAACCGCAGGTATCCATGCTGATGGAGATATGAAAGGCAATCTCTATGTATCGAGGCTCACTCCGGAGAGATTTGACCGCAAACGGAGTTATGCGCTCGGCAAGATGAGTGGTAAGGCATCTCTAGTAAATAATTTAGAAGAGCTTGGTATTTCTCTGTCGGAGGAAGATCAAGCGAAAGTTTTACAGCGAGTAGTTACATTGGGAGATTCTAAGCATGTCATAACCGTAGAAGATTTGCCTTTCATTATCGCTGACGTCATGGAGAGCAAAGAGTATCAGTATGTTGATCTCATAAAATGTGACATCAATACAGGGCTTGATAGGGGTAGCTCCGTCTCTTTGACACTGAATATTGATGGTGAAGACTTTGAGGATGACGGAATGGGTAATGGCGGGTTTGATGCATTTATGGACGCGGTCACTAAAATATTGTCCAAAACCGGATTCGTCATGCCGCTGTTAAAGGATTATGAGGTTCACATACCTCGTGGAGGAAAAACCGACGCGCTTACCGAATGTATCATTACTTGGCAGTCGCAGGAACAGGAGTTTAAAACACGAGGAGTAGACTCAAATCAGGTCATGGCTGCTGTAAAGGCCACTACCCGTATGATCAACATGAAGATGCACGCGGCGCCATAGCTTTCGATTTATTTTGAAATTCGCTATGTTTGCTCTAATTCGCTTAGGACCAGATCGCCAAACTTTTCAGTGCTTATTAGCTCAAGTTTCGACTCCGGTTTTGAGAGGTCAGGTGTCGAGAAACCTTTTGAAAAGACACTTTGCATCGCTTGCCAAACCTTGTTGCTTTCCCCATCCATGTTGAAACTCATTTCAAGCATCATTGCTACAGATCCAATCATCGAATAAGGATTAGCTATACCTTTGCCTGCTATGTCTGGTGCTGATCCATGTGAAGGCTCATAGTAAGCCTTATCTGGTCCAAGACAAGCAGAGGGCATCAGTCCAAGGGAACCAAGTATTCCTCCACCCTGGTCAGATAAAATGTCTCCAAACATGTTTTCCATGACCATAACGTCAAATTGACTGGGGTTCAGACATAAGTAGGTGGCAGCAGCATCAACAAGGATGGGAATCACCTCAATATCAGGATAGTCTTTACCAACTTCTTCTACAATTTCATTCCATAAAACGCTTGATTTAAGGACATTGCTTTTGTGTATATTGTGAAGGACTTTCTTCCTTTTTCGTGCTGTATCAAACGCGACCTTTGCAATTCGTTTAATTTGGTCTTCATTATACTCTAAGGTCTCACTAACGAAGCGTTTGCCATCCTCATTAATCCCTGTCTCTTTTTTACCAAAATACAGCCCACCCACAAGTTCTCGAATCATGATCAAATCGATTCCGTTGCCAATTATCTCGGGCTTAAGGGGAGAAAAATGAGCCAACCCATGGGGCAAAAATACGGGCCGAATGTTAGCGAATGTGTTGTAACGTTTCCTGAGGGGTAGTAGCGCGCCTCGCTCTGGCTGCAAATCGATTGGAATTGTTTTTGAATCTTCGTGATTCAAGCCGATTGGACCTTTGAGTATTGCGTCGGCTTCGTCACAGATTTTTTTTGTTTCCACCGGGAATGGATGACCATGAGAAAAATATGCGGCTGCTCCGAAGGGTGCATAGTTCAACTCAAATTCGATCTGATTGCGAGAGCCAACGAATTTCAGAATCTTGATTGCTTCTTGAGTAATCTCCGGACCAATACCATCTCCCTCCAACACAGCTATTTTATATACAGTCATACAAAGTTCCTTCCAAATTCGACTCAAAAAATTTTAGGCGCGTAATGTATCACGAGGCGAAGAAAGTGAACAGTTGATGGCCTATAAAAGCTTTTTCAGTTTAGTAGTTGAAAGATTTATAAGTTAGACTGTGGCAATTAATCAAAACCACCGAGATTCTTTTCATTTTTATGCAAAGCTTTAATATACAGATTCTAATGATTCTTGTGATTACGCAGTTATGCTATCAAGAGGAGGCAATGAGTCATCCGCATGGCGACTCGAAAAATATAGAAATAAATTACTATGTGACTAATCCGCCTGCCGAGTATTCCTCAAATCTCAACAATGTTGGGAATTTCAATGCTAATCAGGGCAAGATCTATACTTGTCTTCAGCCTTACACGAATGGCGTTCTGTCTCCAATTGATGGTGTCAGTGAGTTTGCTATTGCTTTTGATATCATTTCAGCCACTGACGGTAGGATTGGTGTATACGAATCAGGAGCCTTTAATTCGGCGGGAAACTTAGGTTCGGATGGGGCTAGATTATCCTGCAGTGGTAGTTATGAGACGACCACGGGGATTTATACTGACACAATTCTCATTAATTCAAATCTAGTTGAAACAAGTTTCCAGCTTATAGATTCAACAATACTTACATTTAATCTCCTTTCGGCAGACACCCTAGTTAAGTCGTCAGCTCTAAGCCCTGTAGAATTTATTCCAAAGAAAAATTCAAAGACTATGGGTGTCACAGATAAGATTACAGTTATGTTCAATAGATTGATTTTTAGAGAAAACGGCAAAATAGAATTGATTAATGTGCAATCGGGAGCCGTTGAGGAATTTGATATTAATGACTCTACAAAAGTAGAAATTGACGGAATAAAATTATCTCTTCGGCCAGAGAAGGCCTTGATATCAGACAACAATTATACAGTGAGGATTCCCTACGGCACATTAAAAGATAGTGAGGGGCAGGGTTACGACGGATTAGATAATTATCAATTCAAAACGCAAACTGATATCGCTTTCCTCATTGTTGGTTATGGTGATACTAGTCTTTATGAGACAGTCGAGAGTTTTGATCCCAGCGCTAAAAAGACCATGTCTTTTTTAAACTCACTCAGCGCCGGACAGATAAGCTCTTACAAGACCTATCGACTAAATAATATTAGTATAAGTGACTCAAACGCTATGTCTCTGGGCCATCTTGAGGTTGTGGATGCGGCGCTCAAAGGGTGGGGTGTGGATGAACTGTCAAATTATTTTAGGGACAAGATTTGGAATCCCGATGCATTGCAAAGTCCGACGGTTCAACAAAGAGAAGTGCTTCAAGACCTAAGGCAGTGGCTGTTAGATAATCAAAAAGGTGCAGAGGTGTGGGCTAACTCCGCTTTGGGAATGCAGCACTATTCTAGCTGGGTGAATGATAAAGTTCTAAAATTTTCAAGGCCGGCATACTTCCTTCTTGATAGTCTGAAGTTGCCTGCTGAATTTGTACCTCAAGAACACAAGGTGATTTCTTTCATTCTATCTGATTCGGGTAAAACTAACTTTAGTGCTGCAGCTAGTAACTTTAACGCATTAGGTGGTTCTCAGTGGAGTATCAAAACAGCGGATGGTTTAAAGATTACTCATGACCAAGATTTTTTCTATAGTGATCATAGCGATCCCTTCGGAGATTCAGCGTCCGAGTTGCTGCTGAATATCAACACTCGAGTGGACGTTCACGAGGCGATCCACACCTGGGGGCATGCTGGACATGACACAGACCCCCTAATGGTAGGATATTCGACGATGTCACAGGCGGGAGGAGATGCTGACCTTCAGTTTCGAAGGGATCCGCCCACTTATCCGATTTATAATAGGGTATATTTAATGGGTTGGTTGCCTGAATCGGCTATTACAACTGATGCAAGTTTGATAAGAGACGCTGCAGACCCGATTGTTTGGGGGCAGAAATATCTTTTGAAAGTGGGCCGATTTAAATACCAAGAGCTCTATGACGGACAATGGTTCCAATATTCTGTGCCCAGTTTGCAGAATCAGCTTCAGGCTTGTAAGACAACTAGCATTGTTACCGCACCGACTGCTACCAACCCTAGTTACGATGCGGGTAATCTTTGCAAGCCCATACTTAAAGATAAAAGCTGTGGAATAAAGTCAGAAATTTTTGGTCTTCCTGAGACGATGTGGGATTTTAGGAGCTGTGAATTTATCGATATCGATGCGGAACTCACACGAGAACTTTTTAAATCTTACTTAGAAGATTTTGACGGTGAATACAATAGTGCCATAAATTTTGATGCTCTAATTATGGAACCCGCAGATGCCTCTTTGAGAAATTATTCCAACTAGGCAGAATAATAAAAAGAATATTCAAGTTAAGAAGACTACTTACGGATGTTTGATACGAGGTGAAAGTTAAAGCTAGTAGCTTTTTCAGACGGATCCCAGTATTTCGACTTCGGTGGTGTTCATAACCCTACCACAAAATATTTCAGCAACTTAGTCCATATCAGAAGTGCAGATCTTGGTATACCTGTGGTAAAAATTGGTTACCTAATTTTTCCTTAGGTATCTAATTTTTAGCAACAGGAGTAAGAAATGAACTTTGTTGAATTGGGCGCTTTGGGCGAAGTTGTGGCGGCCCTCGCCACGGTTGGTACGCTTGGATACTTAGCTGTTCAGATAAGATTAAGTAACAAATTAGCAATTTCATCCATTGAACATAATTTGAATACTCGGGTTTATGATAGGAGATTCACTATTTCTAGGGACGATGAGTTTTGTGAGTTCTTATCCAGGGATTGGAACTCGAATGAATTATCTCGGATCGAGAAAACAAAAATCGCGCAGTATGTGACTATGCTGATCATTGACGCGCGAGAGGTCTTTTTGCAGGATAAATTCGGTTTCGTCTCAGAACATTTATTGAGCGCTCGACTTGATGTTTTAAAGTTGGGGATAATGCAAAATCCTACCTCAAAGTCCGTTTGGGCCTCCTATCGAAAACTTGTTGATCCTGATTTTGCGGAATATTTTGAGCAAGAAATTTATCCAGGAGGAATCGATGAGGGGCTAGTGATTAATCACCCACAATATAAGCCTGCCAAGGATTAGAGATTTTTATTTACGTTTAGTAGGAATTTTTGCAGTATAGGAAAGGGGATAGCGTTTTATCTATTTTGAGATTAAAAATGATCTTTTGTCTGTGAATTTGGCATAGACCTCTGATAAACGCATACGTTTATACAAAAATTTTGGGAGAATACATGACAAATTTAAGTAGATTTGATGAGCGAACAGTTGATTGGCAACCACTACCAGATGTAGACCATGTCTGGTTGTCGATTTTGAATGTTGATGACACAGCTAAGATTGTTGATGTGTTATTCAAGTTCTCGGCCAATGAAAAAATTATACTTCATAGACATACGGCGAACTTCAATACTTTTGTTATACAAGGTGAACATCGAATATACAGCCCAGAGGGGGATTTGAAAGAAATCAGACCAGCAGGAACATACAAGGCTGGACTACCTGATATAGAGCCACATAAGGAGGGTGGTGGTGATGAGGATGTAATAATTCTATTCAGTTTACGGCCTTACAACGACGATCCTATCTATGAAATTCTTGACGATGACCACAGTGTTTTGGATACCATGACCTTTGGAGATCTAAAGGAAATGTATAACGAGCAGCAGGCCGCTTAATTAAAGAGGCTGGAGATTTCAGATGGAAGAATTTACATCAGGTAAGTTGCAGGCTAACGGGATAGAAATAAGTTATGTCGAAAAAGGAACTGGGCCGCTGATCTTGTTGTGCCATGGTTTTCCTGAGTCATGGTATTCATGGAGGCATCAGATCCCCGCACTTGCCGCGGCAGGATACAGGGCCGTGGCACTGGATATGCGAGGTTACGGGGGAACCAGTAAACCGGAGGAAATAGAAGCTTATACTATTTCCAATCTTGTTGGCGATGTAGCGCAAGCAGTTATCGCCTTGGGAGAGAGTTCGGCGGTTATAGTCGGTCATGATTGGGGTGCCCCTGTAGCTTGGTACGCTAGTTTAATGAGGCCCGATATTTTTCGAGCCGTCATCGGTTTGAGTGTCCCGTATTCTCCCCCAGCTGCTTTGCCAGAAGGAATCGACCTCAATCAGGTAATGAAAATGAGTGCTGGGGAAAGGGATTATTACCGCCTCTACTTTCAAGAGCCTGGTATTGCAGAGGCTGACCTTGAAGCAGATGTCAGGAAAACAATGTTAGGTTTTCTGTATACCATTTCGGGAGATATCGTGAGGGATGGGATCCATGCGTCCGGATGGGATGGCTACTTTCCTATGGGAGAATCAGTATCAGACCAATTTGTTGTACCCCAGGAATTGCCAGTCTGGCTTTCTGAAGAAGATTTGCAATTTTACGTGAGTCAATTTGCGGAATCAGGTTTTAGGGGAGGGCTTAACTGGTACCGAAATATTAAGAGAATACCATCTAACCTGGCCCCTTTTATAGGAAAACAAATAAATCAGCCGAGTCTTTATCTTTATGGCGAAAATGACATGATCGCTGGAAACACACCTGAAGCCATAGACGCGCTGTCTCTAGGTTTATCAGATCTTCGTGGTGTGCGTAAGTATTCAGATACAGGACATTGGCTGCAACAAGAAAGACCGCATGAGGTCAACACGGCCATACTAGAGTTTCTTGAGACAATATAGAGAAATGCCGATCAATAAACTTGAGAACATTCTAATGAGAAGACCCTTCTGGATGAATGTGGTGTTTCTTTTCTTTGTCTACATGACGTTTGTTTATTTGCCTTGGGATGTTTTTATAAAGCCAATAGCTGAGGATGAGGAAGTATGGTTCGGATTAACATTCTATGGCTGGATGGCAAAATTAGGCGGGATGGTTCATTGGGTTGTTTATGCAAGCTTGACTTACGGGTTGTGGTATATGAGGTCGTGGGCTCGCCCGTGGGTCGGACTCTACTTGTTACAAGTCGCGGGGAGTATGTTTGTTTGGGCGTTCTATATGGATTCTCCTAATCCGGCGTGGCCGAGCTTAGTAGTAGCATTGGTATTTGTATTTCTTTCGGTGCTTTTCGCTCGAAGCAAGTCTTTATTCGAGTCGGAGTTACCCTGAAGTGTTTTAAGAATCTTTCCTGGTAGACGGATCCTCTGCCTTTTGAAATTCTCTCATGGATGTAAATAATCCGGTCACCATAAGCGAAAATACGACTACGGCTATTGCTAATAAGGTAGTTGTGCTCATGAAGTCTTTGCTCCCAAAACCATTAACTTGAAGTAGATGCCAAAACTTAGAATTGAAGGCACCCATACAGCGGTAAACAGGCCTTCCTCTCTTTGCCCCGAGAACCAAAGGAAAGCTGATACTGCGAAGGAAATCATAACTGCCAGAAGGATGAAGAAATCGGATTTTCTTATCATAGTTTTCACCTTTATTTGTCCCAAAAACCGATGGCTGCAAGTAGGCATCCGGAAATGGCGACTCCGGCGATAGTTCGGAGTCCGGATTGTCCACCAACGCTAAAGTGCTCAAATGCAAATATTCCTAAAAGACATCCCACGAAGAATATCGAGGCGACTAGCAAGGTCATGACTCCCGCTATAACGGCTATCTTTTGCCATGGTTGAAATTGATTATTGGTTAGTTTCATTGCATCAGTAACGCACTTTTCACTGAGGTAGATCAGTTAAGGTACTAAATAGATTATGTTTACCAGAAGTTGGACGATTGAATGAGTGTTGTTCGCAACATCCAATTCGCGGTTAATAGCGTATTCGATCTTAAAATGAAGAACTCTACGTAGCCACAAGACACATGTTTTTTAAAGTCCTAATCTAAGTTACAATTCGAAGATAAGAAAAATCCATGAAAGCGATTTCATTCGGAAGGGGTATAAACTATGCAAGTTATGACAAACAGCACATTGAAAACTTTGGCATTTGTTGGGGCACTTGCGCCTTTGACATTGCTGGCTCAATCGCACCAAGACCACGGTGGGCACGGAGCTCATGGCGGCGGACATGGCCATGCTCATATGGGTCAGGCTGTGAGCTGCGAAAATCTCGCCTCTCCGCCATGGGATGGATTGGCGGAGCAAGATAGGAATCAGATTGCTGATCTAAAGGATGAGCTAGCTTCCCTTAGTACACCAGAAGCTGCAAAAGCTGCGGGCTTCTTCCCCGCACTTGGAGACATTCCCGGCATGGGAGTCCATTACGTAAATTTGGGAATGGGGCTAGAAAAGACTATTGATGCAGACTTGCCGAACCAACTTTTGTTCTCAAATATAGATGGGCGCGATCAACTTGTCGGTGCCGCCTACGCTTTTGTTGATGTGCCCAATACAGATGTGGCATTACCATATGATAGTGATCTTGCTTCATGGCACGATCATCCTCAATTTGCAAAAGATGGAGAGACTCTGCACATGCTTCATGTTTGGTTTGTCGATTCTTCAAACGGTCCATTTGCGGGTCTAAACTTTTGGCTTCCCTACCAAACTGCCGGACTAGAGGTTCCAAATCCATGTTGGATGTCAGATGAAGGTGTTGCGGATAAGATAAGGAAAGTGTCCTTTGCACTGACTCAATTTAGTTGGGAACCCAATGATGGTGCTTCGGTCGTCCGATCAGCCGCGCCAACTGAGGATATTCAAAACGTTGCAGACAAAACAGGGCTTGATCAAGAGGTGGTGGAAGCAATCGTAACAGAACCTGATGGGACTTCTGGAGCTACATGGAGCAAGCCACCCGCTCTCAGCGACGCAAGGAAAGAACTGGTATTGGCCTTAGACTTTGCAGTGCGTGAAGATGATGCGGACGCTTGGGCTGAGGCTGCTGACATGTTTCTAGCCGACCTTAGTGAAGAAGAGATGAATCGAGTACTCAGCACGCTGGGAGTGTTGGGGGAGAATCAAATGTCATCTGCGCAAAGAGATGAGGCTGGAATCGCGCAACCGGGGTCAAGATAACAAACTCATTAATTTATCCTTTGAGAAACTGCTAGTATTTAAAAGGTACTAGCAGTTTTTTTTATCGATTCCTCGTTAAGAGAACATCCATTAAAGGAGTTAAAATCTTGTCCATACCTATTGATTATTATCTATCGTTGGCGTCCCCTTGGTCATACCTTGGTCATAAGCGTCTGACGAAAATTGCGAGTGAGTATGGTTGTCGGATTAATATTCATCCGATTGATTTGTCTTTAGTTCTGCCTGCAACCGGGGGTATACCGCTTCCGAAAAGATCTCAGCAGAGGAAAGATTATCGCATGCAGGAGTTAAGGCGGTGGCGCGACTACCTGAACTTGCCTTTAAATTGTGAGCCAAAACATTTTCCGGTGGCTGATGCATCTGCGGCAGCCATGGTTATAGCAATTAGGGAGGAAAATCCGGAAGCAGCACTTCACTTCGCTGGCTCATGTCTTGAAGGCGTATGGGCCAATGAACTAGATATTAGTGACACGTCAATATTGTTGAGACTAGCGGAGGAGCTTGATATCGATGGAGAAGCGGCGCTGTCAAAAAAGGAATCAATGCTTTCGGTACGAGAATCTGAGAGTAAGTTAGCTATCTCTAAAGGGGTTTATGGCGCCCCAACCTACGTTGTAAATGGAGAAATTTTCTGGGGTCAAGACCGATTAGATTTTCTCGAACGTTTCGTGACTGACTGACTGACATTGGTAATCCAAGGACGATTAGCTTGAACATTGAAAAATGTTTGTGCTAACCATTTCTCGAAAGAAGGTGTTCGATGATACGGAACCTCCTAGACGAGACAGAGAGGCTTGACCACTCTCTATATTTAACACTAGGAAGTCATAGGGTTTCGTATCATTTCTGACGCAAGAAACAAGTCTCTCCCCAGTATCGTTTTTAGTGTTTACACAGCTTAGAGGAATATTCTCTGAGTTTAAGAACAAGGAAGAATTTGTTCCGTTAAAATTAAAAGCGATATTTGTTTTGGGAACGACTTTAATATCCCATCCATACCCTTCCTCCGTATTCCAATTAAAGCCGACGGCATTGGTGCTTTGGCACTGCCAAACCTGTAATTCTTCGGCTTGAAGGCAAGTAGAGATAATTAATGTCAGAAATAGGGAATATTTCACTAATAATCACCTTATGACCGTAATTCGATGGTCCCATAAATTATCAGTTAAGACGAAAAAGTGATAGGACAATTAATGTGATCGTTAGTTCTTGGAGTCTTTTTCAGATTGACTTCAACCCCGCATAACTGCCAATATTCTTTGCACTTAATCTGGCTCTTTGAAAAAGATCAGATCTCGTGTGCTCCTCGATAGTGACGACCTGTCGAGAGTTTGGTAAGTCTAATTTAAATTGAACAGGAATCTATTAATGAAAAAGTGGTCAATTTCCTTACTAATTGGACTTCTCAGCGTAACTCAGTCTGATTATAGTGACGCCCAGACTCGTATACCGGGTTGGAATAGGGTAGCACCACCCGGTGGTCACCAAAATGATCCTCAATTAGTCAGGGCTACTGGAGGGCCGGTTGTACCAATTTTTGAAGGGTGGTTTCCTAATCCTGATGGGAGCTATCAACTCTGTTTTGGATATTTTAATACGAATACTGAAACTGTTTTTGATATACCTATTGGCTCTAATAACTTTATTGAGCCAGAAGAATATAATGGCTTACAGCCGACGCACTTTGAACCTCAGCCAGACGGCGGTCGCCGGCACTACTGCGTGTTGAGTTTGACAGTGCCAGAGGATTGGGGCGATAAAGATGTCCGCTGGACCTTGGTAGATGAGATGACCGGCCAGGAATTTAGTTCACCCGGCCGATTAATTCATAGCACTTATCGTCATGACGAACCGGTGCAACCTTCGCGGAAAAATAGTCCGCCTAAGGTTCGCCTTCAAGCGGAGGGACCTATTTCTGAGGGCCGCGTCGGATTTGGACGTGGGATGGTTTCAGAAATTTTGCAAACCCGCGTGGGTGAGCCTATAGAATTATCAGCGCGAGTCCGGCGTGATAACCCATTCAGAGAAGCAGATGATCGTTCAATACGAGTAAGATGGTTTAAGTATCAAGGGCCAGGCGAAGTTAGTTTTAATCCTAACTGGAGTTCTTGGAAAGAGGAAAGTGTTGGTTGGGTAGAGGCGTCGAGCTGGCTTGGTTCAGAGTTTGCATACGGGGAGGATATAATTGAAGCCGTCTTTAGTATGGCGGGAGAATATGTCGTTCAGGTGCAAGCCTATAATGATGTGGGTCGTTCAGCCTATGAAACTCAAGATTTCGAATTTTGGTGTTGCTGGACCAATGCATTTGTAAAGATCAATGTAACAGAATAATTAATAATTCTAGCAGAGCGATATAAAATCGCAGAGGTCTAAAGATAATGAAAACCTTAATTATAAAAACAATAAAGACATTGTTAAAAACTTACATTGAGTATTCTTTGAAATGCGTCTGCATGGCGACTATAGCTTTTAGTACTTCAATCTTGGGAGCTCAGACAACCGAATCTATCCAATCACCGACATTTTCAAACGAAGTGGTGAGAGTGTTGCAGGAAAAATGTCAACGCTGTCATCAGCCTGGAGGTATAGGCCCCATGCCGCTAGAGACCTATGAGCAGGCAAGGGCATGGGCGCCTAGAATTAAAGAAAATGTGCGCCGTCGCATAATGCCTCCTTGGCATTTAGATCCGACAATCGGTATACAAGAGTACAAGAATGATTTTTCGTTAAGTGAAGAACAGATTGAAATTTTAGTTGATTGGGTCGACAACGGTACTCCTGAGGGTGATTCTTCGAATATACCCCCACCAGTTGACTGGCCAAATTGGCTAGAATGGGAGCTAGAGCCAGATTTAGGAGAGCCGGATATGGTCTTTGAATCTGGACCAATTGCGGTGCGAGCCGAGGGTGGTGATTTTTGGCCATCAATAGACGTCGAGTGGCCGGCTTTAGAAAAACCAAAGTATTTAAAGGCTGCAGAAATCCGGAATACTATTCAAGGCCGGGGGGCGTTGCATCATAATAATATTCGGTTGGATTTAGAAGAAGGCCCTTCAGGTCGAGTGGTTGGCGCTGGCGCAGGAAAGCGATGGGATTATTTTGGAGAGGATACAGGCATCTTGTTCGATGTTGGTCCAGGTGTGGTTAATTTTGGGGCACATTATTTCCCGATAGGCGTGGAGTTCGAGGATAATATTGAAGTCGCCTTTTGGTTTCACCCTGACGATCAGCCTCCTGAGACAGTAGCCAGCGTTGAGATCCACCATCTAATCGACCAATTTGATCCTGGACAACCGCGAGCTCGAGATATATTGATTCCGCCTCATGGGACACAGACGATGTACCGAACATGGGTGTTGGACGAGCCAGTTATGCTTAACAGCTATCGCGGGCACATGCATTTGCACGGTATTGCTATGTCAATTGAGGTGATTTGGCCAGGAAGGGTGAGGGACTATTATGGCCCGGGAGCGAATCGCCGTGATGTGATTGCATCTATTAATAACTACAATCATAACTGGCAGACCAGTTTTGTGTTCGCAGACGATGCTAGACCGATTTTGCCTGCAGGCACAGCAATAGTAATGCGCACACATTTTGACAATACCGAAAACAATCCTCTTTCTATTGACCCGGATCAATGGGTTGTCTTTGGAGGGAGAAGCGTGGACGCGATGTCCCACTTCCATGTGAGTGTTACTTATCTAGAGGAACAGGAGTATGACAACCTTTTGGATGCTCGTTTGGAACAGCTCTCTTCGCGCAGGGATAAAAATGGCAACTATGGCACAGCTCTGTTGGCAATTCATCCTGATGAAAGGGCAAGACTCGATTCCGGAACACCCGGAGTTTCGATTTCGGAGCGCTCAACTGGGACCTCTCAATACTCTCAAAGGTAGTCCGAAAGGAGAGGAAAAGACCAGATCACTAGCGTAAAGTAATTTAAGGCTTTTCGATTAGGTCCGATAACAGATAGGTGCGAGAGTTTAAAGTGAGAAGGAGCTTCGCTGAAATACACACTTAATTAATCAATAAACGGTACCGATCATGGCAAAACGAAATTCGATTCGGTTTGGGGACTACATACAGGCAATGTCTGTGGATTCGCAGAGGGTTCCATTTTTGGAGTTGATGCCCGAGCCTTTGTTTGATCGGCATGGTAACGAACATCCGCAACCAGTGCCCAAGATGAAGTTGGGTGGTGGTGATGTTGTCAAACTTCTTCAGCCTTATTTTTCTACCCGTTTCATGGATCAGGCCAGAGCTGTTGTGCCGCTTGCTGCCTATCTTGCTCTTTTCCAGTACATTGTCCTGCAAACCCCCGTCATCGATGCCGCGATTATTGCGGGTGGATTACTGGCAGTGATGGTTGGGTTGATGATGTTCATGGAAGGCTTGAAGCTTGGACTGATGCCATTCGGTGAGGTCATCGGGAACACGTTACCCAGGAAGCTGCCGCTAGCTGGTGTTCTTACAATAGCTTTCTTACTTGGGATTGGGGTTACCTTTGCAGAACCCGCGATAGGAGCACTTCAGGTTGCGGGTTCGCTTGTGGATCCTGTGCAGGCGCCTTATCTGTTTACTCTCCTTAACGACCGGTCTGGCACGACTGTTTTGCTCGTTGGTTTGGGAGTTGGTCTAGCGGCGGTTTTAGGAACGGTTCGATTTTTACGAGGTTGGAGCCTCAAGCCTCTGATTTTCATTACTTTGACTCCTACGTTGATTCTCAGTGTAATTGCGTTTTTCAATGAAGACCTGACAACGATAGTTGGACTTGCCTGGGATTGTGGTGCTGTGACTACAGGTCCAGTGACAGTGCCTCTTGTTCTCGCACTCGGGATAGGTGTAGCCTCAGCGGCAGGTAAGGGGGCAGATTCCTCTTTATCTGGCTTCGGGATAGTGACTCTAGCTTCAGTATTCCCTATTTTGGGCGTGCTTTGCCTAAGTTTTTACACTGCATACACCGTGCCTGCTGAAGAAATTATTGCGCGTGCGGCAGAGATAAGATTGGCCGCAGAGGCGGCGGCGAGTCAGCCAAATTGGTTCGAAGTAACACCATGGACAGAAGTTATTTTGGGAGTTCGGGCAATTGTTCCTCTAGTGATTTTCTTAGCAATTATTCTGTTTATCGTCTTGCGGGAGAAAATGAAAAACGCGTTTATCACAAACTACGGGATCATTCTGGCGGTTCTGGGAATGTGCATTTTTAATATAGGGTTGACATACGGTCTTGCAAAACTCGGAGATCAATCTGGCGGTTTAATTGCTGGTGCCTTCGAATCTATCGATACAATAGCCGCGAGTCCGCTCTATAGTTTTTCTGTAGGTGTGGGAATTGCGGCATTATTCGCATGGGTATTAGGGTTTGGATCTACACTCGCCGAGCCGGCTCTAAACGCACTCGGGATGACTGTTCAAAATTTGACGAACGGTGCATTTAAGAAGTCAATGTTAATGGGAGCAGTTGCATTTGGTGTAGCTATTGGCATTATGTTGGGCGTTTTAAAACTGATCTTTGATTTTCATATCATGTATATCTTAATTCCCGGTTATACGATTGGATTAATTTTAACGCTGTTATCAACAGAAGAATTCGTCAATGTTGGATGGGATTCGGCTGGTGTTACTACTGGTCCGGTCACAGTGCCACTTGTCCTGGCAATGGGTCTCGGATTTGGTAATGCCCTAGGATCAGTAGAGGGTTTTGGCATTTTGGCAGCAGCATCAATATGCCCAATCGTGGCCGTACTAACCTTAGGTTTATATGTTCAGTTTAAAGTAAAGCGGGAAGAGCGAAGACTGGCGCTTGCCGAAGAAGGAGGAACTGCATGAAACGTTCATTTACTACCTTAACAGATGCGACGCTAATTACTGCCGTAGTCCAGAGTGGTTATGGCGAGATAATAACAAACGCTCTCCTTGATGTTGGCATCGAGGGATCAACGATTCATGCAGCTATGGGAGTTGGTATCCGCGAGCGGTTAGGCGCTCTTGGCGTTGCTGTAGACGCTGAACGAGAGGTAGTAAGCGTTATGGTGTCAAGTGATGAAGTAGATCGAGTTTTCGAAAGGATTTTTTTAGCGGGAAAGCTTGATATTCCAGGCTCAGGTTTCATGTATGCAACACCTTTATTGCAGGCTGCGACTTACGTGCCACCATCAATTGTATCTAAATACGTCGGGTAATTATCATGCCTCTACCAGTATTAAAACCAGATCTCGGTGAGCACTATCTTGACTATACATGGTTAATATCTGGCGTACTCTATGAAGGTGGGACAGATTTATTGATTCCGGAATTGATGAAAAAAGGGATCAACGAAGTCTATTTTTATAATGTGGCGGGGTCCCCTATAGGGAGGAGATCTGTTGCAGGGGTCGCTGATTCTTTCGATGTTGAGCAGTTTCATTTAGTAGTTTCGGCGGACCAAGCTGACAACATATTTGATTATATATACCGTTTCTGCAACTTATCGGAGCCGAACAAAGGATTTATCAATATAAGTAAATTGTTCCGCTCCACAGGACTTGATCTTCCTGATTTAAATGACGCTACAACTGAAGAAACTACCGACTAATCAGCAGGTGACCTAATGGCTAACGAAACAGATTTAGAACTAGTAGCAGAGAATAAACTTGGTATCCAGAAGAACAAGAAGCGAATCTTCGAACTTGAAGCTGGAGTTTCAACTACCTACGCTGAGTTGATGTTGCTTCTAGCAGATATAGGTGAGAACCGCGCATTACTTGATAGAAACTTTGCATCTTCCTTTACTGGGAATAGGGCGATAGCGATCGATAATGTTGATGATCTTTTTAATTCCCGTTTGTTAATGATTGAGTCACTTGAACCGAATACAGAAGTTGAGAAAAATTTTCAAACTATGTTTTCAAACTTGGTTAAGATAGATCAGCTAGAAAACCGAGCGAAGCTTAACGATAAACTAAGTGAAATCTGTTCAAGAGTGCAGGAAATTAATCCGATGCTTCAAGCTATCAATACGCTGGTTGCCGAAGCAAATGAGGCTGTTGTTGAGCAGGCTGATGAGATGATCTCTGAAAATGCGGAGTGGGTCGATGGAGCCCTATCGGCGAAGATGGATGCAGCAACCGCT